>CAZZWN010000009.1:0-27033 GCA_964657765.1 uncultured Acetobacteraceae bacterium
TGCCCGCGAAAGCCGCCGCCTGCTCGCGCGCGTGCTGCCGGAGCTGTTCCGGCCCGCCCAGGTGCGCCAGCTCCGGCCGTTCTTCGAGGCCTGGCAGGACGCGCTTCTCCGTGCCGCAGCGTCTGGCGCCGCAACATCGGACGACGGGCGCATGCCCTTCGCGGCGCTGCTCACCCCGGGCGTCGACGATCCGCATTGGCCCGAGCACCTGGCGTTGTCGCGCGACCTCGGCTGCGCCCTGGTGCAGGCTCGGGACCTCACGGTGCGGTCCGGCTTCGTATTCCTGAAAACCCTGCGCGGCCTGCAGCAAGTGGACGTGCTGCTGCGCCGTGTGCCGGGCGGCACGCTGGATGGGCTGGAGCTTGCCTCCAGCCCCGGCGCCGGGATCACCGGGCTGCTGGACGCTGCCCGGAGTGGCGCGGTGCGGATCCTCAATCATCCCGGCGCGGCTGCGATCGAGGCTCCGGCCTTTGCCGCGTTCCTACCGGCGCTGTGCCGCAAGCTGCTCGGCAGGACGCTTGCGCTGGCCACGATCCCGACCCTGTGGATGGCCGACGAGGGTGCGCAGCGCACGATAACCCAGGACCTCAAGCGGTGGAACGTCCGGTCGGCGCTAAACCCGGCGGCTCCGGCCATCGCTTTGGCAGGGTTGACGCCGGACGCGCGGCTCAAGCTGGAGCAGGCCATCGCGGCCCGCGCATGGCAGTTCATCGCGTCGAACCCGGTGCTGCCCTCGCTGGCGCCGTGCAAGGGGCCGGACGGACTCACGCCGCGGCCCGTGGTCCTGCGCCTGTTTTTGATGCACGACGGCACGGACTGGCGCATGATGCAGGGCGGGCTCGCACGCGTGCTGAGTCCAGGCGAGCATGTGACGGAGGCGTTACCCCCAGGCGCGGTGTTCAAGGATGTGTGGGTGCTGCGTCAGGATAACCAGGACATCCATGGGCGCGAGCCGGCGCATCAGCCGGCCATGGCCATTCACCGGAGCATTGGCGACGTGCCGAGCCGCGTGGCGGACGATTTTTTCTGGCTGGGCCGCTATGTCGAGCGCCTGGAGACGCAAGCGCGGCTGGGCCGGGCCGGGCTGCTGCGCCGCACCCGTGGCGCTCCGCTGCCGCGCGAGATCGCGGAGATCAAGGTCGTGACCGCGTGCCTGGCGGGCGCGGGGCTGGCGCCGGGCGAGGCGCGGGGCGATCTGGACGACGCGATGCGGGATGCGATGCAGTCCGACGGCATGCTGGGCCAAGGCTTGCTGGTTCAGGAGCTGGATAGCGTCGCCGGCCTGGTCGAGGCCCTGCGCGACCGGCTCACCATCGAAACGCATGCGGCGTTTGCCCATGCTTTGCGCGCGGCGCGGCAGGATAGTGCGGATGCGGCGCGCTCTGGCCTGGACGGGTTGGTGCATGCGATGGCCGGGCTGCAGCGGCTGGCGACGACCGTGGCCGGCGTCGCCGCCGAGGGCATGGTGCGCGGCGGCGGCTGGCTGTTCCTCGATCTTGGCCGCCGGATCGAGCGTGCGCAGCAGACGGCCGCGATGCTCGCCACGGTTCTGGACCAGCGGCCCGACCGGATCGAAAGCGCGCTGAGTATGGCGCTTGAGCTATGCGACAGCGCAATCACCTACCGCGGACGCTACATGTCGGCGCTGCAGCCGGCGCCGGTATTGGACCTGGTCGTGTCGGACATCAGCAACCCGCGCGCGCTCGCCTATCAGTTCACGCAGGCGGCGCGGCTGCTGGAGCAGGCGGACCCGTCGGAGAACGATTTGGCCCGCAGCGCCAGCGACCTGCTGCGGCGCAGCGACGCATTGGTGGAACGCGTCATGCAGGCGGCCAACCCCGCCGCCGCTGCCGTCGCCTTACCGCCGCTGCTGCGTTCGATCGCGTTCGATACCACCGTGCTGTCGGACCGCGTCACCCGGCGGTTCTTCGCGGTGCTGCCTGCCCTGCAGTCCATCGGCCTGGAGGTCGCGTGATCCTCCGGGTGCGGCACGTGACGACCTACGCCTATGCCGACCGTGTGGAGCTTGCGGCGCACCTGGTGCATCTGCGCCCGCGCAGCCTGCCGTGGCAGCGGGTGCATTCCTTTGCCATGCACGTCGACCCGGCGCCCTCGCGGCTGACCGAGGGCACGGATCACTTCGGCAATTCGGTCGCTTGGCTGTTCCTGGGCAGCGCGCATGACGGCCTGCAGGTATCGACCGATGCGACGATTGAGGTCGCGCGCCGGGTGACGCCGGACCCGCGCGACACGCTGTCCTGGGAGGAGGTGGCCGAACTGGCGCAGCGGCCTGCGGCGGCGACCGAGGCGGCCGAGTTCACCTTCGGCAGCCAGATGGCGCCCGCGAGCGGCGAGGTTCGCGCCTGGGCTGCGCCGAGTTTTACGCCGGGCCGGACGGTACTGGCTGGCTTGCTTGATCTCACGTCCCGCATCAACCGCGAATTCCGGTTCAGGCCCGGGGTCACGACGATTTCGACGCCGGTTGTCAGGGTGTTGGAGATGCGGGCGGGGGTGTGCCAGGATTTCGCGCATTTGATGATTGCCGGGCTGCGGGCATTGGGGCTGCCGGCGCGGTATGTCTCGGGCTATGTGCGCACGCGGCCGGCGCCGGGCCAGGCGAAGATGCGCGGGGCGGACGTGTCGCACGCCTGGGTCGGATGTTGGCTTGGTCCGGAATACGGCTGGATCGACCTCGATCCGACGAATGATTTGGTGGTGGGCGACCAGCATGTGATGCTTGGGTGGGGGCGGGATTTTGCGGATGTGAGCCCGCTGCACGGATTGCTGCTGGGCGGCGGCAAGCATACGCTTTCGGTTGGTGTTGATTTGGAGCCGGTTGAGAACGTCACGACCTAGCCAGGTCACCTGGCCGGCACCCGGAATGGCATGTTCCTGCCCGCATAGTCCCGAAGCATCAGCCGAGCGTCTGGCTGTTGCTAAAGAAACCATTGGACTGACGACCCACCTGGCCGGACGTGGACCAAATTGCCTGGCCGGCCCGGGTTTATTGCGTGGGGGTGAGTCAGTCTGCCCCTAAGGTAATTTGCCGTCATTGCGAGCCGGTTTCGGCGCGGCAATCCAGAACCACATAACCGGGGACTGGTGCGTGCGGCTGCTGGATTGCCGCGGCGCTACGCTCCTCGCAACGACGGAAGGAAGGGAGCAAGGGGCAAATGGGATTGGCTTGGCTAGTCTCTGTCCTTGGTTGACACGGCGCGTCGCCACGATTGGGGCACCTGGCGTGGAACTCTCGATGCGTGAGGTCGAGGCTCGTTTCGCCGAAGCTGCCGCCGCTGCGGCGCGCGGCGAGCGCGTTGTCGTCACCAAACATGGCCGTCCCTTTGCCGAGTTGATCTCGGCGCAAGCGGCTCCCGGCGGTGGCGGTCGTCGACATTCAGGACTGATCCCGCGCCGAATACTTCACTGACGGCTAAACCGGCGACGAGAGACCCAGCTTCACACCGGTCGCCTTGATCGCGGCCCAGGTCTCGACCTGCAGCGGCACGCCGTCGCGCAGCCGCGTCGCGCGCATGCGGCTTTCGGCATCGCCCGGCACCAAAACCTCGCCGCCGGGCGACGCTGGGCGAGATGCCTTCACGTACTCGGCAAACTCCCGCGCCGTCTCGGCAAAGCCGGCTGCGCCGAAGTGCTGCGGGTCGAGGTAGATGGACAGCATGCCGTTCACGATGCCGCCCCGCTTCGCCCCAGGGATCGGCCCCGCGGTGGGGCTCCCGGCAAAACACCCCGCCAAAATTTCGCACATGAACGCAATGCCGGACCCCTTATGATCGCCGAACGCCCGCAATGCGCCCTCGCCATTGCCGGGGTTGCGGACGCTCGTGTTCTCGATCGGCCCATAAAGCGTGCGCGGGTCGCTGGACAGCGCGCCGTCGGGGCCGATCAGCGCACCGTGCGGCACCGGCTTGCCACCGTTGCTGGCGACCAGCACCTTGCCCTCGGCCACGATGCTGGTTGCGAAATCAAGCAGCAACGGCGGCGCACCCGGCTGCGGCACGCCGATGCAGAACGGGTTGGTGCCGAACCGCCGGTCCACCCCGCCAAATGGCGCCACGATCTCACCCAGTCCGACGTTCACGAAGTGGATCGACACCAGACCGGCCTCCGCCGCCCGCTCCGCCCAACCGCCGATGCGGCCGATATGGCCAGAATTGCGCAACGTCACCACCGCCAGCCCCGCCGCCTGGGCCTTGCCGATCCCCAGGTCGACCGCGAGCGGCCCGATGGTCTGGCCGAACCCAACGTTGCCGTCGACCACCGCATGGTTGGCGCTCTCGGTCACCACCGTCAGCGTCTGCCCGGCCCGGACCTTGCCCTCTTGCAGCCACTCCACATAGCGCGGCACCCGGATTACCCCGTGGCTGTCATGACCCGTGAGGTTCGCGCCAATCAGGTGATGGCCGATCCGTCCCGCCTCATCGGCCGCGCACCCGGCCGCAACGAAGATGTCCGCGATGAAATCCTGCAGCGTGTCGACAGCGACGGTCGTCGTCGGCAGTCCTTGTGCAAGCGGGGCATCCATCAGCGCGTCATCCCAGCAATGGCGTGCGCCGTAGCACGATAGAAATTGTTGTCGGTCGGCGAAATCGTCATCTCCGCGACACAGGTCCGTTGCGGCATCCGGGCGGCGAACACCGCGGCGGCGGCGATATCCTCCGGCTGGATCATGATCGCGCGCTCCTCGGCGCTGGGCGGCCGCGGCCGGGTGTCGAGGATCGGCGTCGCGACCTCGCCGGGGTTGATGCATACGCTGCGTATGCCGTGGATGCCCTCCTCGGCGTTGATCGTGGCCGACATGGCGCGGGCAGCGTGCTTCGACGCGGTGTAGCTCGGCCCCGATACGGTGAAGATGCCGGTCCCGGCGACCGAGGCGACGTGGATCAGCAGCCCGCCGCCCGCCGCCCGCATGGCCGGCAGCACCGCGATGGCGCACTGGAACGGCCCCTTGACGTTCACGTCGACGACGTTGCCCGCGTCGGCCATCGACAGATCCGCCCAATGGCGCTTGCGGGCGTTGGTGCCGGCGTTGTTCACCAGGATCTGCACGTCGCCCAGGGCAGCCACGACCTCCAGATGCGCGCGGGTGACCTGATGCGGGTCGGCGACGTCGGCGAGCGCCAGCATGGCCTGGCCGCCGGCCGCCTCGACCAGCCGATGCGTCTCGGCCAACGTCTCGCGTGAGCGCCCGGTCAGCGCCAGGCGGCATCCGGCCTCGGCGAACGCCAGCGCCATGGCCCGGCCGATCCCGGTTCCGGCGCCGGTGATCCAGACGACACGGCCGGTAAGGTCCTGCATTGCAATACGTCTCCGGACAGAGGTTCGATCAGGTGCGTTCAATCGCCGCCAACAATACAGCCGTCTTGTCGGCAACCGTAGCCGCAGTGTCGCCGGGCCGGTAGATCGCCGAGCCGATGCCGAACCCGGCCGCGCCCGCGTCCCGCCATGCGCCCATGCTGCCGCCGTCCATGCCCCCAACCGGCAACACCATCGTGCCCGGCGGCAGCACCGCACGTATGGCGCGCAGCATGGCCGGGCTGCCAGCCTCCGCCGGAAACAGCTTCAACGCGTCGGCGCCCGCATCGAGCAGGGCGAACGCCTCGGCCGGGGTGAAGAAGCCCGGCATCGCCGCCATCCCATGCGCCTTGGCCGCGCGCACCAGCACGGGGTCGGCGTGCGGCGTCACGATCAGCCGGCCGCCGGCTTCTCCCACGCGGTCCACGTCGGCCGTGCGCATCACCGTGCCGGCGCCGATCAGCACCTCCGGCCCATATCGCCGCGCAAGGCGGGCAATGCTGTCGAACGGGTCGGGCGAGTTCAGCGGCACCTCGATGATGCGCAGCCCGGCGTCCACCAGCGCGTCGCCGATGGCCTCGGCCTCATTCGGCCGGATGCCCCGCAGGATGGCGACCAGGGGGCAGGCGGTCAGGAGCCCGGCGACGTCCATGCAGCTCGTTCTCCGATCAAGGCCAGCCCCTGGGCCGCCGCGTCGCTCGGCGCCAGCGTCGAGCTGCCGCCACATTGGTCAATAGCCCGCGCATACAGCGCGCACAATGCGCCGTCGCCGATCAGCAGGATGGGCGAGCTCGGGTGCAACGGCGCCGCTGCCCGGATCTCATGACCGATCAGCAGGCCCGACAGATACGATGCAGCGCTGTCCGCTCCGAGCTGGGCGAACAGCCCCAACGTCCGGACCCCGAACAGATGGTGCAGCAGCCCGCCCGTATCGCCCGAGCGCGCCACGCCGCGGCGGAACGCGTCCGGGTCCGGCGCGGCGTCCGGCTGCATCAGCCGGCCCAGGATGGTGTGGCCGCGCAGCGCCGCGAACGCCTCGCCCGTCAGATGCGTGCTGAAGCCCTCGATCCCGCCGCCCACGACGCGCACCCATTTCGAGTGGCTGCCCGGCAGGCAGGCCGTCGTGTCGTTGCGGGCCGGGTCGACGGCGCCGATGATCTGCACCTCCTCGCCGCGCATCACCTCCGGCACGCCCGAGGCGTCGCTCGCGGTCAAGCCGGGCGCCAACAGCGCCTCCGCGCCCGCGAACGGCACCGGGATCAACGCCCGCGCGAGATCGACAATGTTGGCGGGGCAGGGCAGGTATGGCGCCTCGATCCAGCCCTGGCGGCTGCCGATCATGCCGGACAGCAGGATGCGCCGCTCCCCGTCCGCAAGCCACGCGCCCACGGCGTCCTGCAGCGCAGCCTCGAACCGCCCGTCGGCCACACTCAGGATGCCGAGCGGCAGCGTCCGCCGGTCCGTCACCTCGCGCCCGCGCAGGCGATAGGCGCGGAAGCTGCTGGTGCCCCAATCGACGCCGATCATGGAACGCCTCTACCGCCTCAATGCCCCCGCCTCAACGATAGTCGTTCCATGCCGTGGTGAACGGCTTGCGGAAATAGGTCGCCCACAGATAATTGGCGCTGTAGCGCACCCCGGTCATGATCAGCCCATCCCCCTGCAGGCGCCTGCCGGACGATTTGGCCATCAGCGCATAGGTGAACTTGACGTCGCCGACCCGGCTCATGCGGCTCGCGATGTCGGTGTCCTCGCCATAGAAGGTAAAGCGGTCGCTGAACCCTCCGATGCCCGCCAGCACGTCCCGCCGCAGCACGAAGTTGCCGCCCTGCACCATCGACCCCACACCCAGCACGCGCTTGTTGAACACATAGGTCGCAAACCCGACCGCATAGAACACCCGGGCGGCGGCGCGGAGGTGGAGCGGCACGTCGTAGTAGTCATATGGCCCGCTCAGCACGACAAGCTTCGGACTGCGGGCGAACTCCGCCAGCACGCGGTCGAGCCAGCCGGGCGGGACCAGCGTGTCGGCGTCGATGTTGGCGATGAGCTCCCCTTCCGCCACGTCGAATCCAGCGCTGCGGGCCTGCACCAGGCCCTTGATCGGCTGGTCCACGACGATCACCCCAGGCGTCATGGCGGCGAGGCGTCCGGTGTCGTCGGTGCTGGCGTTGTTCACCACCACGATTTCGGCGTGGCAGCCGCTGCGGTCGATCTCGGCTTGGATGGCGCCCAGGCACGCCGGCAGCAGACGCTCCTCGTTGTAGGCGGGGACGACGAAGCTGACTCGGGGGCGGCTGGTCATGCGGAATCGATCCTTTCGGATGGGAGTGTGTCGGCTGGCACTCGGGCGCAGAGGCGTCTAGCGACACTTCTGTGTCACTGGGAACGCTGGTTGGGAAGGAGTAGTTGAGTTTAGCATGGTTGGAACTACGGAGAACCGCATGACCTATGTGCCGCCGCCACACCTGACCCAGCATTGGCAAGTGCAAAAACCCGCGGCAGCGGGCCGGCGCGGCATGGTCGTGTCGCAGTCGCGGGACGCGGCGCTGGCCGGTGTCGCGGTGCTGGATGCCGGCGGCAACGCGGTCGACGCGGTGGTGGCGACGGCGCTGGCCCTGGCGGCGGTCGAGCCTTGGAACAGCGGCTTGGGCGGAGTGGGCTTCGCGCTGGTGCACCGCGCCGGACAGCCGCGGGCGGAGGTCGTGGACTTCGGCCCGCGCGCGCCGGGCCGCCTCGATCCCACGCACTTCAAGTTGACCGGCCGGACCAAGGCGGACCTGTTCACCTGGCCGGAGGTCGAGGGCGACGCCAACATCCACGGCCCGCTGTCGTTCGCCGTACCCTCCGCCGTCGCGGGCTACGCGCATCTGCATGGACGGTTCGGCGCGCTGCCGCTGCGGGAGCTGATGGCGCCCGCCATCGCGCTGGCACGGCGCGGGCTGCCGCAGGACTGGTTCACCACGCTCAAAGTCGCGAACTCCGCCGCCGTGTTGCGGCGCTATCCCGAAAGTGCCCGCATCTACTTGCCGGACGGCCTGCCGCCGGTGCCGCCCTACCAGGGTGATCCTGGATTTTTCCAGCTTGGGCGCTTGGGCGACACGTTGGAGCGGCTGGCCCATGCCGGGCTGCGGGATTTTTACGAGGGCGATGTGGCGAGCAGCCTCGCCGCCGACGTGGCCGCGATGGGCGGCGTGCTGGACATGGACGACCTGCGCCGGTGCGAGGCGCGCGTGTTGCCTTGCCAGGAGGCGGCTTGGAGCGGCCGCACCCTGCAACTCGCCGGCGGCCTCACCGCTGCGCCGACGTTGGCGCGGGTGCTGGACGGCATGGCGCCGCCGGGCGCCGCGCCAGACGCCGAGTGGTTCGTGGCCTTGGCCCGTGCGATGAAGGCCGCTTATGCCGAGCGCCTGTCCGGCCTGGGCGACGCCGAGCCGAAAGCCGCCGAGAGCTGCACCACGCACATCAGCGTATGCGACGCCGACGGCACGATGGTCGCAATGACGACGACGCTGCTGTCGTCCATGGGCAGCCGCGTGGTGCTGCCGGGCTCCGGCGTGCTGATGAACAACGGCGTCATGTGGTTCGACCCGCGGCCCGGCCAGGCGAACTCGCTGCAGCCAGGCAAGCGGCCGTTGACGAACATGTGCCCCATTATCTTGCGCGATGGCGACCGCCCGGTGCTGGCGGCCGGCGCGTCGGGCGGACGCCGTATCCTGGCGGCCGTGCTGCAGATGCTGGCCTTCGTCGACGGCTTCGGCATGGACCCGCAGACGGCGGCGCACCACCCGCGCATCGACGTGTCGGACGCGGCGACCGTCCACGCCGACCAGCGCCTGCCGGACAGCGTGCTCGACGCGCTGCGGGCGGACGGGCCGACGGAGGTTGTCGAGCATGCGGTCCTGCCGGTGAACTTCGCCTGCCCCAACCTGATCCAGGACCGCGACGGCCTGCGCACCGGGATCAGCGACGCGATGTCGCCCTGGTCCGCCGCGATCGCCCAAGCATGAGCGCTGCCATGACCGACCCGGCGCTGATGTCGGCCGAAGCCCTGCTGGAGAACTACGCGACCGGACGTTTGAGCCCGGTCGAGGCGCTTCAGGCCATCACCGAACGCATCGCCCGGCACAACCCGGCGGTGAACGCCTTCGCCGTGCTCAACCCGCGCGCCCTGCAGGCTGCCGGAGAAAGCGCCCAGCGTTGGCGCGCCGGACGTCCGCTGGGTGCGCTGGACGGCGTGCCCTGCACGGTCAAGGACCTCGTGGACCTGGCGGGCTTTCCCACGCGCCGGGGTAGCCGGACGACGTCGGCCGAGGCCGTGCCGGACGACGCGCCCGCGGTGCTGGGGCTCAAGGCCGCCGGGGCCGTGATCATCGGCAAGACCACGACGACGGAGTTCGGCTGGAAGACGCCGGGAGACTGTCCGCTGCACGGGATCACGCGCAACCCGTTCGACGTGCGGCGCTCGCCGGGCGGGTCGTCGTCCGGAGCGGCGGCGGCAGCGGCGGCCGGGTTCGGGCCGCTGCATCTGGGCACCGACGCGGGCGGCAGCATACGTATTCCCGCCGCCTGGTGCGGCGCAGTCGGGCTGAAACCGAGCTTCGGCCGCGTGCCGCAGTGGCCGATCGGCGCATTCGGCGCCGTCGCCGTCGCTGGCCCGATCACGCGAACGGTGCGGGATGCGGCGCTGATGCTGTCCGCCCTGGCGCGGTTCGATGGCCGTGACCCGTTCAGCCTGCCGGATGATCCGCGCGATTGGTGCTGTGGCATCGACCGTGGCGTGGCTGGCCTTCGCGTCTCGGTGCTGCGCCGTCCCGGCTTCGACGCGCCTGTGGACGCAGACGGCGTGGCCGCCGTGGAGCGCGCCGCCGCGATCCTGGCCGACGCGGGCGCCGAGATCGCCGACGAGGACCCGGGCCTGCCGGACACCAGCATTGCGTTCGGCCGCGTTTGGAGCGTGGCGCTGGCCGTTTTGGCCGATGGCCTGTCGCCCGAACAGCGCCAATTGCTCGACGCCGGCATTGAGCAGGTGGCGGCGGAGCAGGCCGGCCTGTCGGCAGCGGCGTTCGTGCAGGTCGAGCGCATGCGGATCGAAGCCGCACACCTGATGGCGCGGTTCCACCGCCGGTTCGACCTGGTGCTGTGTCCGACGGTGCCGGGTCCGCCGTCCCTCGCCGACGCTCCGACCCTGGACCCGTCGCGCGCCTTGATGCGGGACTGGGCGCCGTGGACCGCCCTGTTCAACCTGACCCGGCAGCCCGCGGTCAGCGTGCCGATGGGGCTGACTGCGGCCGGGCTGCCGAACAGCGTGCAACTGGCGGCGGCGCTATACCGGGACGACCTGGTGCTGCGCGCCGCCCGCGTGCTGGAGCATGCGGCGCCGTTCCCGCAGGCTGAGCTGAAATGATGCGGGAAGGCTAAGACCCGTCGTCACGCCAGCGCGTCGAGCAGGCTTTCGAGGCGCGGCCCTCGCGAGCCGATCGAGCTAGACTGCACCGAGCGCCGAGAGGCGCTTCGCCGCCTCGCAAATATCGACGAGCGTATAGGGCTTGCTGATGAACACGTCGCGCTCCGACCGTCGCGCGTCATCGGCTGCATCCAGGCGACCGGTCATGAAGATGACCGGCAAGTCCGGCAGGGTCTCGCGGGCCTTGGTCGCCAACGTGTTGCCGTTCAACGAGCCCGGCAGCTGGATATCGGTCAGCAGCAGTCTGATGGATGGGCTGGATTGAAGGATCGACAGGGCAGCGTCGCCGGTGTCAGCCTCGAGCACCTCGAAACCCTCGTCGCTGAGCGCCTCGACAAGCGTCAGACGGATCAGGAACTCGTCCTCGACTACAAGAACCCGCGTTTGCAATGTTACGACACCTGACATGGCAGCACCCTCACGAAGCGGCGGCATAATGGCAAGGTATGCGGCTGTCCCGGACGATCAAGGACAGGTGATCGGACCGGCCGGCTTGCCTTATTTCGCATTACTCGCGCCGTTGTGTCCCGGCTGCATCAGGTCGCCCGGCCAAAAGAATGGTGCGGCGCAAAAAAGGCGCGTGTGCTAACTTGTTTCAGAGTATCAGCGCCGTGCTTTACAAGGGATAAGCGAAATGCGGAGGCTTCTGGCGATCGCCGTCCTGCTGGCCGGGTCTGCTACGGGCGCGGCCAAGGCGCATGACGGCACGCGCGACATCGCCATCGTGCTGAACTCCGGCGACGCGTCGCTCAGCCTGCTCGATATGGCTCGCGGGACCGAATTGCGGCGCATCCCGGTGCTGCGCGAGCCGCATCATGTGGCGCTCAGCCCAGATGGGCGCGACCTGCTGGTGGGGGACGCCGGGGCGAACGAGGTGCTGTTCCTCGACCCCGGGACCGGCGAGATCAAGCGCCGGGTGGCAATGGCCGACCCCTACCAACTGGGGTTTAGCCCGAATGGCAAATGGCTGACCGTCACCGGCCTCGCGCGTAACCAGGTGGACATCTATGACGCCGCCAGCATGACGCTGGCGAAGCGCTATCCGCTCAGCTCGATGCCGAGCCATTTGGCGTATTCGCCCGACAGCAGCATGGTCTATGTGACGCTGCAGGGGACCAACCGGCTCACGGCGATCGACATCAAGCGGCAGGCCGTGCTGTGGACGGCCGAGGTCGGCGCCACTCCGGCCGGGGTGATCTGGCATAACGGCAAGCTGCTGGTGGCCAACATGGGCTCGGACCACTTTGCCGTCGTGGATCCGGTCGATGGTCGGGTCGAGCAGCGCATCCATACCGGGCGCGGTGCGCACCAGTTGTTCATGTCGCCGGACGGCCGGACATTGTGGGTGAACAACCGGGTGGACGGCACGACCGTGGCGCTGAATGCCGAGACCTATGCCCTGATCCGCAGCTACCGGGTGCCCGGCGGCCCCGACTGCATCGACTTCGCGCCCGACGGCAAGCTGTGGATCACCCAGCGCTTCATCCAGAAGGTCGCCGTGCTCGACCCGGCGACCGGCGCGATCCAGTCGATCGGCGTCGGACGCTCGCCGCACGGCATCTTCCTCACGACGGATATACGATGACGGACCCCTTCAGCCTCGCGGCCGGATGGCTGCAAGAAACGGTGCTGCTGCCGGTTTTATATGCGGTCGGCGGGATGGAGTGGGAGGAGATCGCGTTCGGCTGGGCGCTGTTCGCCTGCTACGGCGCGGCGCAGGTGGCGGTAACCTTCGCGATCTGTTTGCCGCTGGAGCGCTGGCGCCCGGTGGAGCGCTGGCCCGACCAAAAAGCCGTCTGGGTGGACGTTTTGTATACTCTTATTTCTCGGGTTGGCGTGCTGCCGCTGGTGACGTTCGTGCTGTTCTACCAACTCCAGGTCGGCATGAACGGCTGGCTGTCGGATCACGGCTGGATTCCGCCGACCCTGGAGCGGCTGGTGCCGGCGCTGCTCGGTCATCATCTGTTAACGTTTTTCCTGTATGCTGTGATACTGGACTTCTCGGAGTACTGGCGGCATCGGCTTTCGCACATGTTCGGCTGGTGGTGGGCGCTGCACTCGCTGCATCATGCGCAGCGGCAGATGACGTTCTGGTCCGATGACCGCAACCACATCATCGACGACCTGATCGGCTTCGTGTGGTTCATGGCCGTGGGTCTGCTGATCGGCATCCCGCCGATGCAGTTCCCGTTGCTGGTGCTGCTGCTGCGGCTGCTCGAGAGCCTGTCGCACGCCAATGCGCGGCTGTCGTTCGGCTGGCTGGGGGAGCGGCTGCTGGTGTCGCCCCGGTTCCACCGTTCGCACCACGGCGTGCTGGCGGCCGGGCAACAGAGCGCCAACTACGGCGCGATCCTGCCGTGGTGGGACGTGCTGTTCGGCACGGCCGACTTTGCCCGGGCGTATGTCCGCACCGGTGATCCTTCGGCCGAGGAGGCATTGGCGACCGGCAGCTACTTCCAGCAGCAATGGGCGGGGCTGCGGCGGATGGCGCGGATGGCGGGCTGGACGGGTTCAAAGCGCACGGCCCCGTTGCGCCGGGGGCATTGACGGAACGTCATTGCGGGCATTCACTTGCTGGCCGCTGCGGTCGAAGGTGCCATGCCATGCTGAAGAATGTCCTGCCCTGCTTGCTGGCTGCAGGCCTGCTCATCGGGTGCTCGACTCCGCAGGCCATTTCCGACGTGAAGGCCGCAGCGGCAGTGAGCACGGCGCCTGCTCCGATCGCTTCGGTCGCCGGTGGCGAGTCGGTCGATGGCGTCTATCGGGGCCGAGCCACGCCCATCAGCCAGGCCGGGCGATGCGGTCCCTACCGCGATCCGACGCTCCGTGTTCGTCACAGCACCATCGTCCGCCGGTTCGGCAACAACCGCTTGGTAGCGATGGTGCAGCCGGACGGCACGTTTTCCACCCAGACCGGCCGGACGAGGATGTCTGGAACCGTGCGGGACGGGCACCTCGAAGCCGAGATCGGCGGCGAGAACTGCCGATACCGCTATATTCTCGACCGGTCATAATGGGCGACGCCAATGATGGCTCTGGCCGTCAACCGGCCGACGACTAAGACTTTACTGCAGCGATCGACCTGCGGATCACCTCCTCCGCCGCCTCGCGCCCAGCCCAGCCCGTCACTTTCACCCACTTGCCGGGCTCCAGGTCCTTGTAGCGGGTAAAGAAGTGCTCGATGGCGGCGCGGGTGATGGCCGGCAGGTCCTCGATCGCGTGCACCTCGGTATACTGCGTGTGAATCTTGTCGTGCGGGACGCAAATGATCTTTTCGTCCTGGCCGCTCTCGTCCTCCATCTGCAGCATGCCGATCGGGCGGCAGCGGATGACTGCGCCGGGCACCATGGGGGCGGGGGCGAGCACGAGCGCGTCGGCCGGGTCGCCGTCGTCGGCGAGGGTGCCGGGGATGAAGCCGTATGCCGCCGGATAGGCCATCGGAGTGAACAGGAAGCGATCGACGAAAATCGCGCCGCTGGCCTTGTCGACCTCGTACTTGACCTGGCTGCCTTGCGGGATCTCGATCACGACGTTGATGTCGTGCGGCGCGTCCTTGCCGGGTGGTATCTTGGAGATGTCCATCATGCGGTCCCATGCGCTGTTCGGAAGTGGCCGGACCATAGTCGCGCGCGCTAAGCTTGCCAACGCACGCGCTGCCTTGAGGGCCGAAGCGCTGGCGTGATAAGCAGGGCCGGGGCGCCTGTAGCTCAGTTGGTTAGAGCGGACCGCTCATAACGGTTTGGTCGCAGGTTCGAGTCCTGCCGGGCGCACCATATTCTCTGCGAGGCCAGTTGTGAGCCGGGCCGCGCACCCCTAAACATCGCGTCACACTCGCCTGCAGGAGCCTGCGCCATGGCCAGCTACCAATACGTCTACGTCATGAAGGACGTCACCAAGAACTTTCCCGGCGGGCGGGAGGTGTTCAAGGGCATCACCCTGTCGTTCCTGCCCGGCGTGAAAATCGGCATCCTCGGCGTGAACGGCGCGGGCAAGTCGACTCTGCTCAAGATCATGGCCGGGATCGAGACCGAATATGGCGGCGAGGCCTGGGCCGCCGAGGGCGTGCGCGTCGGCTATCTGGAACAGGAGCCGAAGCTCGACGACGACAAGAGCGTGTCGGAGAACGTGCTGCTGGCGTTCGGCCCGCTCACGGCGGCATTGGCGCGGTTCAACGCGATCTCGGAGGAGTTCGCCGAGCCGATGGACGACGACAAGATGAACGCGCTGTTGGCCGAGCAGTCGGAATTGCAGGAAAAGATCGACGCCGAGGACGGCTGGGACCTCGACCGCCGCATCGAGATCGCGCTCGACGCACTGCGCTGCCCGCCGCCGGACGCCAACGTGGCGCGGCTGTCGGGCGGCGAGCGGCGGCGGGTTGCGCTGTGCCGGCTGTTGCTTGAAAAGCCCGATTTGCTGCTGCTCGACGAGCCGACCAACCACCTGGACGCCGAGAGCGTTGCCTGGCTCGAGCGCACCCTGCGCGACTTCGCCGGCACCGTCATGATCGTGACGCACGACCGTTATTTCCTGGATAACGTGACCAACTGGATCCTTGAGATCGAGCGCGGCCGCGGCTACCCGTTCGAGGGCAACTACTCGTCCTGGCTGGCGCAGAAGCTGAAACGGCTGCAGCAGGAGGAAAAAGAGGAGAGCTCCCGGCAGCGCGCACTGGCCGCCGAGGAGGAGTGGATCCAGAGCAGTCCGCGTGCCCGGCAGACCAAGAGCCGCGCCCGTATCGCCAAATACGAGGAGATGCAGCAGAAGTCGCTGGAGATGCAGACCGGCGTGGCCGAGATCGTCATCCCGCCGGGTCCGCGGCTGGGCGGCCTGGTCATCGAGGCCGAGCAGGTCCGTAAGGCATACGGCAACCGGCTGCTGATGGACGAGCTCGACTTCAAGCTGCCGCCCGGCGGCATCGTCGGCGTGATCGGCCCCAACGGCGCCGGCAAGACGACGCTGTTCCGCATGATCACCGGCGAGGAACACCCGGACGCCGGCACGCTCAAGGTGGGCGACACCGTGAAGCTCGGCTACGTCGACCAATCCCGCGACAGCCTGGACGCGACCAAATCGGTCTGGGAGGAGATCAGCGGCGGCACCGACGTGATCTACCTGGGCAAGCGCGCGGTGCCGTCACGGGCCTATGTGGGCGCGTTCAACTTCAAGGGATCGGACCAGCAGAAGAAGGTCGGCATCCTGTCGGGCGGCGAGCGCAACCGGGTGCATTTGGCGAAGATGCTGAAATCCGAGAGCAACGTCATCCTGCTCGACGAGCCGACCAACGACCTCGACGTCGACACGTTGCGCGCGCTGGAGGAGGCCTTGGCGGAGTTCGCCGGCTGTGCCGTGATCATCAGCCACGACCGCTGGTTCCTGGACCGGCTGGCGACGCACATCCTGGCCTTCGAGGGCGACAGCCACATCGAGTGGTTCGAGGGCAATTTCCAAGCCTACGAAGCGGACAAGCGACGCCGACTCGGCGCCGACGCGACGGAGCCGCACCGCATCAAATACCGCCCGCTCGCACGCTGAGCCCAGCCCCCGAGTTTCGCCGTGAACCCGGCCTGGCGCATCCAGACCGGCCGACTCGTGCTGACGCCCGTCGGTTGGCAGGACCTGCCGGACCTGGAGGCGTTGAAGTGTGATCCAAGGGTCTATGGCCAGATGCTGGGCGGCGTGCGCGGACCCAGCCAAGTCGCCGCGGAGTTGGCGCAGGATACCGCGTTCTGGGCGGGGCGCGGCGTCGGCATATGGATGGTCCGCCAAGAGCCGAACACCGCGGCGCTCGGGCTGACCGGACTGCATGAACGTGTCGACGGCCGCGGCACCGCGCTGCGCTTCGCATTCCGCCCGGAGGTTCGCGGGCGCGGCCTGGCGCGCGAGGCGGCGAGTGCGGCACTCCGGTTCGCACACGACCGCGCCGGGCTGCTAAGGGTGGTGGCGGTGACACGGGAAAGCAATTTCGGCTCCCGCACCGTACTCGGCGCGATCGGCATGCGCCCCTGCGGCACCTTCGACCGCGACGGCAGCCCGATGCTGCTGTTCGAGAGCTTGGCTAGGCCGCGATCTGATGACGCATGGCGCTGATCAGCGCGTCGACATCGTTGTTGTTGCGGGAGATATAGGCCGCATAGTCGCTCCGCTGCGTCAGGCGCAGGCTGGTGCCCTCCGCAATCACATCGATGATCTTCGGCCGGCCGGTCGCCGTGCTCACCACCCACTGCACGTTGTTCGGCTGCTGGTTGGGCCGGTGGATCGTAGTGCCCACCAGGGTGTCGCCGTCCCGCTGCGTTGTGGTCGTCGGCTTGAACGTAACGCCTTCGAACTGGCCGAGCTTGCCGGTGATGTTGTTCAGCAGCACGGTATGGAACAGCTGGTTGAACTGCTGCTGCTGCCCCTGCGACGCGGTGCGCCAGAAGCGGCCAAGGCAGAACCGGGCGATGTTGTCGACATCCACGGCCTGCTCGATCAACGGGCCAAGCCGGCGCTTCTTGTCTTCGTAGGTTCCGGGGCCATTCACGATGGCAACCAGCGCGTCGCCGAGCTGAATAACGAACCCGGTGGGATCACCAGCCGACTGAGCCCGGGCTGCGGTCCAGGACGTCGTGGCGAACATTGCCGTGGCGGCGGTGTAGGTTAGAAGCGCGCGACGTGTCAGCATGCACAAGTTCCACTCTGTTGATCTGGGAGTCTCTCGGGCCGTGCGCCTAGAATGCTAGCACGGTTCGTGGTGCGCAACGTGCGGAAGGGCATGGCGTTGCGCGGCGGGCACCGTATATTACCTCCTAGTCATCGCTCGCTGCACGCTCAAACTTCGGATAACAGCTTTATGAACCAGATCACTGTCCATCCGCCTGAGCCCGAAGCACCGGCCACGCTGGAGCGTTGGCTGACCGGTCCGCGATTCGCGGCGTTGCCGGCGCGTACGGCCGCACTGCCGGCTCCCGCGCTGTCGTTCGAGTTCTTCCCGCCTAAGAACGACGCCTTGGAAGCGCAGCTTTGGACCTGCGTGCGGCGGCTCGAGCGGCTCGCCCCACGTTTTGTTTCCGTAACCTACGGTGCCGGCGGCACGACGCAGGCCCGCACCCATGCGACCGTGACCCGCATCGTGAACGAGACCGACCTGACCCCGGCCGCGCATCTGACTTGCGTGGGCGCGTCGCGAGGCGAAGTCGATGACGTGGCCCGGCAGTATTGGGACGCGGGCGTCCGGCATATCGTCGCCCTGCGCGGCGATGCGCCGCCGGGCCAGGAGTATGCGCCGCATCCGGACGGCTACGCCTACGCCGCCGACCTCGTGGCCGGGCTGCGGCGGGTGGCGGATTTCGAGGTGTCGGTGGCAGCGTATCCGGAGACGCATCCGACGGCGCTGAATGCCGACCACGACTTGGACAACCTGAAGCGCAAGCTGGATGCCGGGGCGACGCGGGCGATCACCCAGTATTTCTTCGACGGCACGGTGTTCCTGCGCTTCCTGGACCGCGCACTGGCGGCGGGGATCACGGCGCCGATCGTGCCCGGGATCATGCCGGTATCCAACTATGCGCAGGCGGCGAAGTTCAGCGCCATGTGCGGCGCGAGCGTGCCGGAGTGGCTGGGCACCATGTTCGAGGGCACCGAGGACGATCCGGAAACCCGGCGCATGATCGCCGCCATCGTCGCCGCCGAGCAGGTCCGCCTGCTGCAGGCCAACGGGGTGGACGAGTTCCACTTCTACACGCTGAACCGGTCCGACCTCACCTACGCCATCGCGCATCTGCTCGGCGTCCGGGCGCGTCCGGCCGTGGAGCCGGCAGCAAAGGCCTGAGCCAGGCGAGGGCCCTCTGCGCAAAGGGCGCCGTGGCGCACTCCGGCGTTGGCGCTCGGGTTGGCCGTGTTCGCTACCCGTTCTATATTGCCGCCATGCTCGCCCTGAAATACGACCGATGACACACGAACGATGACCGAATACCTCGCCCGGCTGAACCCCGAGCAGCGTCAGGCGGTCGAGGCGATGGACGGCCCCGTGCTGGTGCTGGCCGGTGCCGGCACTGGCAAGACCCGCGTGCTGACCACCCGGTTCGCGCATATCCTGCTGACCGGACGCGCTGCGCCGGGTCAGGTATTGGCGGTGACGTTCACCAACAAGGCGGCAAAGGAGATGCGCGAGCGCGTCGGCGCCATCCTGGGCCGTCCGGCGGAGGGGCTGTGGCTTGGCACCTTCCATGCCCTGTGCGCCCGGATGCTGCGGCGTCATGCGGAGCTGGTCGGGCTCACGTCCGGGTTCACCATCCTCGACTCCGACGACCAGCTGCGCCTGCTGAAGCAGGTGATGGAGGCGGCGCATATCGACCCGAAGCGCTGGGCGCCGCCGGCGCTGATGGGGATGATCCAGCGTTGGAAGGACCGTGGCCTGACGCCCGACCGGGTGACGGCGGCCGAGGAGGGCGACTTTGCCGGTGGGCAGTCGCGCAACCTGTATTTGGCCTATCAGCTGCGGTTGAAGCAGCTCAACACGGCGGATTTCGGCGACTTGCTGCTGCATATGACGGAGATCCTCCGCAGCAAGCCGGACATCCTCGCGCAGTATCACCGGATTTTCCGGTATATCCTTGTCGACGAGTATCAGGATACGAATCTGGTCCAATACCTGTGGCTGCGGCTGCTGGCGCAGTCGCACAAGAACATCTGCTGCGTTGGCGACGATGATCAGTCGATCTACTCATGGCGTGGCGCCGAGGTCGAGAACATCTTGCGGTTCGAGAAAGATTTTCCGGGCGCGCAGATCGTCAAGCTGGAGCGCAACTACCGTTCGACCGCGCCGATCCTTGGCGCCGCCGCCGGGCTGATCGCGAATAACGAAGGTCGGCTCGGCAAGACCCTGCGCTCCGGCCGCAACGACGCAAGCGGGGAGAAGGTCAGCGTCATCAGCCTGTGGGATTCGGACGAGGAGGCCCGCATGGTCGGCGACCGCATCGAGACCCTGCGCCGCGACGGCAACGCCCTCGCCGAGATGGCGATCCTGGTCCGCACCAGCGCCCAAACCCGCGCCTTCGAGGAGCGGATGATCACGCTGGGACTGCCGTATCGCGTCGTCGGCGGGCTGCGGTTCTATGAGCGCGCCGAGATCCGCGACGCCATCGCCTACATGCGCGTGCTGCACCAGCCTTCCGACGACCTGGCCTTCGAGCGGATCGTGAACGTGCCCCGGCGCGGCGTCGGCGAGGTCGCGCTGCGCGCCATGCACGTCGCGGCGCGCGAGCAGCAGATCCCCCTGGCGCTGGCCAGCGAACGGCTGGCGCTGAGCGGTGGGCTGAAAGGCAGGGTAGGCATCGCGCTCAGAGAGATGTTCCAAGCCTTCACGCGCTGGCGCGAGGAGCTGCCGCGCGACGGCCATGTGCTGACGTTGGCAAAAATGCTGGACGAGAGCGGCTATACCGAGATGTGGAAGCAGGACAAGTCGCCGGACGCGCCGGGCCGGCTGGAGAACCTGAAGGAATTGGTCCGCGCCCTGGCGGACTTCGAGACCCTGGCCGGCTTCCTCGACCACGTGTCGCTGGTGATGGAGAACGAGCAGAACGCCGAGGGCGACCGCGCCAGCATGATGACGCTGCACGCGGCGAAGGGCCTGGAGTTCGATACCGTGTTCCTGCCCGGCTGGGAGGAGGGACTGTTCCCCAGCCAGCGCACCCTCGACGAGGGCGGGCTGAAAGGCTTGGAGGAGGAGCGCCGCCTCGCCTATGTCGGCCTCACCCGCGCCCGCAAGCTCGCGGTGGTGAGCTACGCCGCCAACCGCCGCATCTATGCCAACTGGCAGAGCAGCATCCCGAGCCGATTCGTCGACGAACTGCCGGAGGCGCACGTGGACCGCGGCGGCTCGGCGGCGATGCAGCGGGAGGCCCGGCTGCTGTCGGCACCCAGCGTGTTCACCAGCGGCCCGTTGATGGCCCGGCGGCAAGCAGGCCCGCGCATCGTCGAGGCCTGGGAGCAGCCGGCCCGGCCAGCGCGGCAGGACGCGATCGCGGTCGGCAACCGGGTGTTCCACCAGAAATTCGGCTATGGCGAGGTGCTGGCGGTGGATGACGACCGGCTCGACATCGTATTCGAGAAGGCCGGGCAGAAACGCCTGCTGGACCGCTTCGTGGAGAAGGCGTGAGACGCCGCGCCGCGCCATTGGAAACCGTGTTCGTCGAGGTGCCGGACGCGGCCGTCGAGGCGTATGAGGCGGCGCTGGGCACGGTATGCACGACGGTCGGCTTCTTTTTCGCCGACGAGGCGCGCGGGATCTGGCGCGTCGAGGGCGTGCGCGACGCCGATGTCGACGAGGCTCGGCTACAGGACGCGCTGGCGCTCGCGGCGCTGGTCACCGGCGTTCCCGCCGCGTTGGGCCGCGAGGCGACGGAGGCGGAAGGCTGGCTGGCGCGGACCTGGGAAGCTTTTCCGGAACAGCGTGTGGGGCGCCGGTTTATGGTGCGGGGCACGCATCAGGCCGACGGGGCGTCAGCGGGCCGGCTGGTTTTGACGCTCGACGCCGGGCTGGCGTTCGGCTCCGGGGAGCACGGCTCGACGCGCGGCTGCCTGCGCGCGCTGGAGGCGGTGGCACGGCGTCGGCCGCGCCGCATTCTTGATTTGGGCACCGGCTCCGGCATCTTGGCGATGGCGGCGGCGCTGTTGCTGCGGCGGCCGGTGCTGGCGACGGACATCGAGCCGTGGTCGGTTCGTGTGGCCGGGCAGAATGCGGCAGCGAACGGCGTCGGGCGGCTCGTGCGGCCGGCATTGGCCGATGGATGGCGTGGACGCGTCGTGCAGGCGGGTGCGCCCTATGACCTCGTGCTCGCCAATATCCTGGCCCGGCCGCTGTGCCGCATGGCGCGTAGGTTGGCGCTTGCATTGACGCCGGGCGGGACTGCGATCCTCAGCGGCTTGCTGGCAAGCCAGGCCCGCATGGTACTCGCGGCGCACCGCCGCCAAGGTCTGCGGCTGGAAAGTAGCTGGCGCGAGGGCAGCTGGATGACGCTTGTCTTGCGAAAGACAGATAGGCGCAAGGCGGCGGGCTGATTGGCCCGCCACCAAACGTGTCGGCTATTTTATCGTAGGCTGCGTTCGCGGGCCTCGGCAAAGCGCGGGTCGAACACGAGGTTCAGTTCGGCACGGTTCAGGCCGATATCGGCAAGCTCGCGATCCGTCAGCGACGCCAACTCATCCAAAACGGCGCGGCGGCGCGTAAAAGTCATCAGGCCGTTGATCACGGCGCTGAAGCGCTGCTTCAGGCTAAGCGGGGCCGGGTTGGCATCGACAACGGTGCCGTCCGTCCCCTCGACGACCGGGCTCCGGTACGTCAGGCTGTCGGACATCAGGAGCGCAATCTGCTCCTTGGCAAGCGGGGCGTTCATTTTACTATCCTCAAGGGTCCTATCGCCGCTATCGGGTCCAGCGCTTCATGCGTCCGGGCTCTGCGGCATGACACCAATATGGGCGTTTCTGCTGCAACGCAGCATGCTTTGTTACGACCGCTGATATGCATTAGACGCTAGTGTTACCTGGAAGCTATGCAAATTGCGAAGATATCATGAGTGAGAAACTTTTTCATGATCGGCTGGCCGAGGTGCGTCGGGCCATGGCAGCCCAGGGCCTCGACGGCTTCATCGTGCCACGCGCCGACGAGCACCTCGGCGAATACGTACCGCCAAACGCCGAGCGCTTGGCATGGCTCACCGGCTTCACTGGAAGCGCCGGGACCGCGGTTGTCCTGATGGATCGCGCGGCCGTGTTCACCGATGGCCGCTACACGCTGCAGCTCGCCGCACAGACCGACGCGGCGTTGTATGAGCCCTGCCACCTCATTGACCAACCACCGCCGGGCTGGATCAAGGCGCATGCCGCCGCCGGCGCTCGGATCGGCTACGATGCATGGCTGATCAGCCAGGACGGCCTGGACCGCTACCGGAATGCCGGGCTCGATATGGTGCAGGCGGAACCGAACCCCGTCGACGTTGCCTGGAGCGACCGTCCGCCCGCGCCCGCCAGCTCCGCGGTGCCGCAGTCGCTGGCGTATGCCGGCCGTGCCTCGGCCGATAAGCGCGCCGACGTGGCGGAAACGTTGCGCACGGACGGCCAGGACGTCGCCGTTATCACCGACCCGGCGTCGCTCGCTTGGCTGCTGAACCTGCGTGGCAGCGACGTCGATTACACGCCGTTTGCGCTCGGCTTCGTGCTGTTGCGGTCCGATGGTTCGGCCAGCCTGTTCATGGAGCCTTCGAAGCTGCCGCCCGAAACCATCGAGTGGCTCGGACCCGATGTGGCCGTCGCGGCACGGACGGCGCTGCCGGTTGCGTTGGCGGCATTGGGCGGACAACGGGTGCGGGTGGACGCCGCTGGCTCGCCGGTCTGGTTCGCGCAGACATTGCGCAACGCTGTGGCCGAGGTCGTGGACGGCTCCGATCCCTGCGCCTTGCCGAAGGCTTGCAAAAACCCCGCCGAGCAAGCCGGCGCACGGGCGGCCCAGGCGCGGGACGCCGTCGCGGTCTGCCGGTTCCTGCATTGGTTGGACGGGGCCGACCGTGCGCCGCTCACCGAGATGGCCGCGGCGGACCGGCTGCTGGCGTTCCGGCGCGAGTCGCCGCTGTTCCGCGGCGAGAGCTTTCCGGCCATCTCGGGCGCCGGCGAGCACGGCGCGGTGATCCACTACCGCGTGACCGCCGCGACCGACCGGCCGATCCGCGCCAACGAGGTCTATTTGATCGACAGCGGCGCGCAGTATCCGGACGGGACCACCGACATTACGCGCACCATCTGGACGGGGCCGGACGCGCCCCCGGCCGAGCTGCAGGACCGGTTCACCCGCGTGCTGAAGGGCCACATCGCGCTGGCGGCCGCGCTGTTTCCGCAGGGCGTGGCCGGTCCGCACTTGGACGGTTTCGCCCGGCGCGCCTTGTGGCAGGCCGGGCTTGATTACGACCATGGCACTGGCCACGGGGTCGGCAGCTATCTCTCGGTGCACGAGGGGCCCGCGAGCCTGTCGCGAGCCGGCCGCATGGTGCCGCTCGCGCCGGGCATGATCCTGTCAGATGAGCCCGGCTACTACTTGCCCGGTGCATACGGCATCCGGCTCGAGAACTTGCTCATGGTGCGCGCGGCGGAACTGCCGGCGGCGAAGCGGCCCTTCCTGCAGTTCGAGACGCTGACCTTGGCCCCGTTCGATCGCCGGCTGATCGACACGGCGTTGCTGGAACCGGCCGAGCGGGCGTGGGTCGACGCCTATCATGCGCGGGTACTGGCGGAGGTCGGACCGATGCTGGATGGACCGGCACGGGATTGGCTGGCGACGGCCTGCGCGGTGCTTGGTTAGAAGCCCGCCATCTCCCGCCATTCCGCCTCCGTCACCGTCGCCACCCCAAGCTCCGCGGCTTTCTTCGCCTTCGAGCCGGCGTCCGCGCCCAGGATCAGCAGGTCGGTCCGCTTCGACACGCTGTCGGTCACGCGGGCGCCCAGGGCCTCGGCACGGGCCTTCGCCTCGGGGCGGCTCATCGTTTCGAGCGTGCCGGTGAACACCAGGTTCTTGCCGGCCAGCGCGCCGTCCGCCGTCGCAGGACGCTCGGCGTCCTGAATCGTCAGGTAGGCCGCTAGCTCGTCCAATGCAGCGACATTGCGTGGCTCGACAAAGAACGTCGCCAGTTCGCCCGCCAACGCCGTACCGACGCCCAAAATGCTGCCGAGCGCCGAGCGTTCGTCGCTGCCCACGGTCGTAGCCGCCAGCATCTGCGCGCGCCAAGCCGCAAAGCCCGTGTAGTGCCGCGCCAGCAGCTTGGCGTTGGTCTCGCCCACCCGGCGGATGCCGAGGGCGAAGATGAAGCGGTCGAGCGGAATGCTGCGCCGGGCCTCGATCGCCTGCATCAGGTTGCTGACCGACTTCGCTTTCCAACCCTCGCGCGCAAGAAGCGCTTCGCGGTGCTGTTCGAGCCGGAATATGTCGGCCGGGCTGCGCAACCATCCGAGGTCGAAAAACTCCTGGATGGTTTTTTCGCCCAGGCCCTCGATGTCGAATGCGCCGCGCGAGACGAAGTGGATCAGGCGCTCGACGGCCTGCGCCGGGCAGATCAGCCCGCCGGTGCAGCGGCGCACGACCTCGCCCGGTGGCCGCAGCGCGAGGCTGCCGCAGGCCGGGCAGGTCTCGGGCGGGGCGTAGGGCACGGCGCTGGGCGGACGGCGGTCGAGCAGGACCTGCACGATCTGCGGGATCACGTCGCCGGCGCGCTGCAGCACCACGGTGTCGCCGACGCGCACGTCCTTGCGGGCGATCTCGTCCTCGTTGTGCAGCGTGGCGCGGGTGACCAGGACGCCGCCGACGTTCACCGCCGCGAGCCAGGCGACGGGGGTCAGGGCGCCGGTGCGGCCGACCTGGATGCGGATGTCCTCGAGCGTGGTGGTGGCCCGCTCGGCCGGAAACTTCCAGGCGATCGCCCACCGCGGCGCGCGGCCGACGAAGCCGAGCCGCCGCTGCAGCGCGAGGTCGTCCACCTTATAGACGACGCCGTCGATGTCGTAGCCGAGCCCGGACCGCGCCAGCCCGGTCTCCTGCTGGAACGCCGCCGCCTCGGCCTCGCTGGCGAGCGTGCGGGAGAGCGGATTCACCTGGAACCCCCAGCTCCGGAGCTGGTCCAGGTAGCCGGAGTGCGTATCGGCGACCTCGCCCTGCACATCGCCCATGGCGTAGGCGAACAGCGACAATGGCCGGGCCGCGGTGATCGACTTGTCGAGCTGCCGCAACGACCCGGCGGCGGCATTGCGCGGATTGGCGAAAATCTTCTGCCCCACGGCGGCCTGCGCCGCGTTGAGCGCCAAGAAATCCGCCTTGGTCATGAAAACCTCGCCGCGGATTTCGATCAGCGCCGGGCAGGGGCCGTGCAGCCGGGTGGGCACGGTGCGCATGGTGCGGAGGTTGGCGGTGACGTCCTCGCCCTCGGCCCCATCGCCGCGGGTTGCGCCGCGCACCAATGCGCCATCCTCATACAGCAGGCTGATCGACAGGCCGTCGATCTTGGGCTCTCCGACGAAGGACAGGCTTGTGTCAGCCGCCTGGTGCAGGAAACGGCGGATGCGGGCACAGAACTCGGAGAAGTCCTCGGGCGCAAAGGCATTGTCGAGCGACAGCATCGGCACCCGGTGGCGCACCTTGGCGAAGCCGCTGCTCGGGGCGGCCCCGACCCGCCGGCTGGGGCTGTCTGGCCGGACCAGATGCGGGAAGTCGGCCTCGATCGCGGCGTTGCGCAGGCGGAGCGCGTCATACTCGGCGTCGGTGATCAGCGGCGCGTCATGCTCGTGGTAGGCGCGGTCGTGCCGGGCGATCTCGGCGGCGAGGCTCGCCAGTTCTTGCGACGCCTCCGCTTCCGTCAAGCGGCCGTCCCCAGCAGGCTGTCGGCGGCCGCGCGGGCGGCCTCGGTTATCCTTTCGCCGGCCAGCATGCGGGCGATCTCCTCGCGGCGGGCGGAGAAATCAAGCGCCATGACCCGCGTCTCGGCCCGGTTCTTGGCGGCGATCTTCGCGACCTGCAGATGTGCCGCGCCGCGTGCCGCCACCTGCGGGCTATGGGTGACGACAAGGACTTGCACCTGGTCGGCAACGCGCGCCAGCCGGTCGCCGACCGCCGCTGCAGTCGCGCCGCCGACGCCGCTATCGACCTCGTCGAATATCAATGTCGGCACCGACCCGCCGCTGACCAGCACGACCTTTAGCGCCAGCATGAGCCGCGACAGCTCGCCGCCGGAAGCGATCTTGTCGAGTGCGCCGGGCGTCTGGCCGGGGTTGGTGGCGATCAGGAAACGGACAGCGTCTGCTCCAGTACTGCCCCATCGCGCCTCGTCCAACGCTTGGACCTCGACGAAAAATCGTGCCTTGTCGAGCCGAAGCGGCGGCAACTCGGCCGTCACCGCTGCCTGCAGGCGCTTGGCCGCTGCCTGCCGTGCGGCGCTCAGCGCGGCGGCGGCGGCGGCGTAGCCCGTACGGGCGGCAGCAGCCCGAGCCTCCAACTCCGCGATCTCGGCCGACCCCGTATCGAGCGCGGCCAGACGTCGGCGCAGGCCGGCAAGCAACGCCGGCAGCTCGATCACGCTCGTAGTGTGCTTGCGGGCGGCGGCGCGCAGCGCAAACAGCCGTTCCTCGGCCTGTTCGAGCAAACGCGGGTCGGCATCGGCCTCGTTGGCAAGCCGGCTGAGCAGGGTCTCGGCCTCGGCCAGCGCCTCCTCGGCGCGCTCCAGGGCGGCCAGTGCCGGGGCAGCGGG
>CAZZWN010000010.1:0-26026 GCA_964657765.1 uncultured Acetobacteraceae bacterium
GCGCGCGCGCGAGCCGAGCGGGACGTGGTGCAGCGCGCCCTGGCCCGCAGCAGCGGGACCTTGGCGACGGCCGCACGCCTGCTCGGCATCAGCCGCCCGACGCTTTACGCCCTGCTCGATGCGCACGGGCTATCGGCAGATGCTGGGATTGCGGCCGCGGTCGCAAGTCAGGCTGCAGAAGATATCGCTCCATAGAACGTCACCCCTTGCATGGGCCGATATCAATGAAAAAGCTCCTTATCCCAATAATCGCCTTGATCATGGCCGTAATGGCAGGCGGTGGCTGGTATGTATTCGGACGCAAAAACGATCCGATCAACAATGCGCGCTTCTTGCTGACGAAAGGCGACATGCGCGGCGCGCAAATCGAGCTGCGCAATGCGATCAAGGACAATCCGAAGAACGCCGAAGCGCATGTGCGCCTGGCGCAGCTCCAGTTGCAGACCTCCGATCCGGTCGCCGCGGAAAAGGAACTCAAGCTCGCGCGCGACCTGAAATACGACGCATCCGCGATCGGGCCGTTGCTGGCCCAGTCCTACATGGCGCAGCAGCGCTTTGCGGACGTGCTGTCCGACGTGAAGCCGGACGGTGCCGATCCCGTCGCAAACGCGCGCGTGCTGGTGCTGCGGGCGGTCGCGCAGATCGGCTTGCAGGACGTCGCCGGCGCCCGCGCCAGCCTTGCGGAAGCGCAGCGGCTCGAGCCTGGGAACCAAGACGCCCCGATCACCGCAGCCCGCGTCTACATTCTCGAGAAGGACCTTCCGGGAGCGGAAAGACAGATCGACCGTGCGCTGGCGATCAACGATCGGCGGGCGGACGCGTTGGTGTTGAGGGGACAGCTTCAAGCTGCCAAAGGCGATGGCCCCGGCGCACTTGAATATATCGAGCGGGCGGTGGCGGCTGCTCCGGTCGATCCGGGGATACGGTTGGAGCGCGCCAACCAGTACATCGCATCCGGCGAGGACGCGAAGGCGCGGGCCGATATCGACAAGGTCTTGCTGTCTCAGCCAAATAGTGGCGGTGCGATATATCTCGATATGGTGCTGAAGCTGCGCGCCGGACGATATGCCGACGCCGACCTGGCGCTCGAACGGCTCACGCCGATCATCGATCGCTTCCCCCGTGGGCGGTATTTCCAGGCGCTGATCAAGGCGAACCTTGGGCAGACCGAGCAGGCGGTGGACTCGGCGCTGCGCTATGTGGCAGCCGCGCCGGCGGATCTCGACGGCATCCGCTTGTTGGCCCGTATCGAACTCGGGGCACGACGTCCGGAGCGCGCGGTGGCGGCGCTGGTGAAGGCGGTCGCCGCCGGGGCGGCAGATGCGCAGACGTTCGATCTGCTGGGCCGCACCTATGCGATCCAAGGCAAGACGGAGGAGGCAGCGAGCAACTTCCGGGCCGCGGCGGCACTGGCGCCGACCGACCCCGCGATCCTGACCCGGCTCGCGTCCACGCAGATGCTGCTTGGCGACACGATAGGCGCTACGGCCGCGCTGGAGAAATCCTTGAACCTGGCGCCCGCCCAGTCCAGTGCCGGCGAGGCGCTGGTCGCCGCCGCGCTGAGCGCCGGCGACGCCGATAAGGCGCAAGCGGCGCTGGATCGCCTGCGCAAACAGGGCGGCGATACCGAGGCGGTCGGCCTGCTTTCGGGCATGGTGAGCCTGGCACGGCTGGACCTTGAAGGCGCACGCGCGCAGTTCGCCGAAGTCGCGAAACAATATCCCGACTCAAAGCCCGCGAGGCTCAATTTGGCGAAGGTGCTGCTGCTGCAGGATCGTCGGGCGGAAGCAGAGGCGATGCTGACCGAGATGCTGGTCAAGGATCATGCCGATGCGCGGGCTTTGGAGGCTCTTCTTCGGGCATTGGTGCAGGACCAGAAGTTCCCGCAAGCCATCACCGCCGTCGAGGCGGCACGCGCGGCGGAGCCGTCGAATCCCGCCTTGACCGCTGCATTGGCCGACCTGCACACCCGGTCGAAGCAGCCGAAAAAGGCTTTGGACGTTCTGCATCAGGCGCTCGTGGCCGGCACGCCGCTGCCGATACTGCTCGGAGCGCAGGCCCGGGCGCTCGCTGCCGATGGCGACGTGGCGGGTGCAAAGGTAGCCTACCGCCAAATCCTCGATGGGACGCCCACGGATTTGGAGGCAAGGCGGGCGCTGGTCGAGTTGTCCCTGAACAATAACGATACGGACGGCGCGAAGCAGGCGCTTCGGGACGGGCTGCAGCTCTCGCCGGGCAATCTTGGGATGATGAATACTTTGGTGTTCGTCGAACAGCGTTCGGCGGGAATAGCAGCCGCGCTCGTGATCGCCGATGAATTGCGGCGCGACCCGGCCAACATGCCGGCAGCCGCGGTCGTCAAAGGCGATGCCTATATGAGTGCGCGCCGGTTCGGGGACGCTGCGGCGGCATTCTCGGCGGAGTTGAAAACCAACCCGTCCAGCATGCTCGCATTGCGGGTTGCCGGCGCATTTGCCTCCGGCGGCGGGCAGGAGCAAGCCTCGCAGCAGTTGCGGACCTGGCTCGCGCAGCATCCGAACGATGTCGACGCAGCGCAGATGCTGGCGTCGCTCGATATCTCGGCAGGCCGGAACCAGGATGCCGAGCAGTACTTGGACGCGGTGCTGAAGCAGCGCCCGAACGATGCGGTCGCGCTCAACAACCTGGCCTGGGTATACCAGGCTAAGGGAGACGCCCGCAGCCTGGGCTTGGCCCAGCGCGCGCACCTGCTGGCGCCCTCCAGCGAGACGTCCGACACTCTGGGCTGGATCATGACGAATCGCGGGGACGCTACGGCGGCCTTGCCGCTGCTGCAAACGGCATCGCTGCAACGGCCCGAAGACAGGTCGATCAAGTTCCATCTCGCGACGGCGCTGGCCGCATCGGGCAAGCGGGACGAGGCGGCTGAAATCCTCACGCCTATCCTGAGCGACGCCGTGGAGTTTGATGGCCGCGGCGCGGCAAGGACGCTGCTGGAGCGGATCAAGGCTGGAAAGTGAGGTCGCGGTCGCGCCTCGTCGCTGTGTCAGGCGACCGGATTCGGACCGACCCGCATGAGGCCGGGTCCCTGGGCGTCGAGCCAGAGCATCGCTGCAGGCTTATTGGCGGTAAGCTGGGCCACTAGCGCCCAAAACCCGGGGCCGTGGTCCATGTGGCGCAGGTGGGCGACCTCGTGCGCCGCCACATAATCCTGGACATAGGGCGGCGCCATCAACAGCCGCCAGCAAAACATCAGGGTGCCGTCCGCGGTGCAGCTTCCCCAGCGGGTGCGGGTATCCTTCACGACGATGCGGCGCGGATGCACGCCGGCGGCGGCGGCCTTCGCCATGGCGAGGGTCGAGAGACGACGCCGCGCCTCGGCCCGCAGGAAGTCGGCCACACGCCGCACCAGAAACTCCGGCGCGCCCGAAACCAGCAGCTCACCCGCCTCCAGCCAAGCGCCGCCGCGACCGTCGGGCATGTGGCGAATGCGGTGCGGCAGGCCATTGATGGGCACGGTAGCGCCATCGGCGAGCAGGATCGGGTCCGGCAAGCAAGCGAGGCGCTCGGCAACCCAGGCGGCATTGTCGCGCAGCAGCGCCATGCCCGCAGCCTGCGCGGCCCGGGGCGGCAGGGTTACGACCACGTTGCCAGCCCTGGGATCGATGCGCAGGCTGATCTTGCGCGCGCGGGCACTGCGGCGCCAGAGCACCCGGGCCGGCCCGGTGGAAAGGGTAAGGGTCTCGCGACTCTGATGCGGCATGGCGGCAGGATGCGGCCCCCGGCGGCGCGCGACAATCACGTGTATGTGACGGTTCTAATTCCTAGGCCGCTCCCGAGCGGCAAAGCAACGAACAGGACAACAAGGCCCGTTTCATGCGACACCTCCGCAGGATGCCCGAAACCGCGTACGCTGCCAGCCGGCTCGCTGCGGAACTCAGGCCTTTTCAACCGCGTCCGTAATGTTATAGTCCGCTGACTGGAGCCGCCCATGCCCGCATGCCGCATCCTGCTTGTCGAGGACGAGCCGGTTATCCGGGAGGTCGTTGCCGACATGCTCAGCGACGCCGGGTTCGAGGTGACCGCGACCTGCACCGGCGACGAGGCCGCCATCCTGATCGCCGACAGCGACCGTTTCGACGTGCTGCTGACCGACATCACCATGCCGGGCCTGATCGACGGCATCGGGCTGGCCGAGCATGCGCGAGAGGTGCATCCCGCGCTGCCGGTGGTGTTCGTGTCCGGACGCCCGGATCATGCGCCCCGGGCCGAGGCGGTCGGGCAGCCGTCGGCGTTCATGCCAAAGCCCTACGACGTGAGCCGCGTCATCAGCGTGATCGACCGCCTGATGGGTGTGCGGGATTAGCTCTAGGCGGCTTGGCTGAACACGAGCCGCCGTCGCCGGGCTCGCTGGACGGGCAGGGCGGCATAGACGTCCTTCACCGCCTCCGTCAGCGTCACGCCCGCGAGCCTGGGCGCAATCCGCCGTCCGCCATGCTCCCACATCGGCGCGCCGCGGAGCATGATCCGCAGGCTGGCCGGCGGCAGATAGAGTGCGGTGTCCCGCTGTTCGACGCGAAACAGGCTTGCGGCCAGCAGCCGGCCGATCTGGCCCGGCGAATACGGCTGGCCATGCCCGAACGGCGTGCTCTCGATGTGCGCCCACAGCCCCACGCGGTTCGGCGCCACGATCAGCAGGCGGCCGTCGTCCTTCAATACGCGCCACACTTCCCGCAACATGCGCCGGGCGTTCTCGGCGGCCTCCAGGCCGTGCACCAGCAGGATACGGTCGAAGCACAGGTCGGGAAACGGCAGGCTGTCTTCCTCGACCGTGCAGGTGAGGTTAGGACTGCCAGCCGGCCAGCGCGCCACGCCGACCTGCGCCGGAGTAGCGGCGATGCAGCACGCAGCGCTCTCTCGCCAATGCCGCAGGTATGGCGCGGTATACCCAAGACCCAGCACGGTGCAGCCCGTCAGGTCCGGCCAAGCGATCGAAAGCCGGTTGCGGATCAAACGCGACGCCACCGCACCGCGCGCGGTCAAATAGAACTCTGCTGCGGTGTGCGCGTCTGCCGTCATGGCGTTTGTATAGCACAGCGCCCACCAGGCGCTCGATCCCGTCTTCCTGGACTAGCGTCGTTCCGCTTGATCTGGACCCACAGGTGCGACACGTTGCGCGCATCCGCAGCGGAGCATCCGATGACCCTGTCCGCCCACGCCATTCCGATCCTGTCCGACAACTACGCCTGGCTGCTGCGGGACGAGGCGACCGGCATGACCGCGTTCGTCGATCCGGCCGACGCCGACGCCTGCATCGCGGCGATCGACGCAGCCGGTGGCCGTCTGGACATGGTCCTGCTCACCCACCACCACGGCGACCACGTGGCAGGGACCGACGCCGTCCGCGCCCGCTATGGCTGCCCGGTCGTGGGCGCGGCCGCCGACGCGCACCGCCTGCCGCGGCTGGACCGCGCAGTCGCCGAGGGCGACACGTTGGCGCTGGGCGACAGCGATCTTGAGGTCATCGATACGCCGGGCCATACGGTGGGCCATATCGCCTTATTCGGCGGCGGCAACCACGTCCTGATCTGCGGCGATACGCTGTTCAGCCTCGGCTGCGGCCGCTTGCTGGAGGGCACGGCCGCCGACATGTATGCGAGCCTGCGCAAGTTCGCCGTCCTGCCTGCGGACACGCTGGTCTGCTGCGGTCATGAATATACCCAGAGCAACGCGCGCTTCGCCGTCCATGTTGATCCGGACAATGCGGCGTTGCGCGCCCGTGCCGCACAGGTGGACCGCCTGCGCGCCGCCGGCGAGCCGACGATCCCATCCCGCCTCGCCGACGAGCTGGCGGAGAACCCGTTCCTGCGGGCGCCCGACGTCGCGACCCTGGCCAGCCTACGTTCCCAGAAGGACAACTTCCGTTGAAGCTATTTTACTCTCCGACCAGTCCCTATGTGCGCAAGGTCATCGCCTGCGCCATCGCCTGCGGCACCCTCGATCAGATCACCCGTATCGCGACGGACCCGCACGCGTCCCCGGCCGGCCTGCTCGCGGCCAATCCGCTGTCCAAGGTGCCGTGCCTCGTGACCGAGGACGGATCCGCGCTGTTCGACAGCCCGGTCATCTGCGAATACCTGGACGCCGTGGGCGGCGGTTCGCTGTTTCCACCACCGGGCCCGGCCCGCTGGCGCGCCCTCAAGTGGCAGGCGATCGGCGACGGCATCATGGATGCAGCCGTGCTGCGGCGGGGCGAGATGGGCCGCCCGCACGAACCGGCCCGCGACGCCGTCATGGCGCGGCACCACGCCGCCATCGTCCGCGCGCTCGATTTGCTGCAGGCCGATCCGCCGGCCAACCACCTCGATATCGGCTCCATCGCCGTTGCCTGCGCCCTCGGCTATCTCGACCTGCGTTTTGCGGATGACGCCTGGCGCAACGGCCGCGATCGGCTCGAGCATTGGTATGCGGCGATGGAGCAGCGGCCCGAGATCGCCCGATCGGCGCCGGGTCAGATGGCCTAGTGGTCGGCTGGCAAGCCGAGCGCCGTATACAGCCGTTCGCTCGGGGGCCACGCCCGCATGATGTTGCCGCGCCATGCGACGCCCGCCCAAAGCAGCGCCGCCAGGAGAAGGATGCTCGCCGCCCAGCCCGCCATGAGCGCCGGTTCCCCTCTTGAGGCAAGCTGCTCGAGCATCGGCCTCAGCCGGCCAGCCTTCGGCGATGGCGGCAACGGCGGAGTCGGCGGGAATTCCGCATCGCGTATGGACGCGAGTTCGGCGCCCGTTGCGGCCATTGGCTGTTCGGCCGGCGCGGAAGGCGCCGTAAATACCGGCTCCGGCTCGCCAAGCGGGGTCCAATCCTGGCCACACCTGGCGCAGCGCACGATCTGGCCCGGCGCCAGCCGCGTTTTGGGCACCTCGAACGCTGCAGAACACGATGGGCAAACGATCCGCATAGGATTGTAATACTCCCCAGCAGGCGACGCGAACAGGATCAGCACCCCCGGCCGGAACGCAAGGGGTTGACGGCGCGGAGACAGGCGAAAGGAACGCGGCGGATGGTGCGCCTAGATGAGGTCGGCCTGCAGTACGGACCGGCCAGCAGCGCCAATGTAGTGCTGCATGGCCTGTCGTTCAGCATCCCGGAGGGCGGATTCCGCTGGCTGCTCGGCCCATCCGGCGCGGGGAAGACCAGCCTGCTTCGCCTGCTGCATCTGGCGGTGCGACCCACCCAGGGTCAGCTCACCCTGCTCGGCCAGGATATCGCCGCCGCAAGCCGGCCGCGCCTGCCGGTGCTGCGGCGGCGAATCGGCATGATCTTCCAGGATTTCCGCCTGTTGCCGCACCTCTCGGCGTTCGACAACGTGGCGCTGCCGCTTCGGCTCGCCGGCCGGCCAGAAGGCCAAGTCCGCGTCGATGCGGTCGAGCTGCTGAGCTGGGTCGGCCTGTCGAAGAAGCTGCAGTCCCGCCCGGCCGAACTGTCCGGCGGCGAGCAGCAGCGCGTCGCGATCGCCCGCGCCGTCGTCGCCCGGCCGCTGCTGCTGCTCGCCGATGAGCCCACCGGCAACCTGGACGAGGCGCAAGCCGAACGGCTGATGCAGTTGCTGCACGAGATGAACCGCCTGGGCACCACCGTCGTGGTCGCGACGCACAACACCGGCCTGGTCGCCCGGCACCCCGCCCACACGCTCCGGCTGAGCGACGGCTGCTTGACCCGCGATGGATAGTGCCGCCCGGCCGAACAGGACGCCCGCGCTGCTGCGTCCGGCCCGCTTCGACGACCTTGGGCTGCGCCGGGCTTTGTCGGATCGGCTGCTGCCCTCGCTGGTGGCGGCAATGGCGTTCCTGGCGGCGCTGGCGCTGGCGGGCACCGTGGCGGCCAGCGCTCTGGCGCAGCATTGGCAACAGGGAGCCGGCGCGGTGCTCACGGTCCAGGTTCCGCAACCCACGGCAACCGCGGCAGAGGGCGCAGCCTCGCGCTTGAACCGCGTATTGGCGCTGCTGCGCGGCACCGCCGGGGTCGCCGTGGCCCGTCCGCTCAGCGACGACGAGCTTGCGGCCCTGCTGCGCCCATGGCTCGGCAGCGGCTCCGGCCGGATCGCGCTGCCGCTGCCTGCCGTCGTCGAGGTGCGGCTGTCCGATCCCAGCCTCGATACCGCACGGCTCGCGGCTCGTTTGGCGGCAGCCGTGCCCGGCACGTTGTTGGAGAGTCATGACGTCTGGATGCGCCGCCTGGCGGTGCTCGCCCGCAGCCTGCAGGCCTGTGCCGGGCTGGCGCTGGCAGTCGTTGCGTTCGTGGCCGTCGCGGTGATCGCCGTCGCGACCCGAGCGGGGCTGGCGTCGCGCCGGGATGCCATCGAGATCGTGCATGGCCTGGGCGCTACGGACAGCTACATCGCCGGGCGGTTCGCCCGCCGGGCGACGTGGTTGGCGTCCGCCGGCGCGGCGATCGGTGCGATTGCGGCGTTGCCGGTGCTGCTCGGCCTCACGGGGCTCGCGGCGCCATTCACCGGCCAGCCCGAGCGGACCGGGGCCGAGGGCCTCGCGACTGCGCTGCCGCCCGAGCTATGGCTGTCGCTGCCGGCGCTGCCGATGGTAGCGGCGGCGATTGGCTGGCTGACTGCGCAGGGCACCGTGCGCCGTTGGCTCCGGCGCCTGCCATGACGGGATTGCCTTGGCGGCGTTGGCCGAGCGTTGCCTTGACGGCGGCCGGCGTCGCAGTACTCGCCGGTGGAGCGGCCTGGGGCGTTGGGTTTGCGCTGTTCAACGCCGCAGCTTGGCATGCGGGCAAGGTGCCGGATGGTGCGGACGCGATCGTGGTGCTGACCGGAGGGGCGGACCGGATCGAGGCGGCGCTGCAGCTGCTGGCCGATGGGCATGCGCCGCTGCTGCTGGTATCCGGCGTAGCGGACGGGGTGGAGCTGAACGATATCGGCCACCGCGGGCCGCTCGATGCTGCACAGGCCGGCCGGGTCACGCTGGGCCGCATCGCCCAAAGCACGGCGGGCAACGCAGCCGAAACGGCCCTCTGGTCCAGAACGCACGACGTCAAGCGGCTGATCGTCGTCACCGCCGGCTACCATATGCCGCGGGCGCTGCTGGAACTGCAGCGCGCCCTGCCGGATGTGCAGCTGCTGCCAGCGCCGGTGCACTCGCCGGCAATGCGCAATGCCATGCGGACTCGCACGCTGGCGACCGAGTATGACAAGCTGCTGGCGGTCCGGTTCGGCCTGGCCCGGCTGTTTCGGAGTGATGAGCCATTATGATCTGGCTGCGGTCCCTGTTGTTCAATATCTGGTTTTTCGGCACCACCTTCGTGATGGGGCTGCTCGGCGTGCCAGTCCGTTGGTTCACCCGTCGCCACGCGCTTTGGGTTGCGCAAAGCTGGGCCGGGCTGGTGCTGGATGGCGCCGCAGCGATATGCGGCATTCAGGTCGTCGTGGTCGGGCGGGAGAATCTGCCGACGCAGGGCGCAGCACTGATCGCATCGCAGCATCAATCGGCATTCGACACGCTGATCTGGCTGCGCTTGGTTCCGCGGGCGGCCTATGTATTCAAGGCGGAGCTGGCGCGCATCCCCTTATTCGGCTCGCTTCTGGTGCCGGCTGGCCAAATTCCGGTCGATCGTGGCGCCTCGTTCAGCGCGGTTCGCAGCATGTTGCGCGGGGCGGACCGCGCGAAGGCCGACGGACGGCAGATCGTAATTTTCCCGGAAGGCACACGGACCGCGCCGGGCGTAGAGGCGGAGGTGCGGCCCGGTATCGCAGCGCTCGCGGCACGGACCGGATTGCCCGTCATACCTGTCGCGACCGACTCCGGCCTGCTCTGGAGTCGCCGGGCATTCCGCAAGCAACCCGGCGTGATCCACATCATCGTGGGGCCGCCAATTCCGGCGGGACTGTCGCACGCCGCGCTGATCTCGACACTGCGCGAGCGTTGGCGAGAGGCAGCAGCTCTCGCCAATCCTGTGGATAACTCTGTGCGCAACTCTCCTGCGGTAACGGTCACGTAGATGGGTTTTACCGCTCAAGGCCTTCAATTGCTTCGGATTTATGGCATTTAAAGGACAGCTTACCAGCGCGCCAAGGCAAACTTAGATCGCATTCTGTTCCTGCAATGCATTGTTTTCAAACAGGAAATGAAATCTACCATGAGGCGAATGTGATCGGTTTTTCGCGAAAGTTGCTCAAAGTCTCACTAAGCTGTGAGCTACCTCGTTCGTGCTGTGGATTATCCCTTGTCTCACCGATGTTGGAACAAAGCTGTCAAGTCCCTTTGGTCAGGAAATGTCAGGAAAGTGTTTGAATTTCCGGGCACTTTTCCGCGCTGTTAGTCTCGGTGCCATTACATTCCTGGTGTTGCACGGGGCAGCTTGGCTGTGGTCGGTCGGTCGTCTAACTCTTTTAATCGACCAGGAAGCCGATCGCCTACGCAGCCAAGGCTGGCGCATACAGACCGGTGCCGCGCGCTACGGCGGTTGGCCGGGGCAGGCTCGCGTCGAGGTCGGTCCGGCGACCATCTCGGCCCATGGAATGAGCGTGCGAGCCGAATCTTTAAGTGCGGAGGCGTTTCTGGTTCGTCCGGGCCCGCTCACTTGGCGGTCCCGCGGGCATGCTCTGCGGCTCGGCCTGGGCGCAGAACGACCGTTGGTGACCGGTGACGTGACGGGTGAGGAGTTGCCGGACGGTGTCCTGCTGTCCACGGCGGCGACGCGTGTGGCCGGGTTATTCGCAGTGGACGCACTTCGGGTGTGGATGAGGCCAAACGAGACGAACATAACGCTCCAGCGCCTCCGCTCGCTGAATGCACGCGGGGCGCTCGGCCCGATGATCGAAGCGATTGAAATGCGCATCGATTCCCATCCGCCGACGGCTCCCGTCGCCGGCTCACAATCGTCAACAACACCGGAAGCCGAGGGCGACAACTTTGATGTAGAATTAATGCATTCGACTGCGGCAGGAATGAATGCGACCGGACGCGCCAGAATTCAATTTGACGCTGCGTTGGGGCCGAGATTGGACGGGGTCATCCATGTTACGGGCTATGCGGCAGGTCTCGATAGACTTGCGGCTGCGGAACTTATTCCGTCTGCGACAGCGGTTGCGGCGAAGGCGGTGCTTGGCCTGCTTGCGACGCCGCCGGATGGCGCCGCCGAGATCCCGGTGCGGATCGAAAGCGGCATACTCTACGCCGCGCAATTTGCGCTTTTGCGCTTACCGAGGGCGGAGGGGTCGGGGTTGGAGCCCCTGCGCTGATGCCTACCCCGGCCGTGTCAGCCCGTCGGCTCTCCAGGTCCAGACGACTCGCTGGTCGACTGCGCAGCCAAGGCACGCGCCATTTGACTCAGCGCCTCCTGATGCTTCTGATTGTCGATTGCGGCAAAGTTTCGCGCCAACTCAAGGCACATCCGCTGACGATGCGAGAGTTCGGTCGCGGGCGTTTCCGTATCCAGGCCCTCGAAAAACCAGCTCACCGGCACGTTCAGCACCAGCGCGATCTCATAGAGCCGGCCCGCCGAAATCCGGTTCAGGCCGCGCTCGTACTTATGCGCCTGCTGGTAGGTGACGCCGATCATCTGCGCGAGCTGCTGCTGCGACAGACCCAGCATCACGCGGCGCTCGCGAATGCGGGCTCCGGCATGGTGGTCCGCAATGCTTGCTCGCGCAGGCGTCGCACTCTGGGGAGAGAGGTCATCCTCGCTCGGGACGCTTTCTCGGCTCTGCTTAGCACTCACGTATTCGCCCCGCCTTCTGGTAACTGCCTGCTTACACCTATTCTGGCGAAAGCTGCATCACGATATTCACGCTAAACGTAAAAAAAATGTTATTTATTTCACGGGCAAATCAAACGATCTAGATGGGCTAGACCGGAGTGTCCTTTGTCTTGGCGACACGTTCCCGCCGCGCCGTACGCAGCGGTGCCGCCGGCTCCGGCTTCCCCGTCGAAACCGCCGTCGCCACGGACGCTTCGGCCGGCTCCTCGTCGGGAGGCGTGACCGACGGGGCATGCGCAATCTCGCTTCGAACTGCGGCAAGCTGGGCGCGCAGGCTCTCAACCTCGCTTTGCAGCCGCACCATTTCATGCTGCTCGGCGCTGTGCCCGGCCTCCGTCGGCAATGCCTGGGTGACAGGCGGCCCTTCCTGGCCCGAGGGCAACGGCTCGCTGCCGCGATGGAAGGGATTGAACATGCTCATCGCGCGCTCGATCATCGCCACGTTCTGGCGGCTCATCTCCTCGACGCTGACCGGCATGAACGGGCTGAACGTCTGCTGCACCACCTGGCGCAACTGCTGCTGCTGGCGCGCGAACGTCGACATCGCCTGTTCGAGGTATCGCGGCACCACGCCCTGCAGGCTGCCGCCATAGAAGCCGATCAATTGGCGCAAAAACGCCGTCGGCAGCATTGACGTGCCTTTGCTCTCCTCCTCGACGATGATCTGCGTCAACACGCCCCGGGTGATGTCCTCGCCCGACTTGGCGTCGTAGACCACGAAGTCGCGGCCGGCGCGGATCATATCGGCCAGGTTGTCGAGCGTGATGTAGCTCGAGGTCTCCGTATTATACAGCCGTCTATTGGCGTACTTCTTGACGACCACTGGCGGTTGTGGCGGCGCTGGGGCCGGGGTCGACGCCTCCGAACCAGAGGGCAGGTAGTTCGGACCGGCAAATGGGCGCATAAAGTCCTCGATTGCAACAATGCCATAAAGTGTATCACGCACTTGCAGCATTGGGCGAATTTCCGGACTGCGCGGTCGATTGCGTGCAGCGATACGACGCCACCGGCACCAAAGATGGCAAACGACCGCCTCAACCGCCCGGGAGCGCGCTGCCTGCCGCGAGGCTGAAACCCTGCGGCGACTTGCATCGGCTCTCCGCCGGGCATATCGGAAGGGCCGCCGGACTGCGCGCCTCGTTGCTCCCTCGAAAGCCGCTGCTAGGCTGGTTGGGTGGACTGTGAGCGCCTAATTTTTAGACTGAGGGAGAAAAATCAATGGAAGACGTCGTCATCGTATCCGCCGCCCGCACCCCCGTGGGCAGCTTCAATGGAGCCTTCGCCTCCGTTCCCGCCCATGTGCTCGGGACCGTCGCACTTCAGGCCGCGATGCAGCGGATCGGCATGGACCCGGCCGACGTGAACGAGGTCATTCTCGGCCAGGTGCTGACGGCGGCGCAGGGCCAGAACCCCGCCCGCCAAGCCGCCCGCGCTGCCGGCATCCCGGACAGCGCGACGGCGTTCGGCATCAACCAGGTCTGCGGCTCGGGGCTGCGCACGGTGGCGCTCGCGGCGCAGCAGATACGGTCGGGCGAGAGCGCGATCGTCGTGGCCGGCGGGCAGGAGAGCATGAGCCAGTCCGCCCACGCCGCCTATCTGCGTGCGGGGACCAAGATGGGCGATCTCGGCCTGGTCGACACCATGATCAAGGACGGGCTGTGGGACGCCTTCAACGGCTACCACATGGGCACGACGGCCGAGAACGTGGCGACGGCGTTCCAGATCACCCGTGCGCAGCAGGACGAGTTCGCCGCCGCGAGCCAGCAGAAGGCGTCGGCGGCGCAAAAGTCCGGACGGTTCAAGGACGAGATCGCGTCGGTGACGATCAAGGGCCGCAAGGGCGAAACGGTCGTGGTGGATGACGAATATATCCGCCACGACAGCACGCCAGAGATGATGGCGAAGCTGCGCCCGGCGTTCTCGAAGGAGGGCACCGTGACGGCCGGCAACGCCAGCGGCATCAACGACGGCGCCGCCGCGCTGGTCGTGATGTCCGGCGCTGAGGCGGCCCGCCGCGGGCTCACGCCGCTTGCCCGTATTGCGAGCTTTGCCACTGCCGGCGTCGACCCGGCCGTGATGGGCACCGGCCCGATCCCGTCGAGCCGCAAGGCGCTGCAGCGGGCTGGTTGGACCGCCGCCGACCTGGATCTGATCGAGGCCAACGAAGCCTTCGCCGCGCAGGCCTGCGCCGTGAACAAGGACATGGGCTGGGACCCGAGTAAAGTGAATGTGAACGGCGGCGCCATAGCCATCGGCCATCCGATCGGCGCGTCGGGCGCACGCGTCCTGGTGACGCTGTTGCACGAAATGCAGAAGCGCGGCGCGACGAAGGGCTTGGCCACGCTCTGCATCGGCGGCGGGATGGGCGTCGCCATGTGCGTGGAACGCTAGAGCGCCCGTCTAGCACTCCCCTGGCAAAATGGTGATTATGGCGCCGTCGAAGCCAGGGGAGGACAAGAAATGGCACGAGTTGCACTAGTAACGGGGGGAACGCGCGGCATAGGTGCTGCCATCAGCACGGCGCTGAAGGCGGCGGGGCGTACGGTGATCGCAAGCTATGCCGGCAATGACGCGGCGGCCAGCGCGTTCACCAGGGAGACGGGCATCCCGAACATCAGGTTCGACGCCGGCGACTATGCCGCGTGCGAGGCCGCGGTCGCCGAGATCCAGGCCGAGCATGGCCCGATCGAGATATTGGTGAACAACGCCGGCATCACCCGCGACACCACGATGGCCCGCATGACGCGCGACATGTGGGACGCGGTGATCGACACCAACCTCGGCAGTTGCTTCAACCTGTGCAAGCTGACGTTCGATGGCATGCGGGCGGCGAAGTTCGGCCGGGTGGTGAATATCGGCAGCATCAATGGGCAGGCGGGGCAGTATGGCCAGGTGAACTACGCCGCCGCCAAGTCGGGCATTCACGGGTTCACCAAGGCGCTGGCGCAAGAGGGCGCGCGGTTCGGCATTACGGTGAATGCGATCGCGCCGGGCTATGTGGATACGGAAATGGTGCGCGCGGTGCCACCGGACGTGCTGACGAAGATCATCGCGCGCATTCCGATGGGGCGGCTGGGCCATGCCGAGGACATTGCGCGCGGCGTCGTGTTCCTGACCGCGGACGACGGCGATTTCGTCACGGGTTCGACGCTGTCGATCAATGGCGGGCAGCATATGTACTGAAACGGGTGCGGGCGCTGTTGCGGGGGCGGTGTCGGCCGCGACCCTGGCCGGGTGTGGCGCGATCGGGCTTTGGGCCTTCCTGGCCTTGTTGTCGCGCGCCGCATCCGTCGTCCCGCCGCTGCAGCTGACGGCTACCAGCTTCGCCATTTCGGCCGTTCTGGGCATTGCCTGGCTGGGCGGGCGAGGGCGGCTTATCGAGCTTCGGCAATCGCCATCGGCCTGGCTGCATGGCGTCGGCGGACTGTTCGGCTTCCATGCGCTGTATTTCGCCTCGCTTGCGCATGCTCCGGCTGCGACAGCGAACCTCATCAACTATACCTGGCCGCTGCTGCTGGTGCTGCTGTCGGCCGCCGTGCTGCGGTTGCGGCTCACATGGCGGCACCTGCTGGGGACGGCGCTGGCGTTGCTGGGGTGCGGCGCATTGCTCAGCGGCAAGGCGGCATTTCCGGCGGGTGCAATGCTCGGCTACGGCTTGGCGGCTGCCAGCGCCGTCGTTTGGGCGGCCTACTCGGTGCTGGCCCGGCGCTTCACGCAAGTGCCCTCGGGTGCGGTCGCCGGGTTTTGCGGTGCGACGGCCGTGCTCGCCGCTGGCCTGCACAGCATGACCGGCACATGGGTTATGCCGAGCCCGGCGGCCTGGGTTGCCATGACGGCGATGGGGATCGGGCCGGTGGGCGTCGCCTTCGCCCTGTGGGATGCCGGCATGAAGCGGGGCGACCCGCGCCTGCTTGGAACCCTGGCCTTCGCGACGCCGGTGCTGTCGACCTTGCTGCTGACGGCCGCCGGGCTGGCGCCGTTCACGGTTGTTACTGTGCTGGCTTCGGTGCTGGTCGCCGTGGGCGGCTATATTGCGGCACGTGGACCCGGGATACCTGCTGCGATCGACTGACGGGTTCTTACGCATGCCGCCTTGGCATTCTTCTTGCTGCAACGTCCTGGGAGGCATCCCGACCAAGTGGCGCTGGATCATCCAGCGGCATTGAGGAGTACGGCATTATGTCAACCGAATCTAAGCTCGACGATCCGCTCACCCGTTCGCCGCTTTACACATCGTTGTTCGTGCAGGTCGTCGTCGCCCTCTTTCTCGGCATCGCACTAGGCATGTTCGCGCCCAGCTTTGCCATAGGGCTGAAGTTCTTCAGCGATGCCTTCCTCAAGCTGATTTCCATGATCGTCGCGCCGATCGTGTTCTGCGTCGTCGTGCACGGGATCGCCGGCGCGGGGGACCTGAAAAAGGTCGGCCGCGTCGGCGGCAAGGCGCTGCTGTATTTTGAGGTCATGACGACCGTGGCCCTGGTCGTCGGCTTGCTGCTGGCCTTCATCGTGGCCCCCGGCCAAGGCATGAACATCAACACTGCCAACCTCGATGCCCACGCTTTGAGCACTTACTCGGAGAACGCGCACAAGCTGCAGGGCGGCGGCATCGGCAGCTTCATCCTGAACATCATCCCAACGACGTCGTTCGACGCACTGGCCCGCAACGATGTGCTTCAGGTGCTGTTCTTCGCCATCATCTTCGGCGTCAGCGCGGCATTGGTCGGCGAGGCAGCGCAGCCGGTCACCACACTGATCGACACCGTTTCCAAAATCTTGTTCCGGGCCATGGGACTGATCGTCCGCCTGGCGCCGCTCGGCGTATTGGGTGCCGTCGCCTATACCGTCGGCCAGTATGGGGTGGGCTCCCTCCAGCAGCTCATCTCGCTGGTCGTGCTATTCTGGGTCGCTGTCGCGTTCTTCGTGGTGATCGTACTCGGCACGGTCATGAAGATCACGACCGGGCTGAACATCCTGCGGTTCCTGGCCTACTTCCGTGAAGAGCTGACCATTGTCCTTGCCACCGCCTCGTCTGACGCGGTGCTGCCGCAGATCATGCGCAAGCTTGAACGAATGGGGGTCAAATCGTCCATCGTCGGCCTGGTGATCCCGACCGGCTACTCGTTCAACCTCGACGCGTTCTCGATCTATCTCACGCTGGCGACCGTGTTCATCGCCCAGGCGACCAACACCCCGCTCTCGTTCGGCGACCTGCTGCTGGTGCTCGGCATATCGCTCGTGACGTCGAAGGGTGCCCATGGCGTGCCGGGCTCGGCGATCGTCATCCTGGCGGCGACCCTGAACGCGGTTCCGGCTATTCCGGCGATCGGGCTCGTGCTGGTGCTGTCGATCGATTGGTTCATCGGGATGGCGCGTGCGCTCGGCAACCTGATCGGCAACTGCGTGGCGACCGTCGTGATCGGCGCTTGGGAAAAGGACCTCGACGTGTCGCTGGCGAAACGGGTGCTTGCGGGCGACGTCGTGGTCGACATCGTTGCCGATAGCTCGCCGATCGCGCCGCCGCAGCCCGCCTGACGCGAACAGCGATCAGAACGGCTTCAATAGCCGGTCGATATAGTCCAGCTCCGGCTGCGGCCGGGTCCGCTCGGCGCCGCGCCGGCGCAGCTCGTCCTGGAGCGCGCGGGTGCGCGCCTCCTCCATCTGGTCGGGCACGCGCACGTCGCCGCTCTCATCCGTGCCCGACGTGCCCTGCTGCAACGGCCGCCCCATCGGGTCCCTCCGGGCGGTGCGCCGGTGACCCGGCCCCGACGTCTCGCCAGGCCGTGACCCGGTGCTCTGGCCATCGTGGTTGGACGTGTCCTGCCCGCCCTCGCCAAGCTGGCCGGGCTCGCCGCCTTCGCCCTCCTCGCCTTCGCCCTCTCCGGGTTCCTTGCCGGGGCCGAACTGCCGGGCCATCTGCTGGCCCATCTCCTTGCCGCCTTTCTGCAGCGCCTCGATCGCCTTGTTCTGCGCGCTGGTCGCCGCCGCGTCCCGCCCCTCGGACAGCGCCTGGCCCGCCTCCCGCATCGCCATGTCCGCCTCCCCCAGCGGCGCCGGAACCTGGCCCGTCAAGTCGCCGAACCGCTGCATCAGCTCGCCAAGCGCCCGGCGCAACCCTTTCTGGCCGCGGCTGTCGGCATCGCGCGGATCTCCTGCAGCGGGCTGGCCCGGAATCGACTGGCCCGGTGCCGTCTGATTCGGCTGCGGGCGGCGTGGGTCCGTCGTCGCCCGCGCCTGGCTGCGGTCCAGCATGCCGCCCTCGCGGCGGACCATGTCCTGCACGGCGTCCATCTGCTGCTTGCCGCGCTGCCGCCGCTCGGCGTTCTTCTTCTCCTGCTCCTGGCCGCGTTCGGGCCGGGCGTTCTGCAACTGCTCCAGCAGCTTCTCCAGCTCCGCCATCTCCTGCCGGGCGTCGTCCATCCGGCCCTCGCGGGCGGCGTCGCGCATCTGCTCGGCCAGGCGGTCCAGGTCGCGGCTGTTCATCTTGGGCGCAGTCGAGTCATAGGGCAGCTCGGTCCCGTCGCGGCGCGCCTGCTCGGCCAAGGCGTCCATGTGGCGCTGGATCGCCTCCCGCAGTTCCTGCATGCGGCGGTCGAGCTCGGCGTGGTCGGCCGGCGTGTCGCGGTTGGTGTCCAAAGCGTCCCGCGCTGCTTGCCGCGCAGCCTCCAGCGCCCGCGCCGTCCGCTCCGCCGCGCCCTCCTCCAGCGCCAGCGCCAAGTCCCAAAGCCGCGACTGCGCCTCGTCCACCGCCTCGTTGCCCCGGCCGCGCAGCAACAGCGCGCCGACCGCGTGCATGTTGAGCGACAACCCCAACGACGTCTCGGCGTTCTCCGGCGCCGCCGCAAGCGCATCGAGTGCCGCCTGCGCCTGCTGCCGCTCGTCCGGCGTCACGCTGAGCTGCCGCCGGACCGCAAGCAGCGCGCGGGCCAGCGGGTTCTGGAACAACCGCTCCGGCAACACGAACTCCGCGTCCGCGCTCGCGCCGGTCTGGCCCGGGGCGTCGCGCGCGACCAGCCGGGCCAGCACCGGCAGCCCGGCCCAGGGATGCGCGGTCAAATCCTGCGACTGGACGCCCTGCGCCCGCTTCGGCGCGCCCGTCAACGTGATCGGCACCAGCAATGGCGGCGCTTCCGGCCGGTCCCGCAGCCGCAGCTCGGCCTGCAGCCCAGCGACGCCATAGTCATCCTCGGCCCGCCACGGCAGCCGGATTTGCTGCGTCGACCGATCGCCGGATTGCGCTATGCCGGATGGGGCGCCGCCGGGCGGCCCATTGAACGCGGCGGTCGGCGGCTGATCGGGAATGACCGTCAGCGTCCACGCCGCCGCCGTCCCGCCACGGCGCTGCACCGAGAGGATGCCGCTCGCGGTCAAATCGCGCTCGGCTTGCCAGCTCGCGCCATCGAGCGCGCGGAACGGTTCGGCGGCGCCGTCGAGCGCAAGGCTTGGCTCGCCGCTGCCGCCGGTGACGCTGATTGTCAAATGCGACCCGATCGGCGCGGACACTGTTTTGGTATCCGGATGCAGGAACTGCGGCGGCATCCCGGTGTAGCCCGGCGGCGTGATCCATGCCTGCACGATCGTGCCTGGCGCCGACGCTCCCGCCGGAACCGTGGGCATAAATCCGCGGACCAAGCGCGCGCCGGCATCCGGCCCGGCCACGACCCAGGCGGCGCCCAAGCCCAGCAACACCGCGCCGCGCAACGCCCAGCTATCTTGCGCCGCGAGGCCGGGCCGCGGCTGTCCGACACGCAGACGCCGGACCTGCGCGGCAAGCCGGGCCACATGCACCTGCCAGAGCGCGGCCGCCTCGTCCGACGGCGCAGCCGGGCTGTCGGCGAGGGCGGCGAGCGGCCGGTGGCGCAGGCCCGACGCGCGTTCCAGCCTGCGGTCGGCCTCTGCATTGGTCGGAGCGTGAACACGGCCCAGCCCACGCCACAGCACCGCGGCGGCCAGCAGCAGCACGACGCCAAGCAGGGCCAAACGCGGCCAAGGCGGCAGTGCGCCCGGCAGGTCCAGCAGCGCCGCACAGGCATAGGCGCCGAGTATGCCGAGCGCTGGCCAAATCGCGGGCCACAGCCGCTCGAACCACAGCACCAGTCGCGCCGTTGCGCGTTTCCGGCCCAACATCCGGCCTGTGGGCGACGTTGGGCCGGGCATTATGCGATCCAGTCCGGAACGGTCTCCCCAGCCCACAACGCCTCGATCGGCTGCCGGGCGCGGATCACCGACCAGCGCTCGCCATCGACCAGCACCTCGGCGGCCAGCGGCCGTGCGTTGTAGGTGGAGCTCATAACGGAACCATATGCCCCTGCGTCCAGGATCGCCAAGCGGGCATTTCGACCGACCGCCGGCAGGGCGCGGGCGCGGGCAAAGGTGTCCCCGCTCTCGCACACCGGCCCCACGATGTCGTTCGGCGCCGCGGGTTGGACGGCGTCGACGGCCGAGACGGGGACGATGCCATGCCAGGCCTCATACATCGCCGGCCGCAGCAGGTCGTTCATCGCCGCATCCAGCACCACGAAGCGCCTGTTTCCGGTCGACTTCACCAAAATCACCGAGGCCAACAGCACGCCGGCCGGTCCGACGAGCCAGCGGCCGGGCTCGATCGCCAAGGAAAGGTCCATGCCGCCGAGCGTCGTCCGGATCGCTCCGGCAAAGGCAGCGGGGGAGGCGGCGGGCTCATTACGGTAGCCGATCCCCAGGCCGCCGCCGCAGTCGACCATGCGCACCGTCTGCCCGGCGGCGCGCAACGCCCGCACCAGCTCCGCCGCGCGGGAGTAGGCGGCGCGATAAGGCGTCATGGACATGATCTGGCTGCCGATATGCAAAGCCAGCCCGACCGGCTCGATGCCCGGCAGGCCCGCGGCATGGGCATACAGCCCGGCCGCAGCGTCGTATGCTATGCCGAACTTGTTATCGGCGCGGCCGGTCGTGATCTTGGCGTGGGTGCCGGCGTCCACGTCCGGGTTGATGCGCAGCGCCACCTGGGCCGTGCGGCCCATGCCGTGCGCGATGCCGGACAGCATCGCCAGCTCCTCGGCGCTCTCGACATTGATCTGGCCGACCCCGGCCTCCAAGGCGAGCCGCAGCTCCCACTCGGCCTTGCCGACGCCGGAGAACACGATATGGCCCGGCGCGACGCCGCCGAGCTGCGCCCGCCGCAACTCGCCGCCGCTCACCACGTCGGCGCCGGCGCCGCCCTGCGCCATGATGCGCAGCACCGCCAAATGGTCGTTCGCCTTTACCGCATAGTGGACCCGCGCCGGCAGGCCCGCCTCCGCGAACGCGCGGTGCAGTGCCAGGAGCCGCCCGCGTATGCACCCGGCCGAGAGCACCCAAGTCGGCGTGCCCAGCCGGTCGGCGATGGCGTTGAGCGGCACGCCCTCCATCAGAAGGCCGTCCATGGCGTGCATCGACAGGTGCGGCCGGGCGACGATCAGCTCGGCCGCAGTGGGATCGGGGTCGTGCGCGAGAATGGCAGCGTGCGGCATGGTCACCGTGAGGGGTAGGTCCGGGGATAGCTGATTTCGCTTGCCGGGCCTGGCGCGTCGGGCGAGCCCTTCTTGCCGCAGCCCGCAAGCAGGACGAGCGCGAGCATTATGGGTGCGATGAGCGATGCGGCCCTCATTGCAATGCCGCCTGCCAGCGCGCCGCCTGCGCCGCCACGTTGGCCGGCGCGGTGCCGCCGAAGCTGGTGCGGCTGGCCACCGAGGCGTCGACCGTCAGCACGCCGAACACCTCCGCGGTGATGCCGGGTTCGGCCGCCTGCATTTCCTGCAACGTGAGGTCGGCGAGCCCGACGCCGCGCGCCTCCGCCGTCGCCACCAGGCGTCCGGTGACATGGTGCGCCGTGCGGAACGGCAGCCGCAGCACCCGCACCAGCCAATCCGCCAGATCGGTCGCCGTGGCAAACCCCGACCCGGCCATCGCGCGCATGCGGGCGAGGTCGGGCGTCATGTCCCGCACCATGCCGCCGATCGCCGCCAACGACAAAGCAAGCGCGTCGGCGGCGTCGAACACCGGCTCCTTGTCCTCCTGCATGTCCTTGGCGTAGGCGAGCGGCAGACCCTTCATGACCATCAGCAACGCCACCAGCGCGCCGGTGATGCGGCCGGTCTTGGCGCGCGCCAGCTCAGCCGCGTCCGGGTTGCGCTTCTGCGGCATGATGCTGCTGCCGGTGGTGAACGCATCCGATAGACGGACGAAGCCGAACGGCGCGCTGCACCAGATCACCAGCTCCTCGGCCAGGCGGGAGAGGTGCATGCCGCAGATCGCCGCCGCCGCCAGGAACTCCAGCGCGAAGTCGCGGTCGGATACGGCGTCGAGCGAGTTGGCGGTGGGCCGGTCGAAATCCAGCGCCGCCGCCGTGTCCGCCCGGTCGATCGGGAAGCTCGTGCCGGCGAGCGCCGCCGACCCTAGCGGGCACTCGTTCAGCCGGCGGCGACAGTCGGCCAGGCGCCCGCGGTCGCGGCCCAGCATCTCGACATACGCCAGCAGATGGTGCCCGAACGTCACGGGCTGCGCCGTCTGCAGGTGGGTGAAGCCCGGCATCGGATCGGCCGCGAACTCCGCCGCCCGGTCGGCCAGCGCGCGCATCACGTCGGCGACCTGCAGGTCCAGCCCATCGATGGCATCGCGCACCCAGAGCCGAAAGTCGGTCGCGACCTGGTCGTTGCGGCTGCGCCCGGTATGCAGGCGCTTGCCGGCCTCGCCGATCCGTTCCGTCAGGCGCGCCTCGATGTTCATGTGGATGTCTTCGAGGTCGTCCACGAACGGGAAGCGCCCGGCCTCTATGTCGGCGGCGATACCGTCGAGCCCGGTGCGGATCGCCGCCTCGTCCCCGGGCGCGATCACCCCGGCGCGGGCGAGCATGGCGGCGTGCGCGAGGCTGCCGCGGATGTCTTGGCGCCACATCTTGCGGTCGAAGCCGATGGAGGCGTTGATGTCCTGCATGATGACGGAGGGGCCGCGCGCGAACCGGCCGCCCCACTGGGCGTTGGCCTCGGCGTTGCGCCGATCGTCGGTGATCGGGCGTGGCTGGATCGCGCCGGCCTCGGACCCATTTGCATTGAAGTCGCTACTCAAGGACGCACCATGATCCCAATTCAGCGCCGCGCGTTGCTGGCGGCGGCCGTGACCCTACCGATGGCGGCGAGCCCACGCAAACTATGGGCAGCGGGCGTGCTGCCCGGCCTTTCGAGCCTGCAGCGCGTGGATGGCGCCACGGTGCCGGATATTCGGTTCAGCACGGCCGACGGCACCGTCCGTACGCTGGCCGACTATGCCGGGCAGGGGGTCGTGCTGAATCTCTGGGCCACATGGTGCGTGCCCTGCGTCGCCGAGATGCCGGCCCTCGACGCCTTGGCGCGCCTGGTGATGAACGACCGGGTGGCGGTGCTCACGCTGTCGTCGGACCGCGGCGGCGCGGCTCCGGTCGAGCGCTTCTACCGCGAAAAGGGCATCAAGACGCTGCCGGTGCTGCTGGATCAGCGCGGCGACGCCGCCCGGGCGCTGGGCGCACGCGGCATCCCCACCACGCTGCTGATCGATCGCTCCGGCAAGGAGCGTGGACGGCTGGAGGGCGCGGCCGACTGGGCCAGCGACGACTCCGTGGGCGTGATCCGCAAGCTGATTGGACAAAGCGCTCAGTCGCCCGGCGGCGCATTCCGCGGATCGAACGCCTGACCCGGCGCCCAGTCGCGCAGGAAATCGCGCAGCGCGTCGTCGGCCGGGCCGACCATCACGCGGATCGTCGCATAGGCGTCGCCGGCCGGCTGCTTGCCGTGCTCCGGGATGCCCCTGCCGCGCAGCCGCAGCTTGGTTCCGCTGTCGGACCCCGGCGGGATCGCCATCGTGACCGGGCCGGCGACCGTCGGCACCGGGACGCGCGCGCCCAGCACCGCCTCGTTGAGGCTGATCGGCAAGTCGAGGTGGATGTCCTGGCCCTCGCGGCGAAACAGGGGATGCGGTGCGACGGTGACCTCGATCAGCGCGTCGCCGTCCGGGCCGCCAGCCGCTCCGGGGTTGCCCTTGCCGCGCAGGCGCAGCGTCTGACCGCTCTCGATCCCCGGCGGGACCTGCACGTCCAGATTGCCGCCGGACGGGAGCGCTAGCCGCTGCTTCGCGCCGTTCGCCGCGTCCAGGAATGAGACGACAAGGGTGTAGCGCTGGTCGGAGCCGCGGCGCGGCCGAACCGGTCCGCCACGGCCCTGGCCACTGAACATGCCGGCCAGGATGTCCTCCATGTCGCCGCCGGCATAGGCACTGCCGGGATGCGCGCCGCTGGGCCGATAGCCGCGCGGCGGGACTTCCTGTCCGGTTGCGTCGAGCTCGCCCCGGTCGAAGCGGGCGCGCCGCACGGGGTCGGACAGCAGGTCGTGCGCGCTGGAGATCGCCTTGAAGCGTTCCTCGGCCCGCTTGTCCCCAGGATTGACGTCCGGATGACTGGTTTTGGCGAGCTTCAGGAATGCGGTGCGGATTTGTTTTTCCGTTGCGGTCCGGGCAATGCCCAGCAGCGTATAGGGATCGTCAACCAACGGCGCCTCGTTTGGGTAAGGCGTCTATTATAGCGCGTCGGGCCGTCGATACACAGCCATGCGGCCGAAACCGGCGGCCAACGACGTCGCGGACAGGTCCGATGCGACCCGTTTACCTTTTCGTAACTTCGGTTGGGCATGATGCCGGTATGGCAATATCAATCGCGCAGCTCACCCTCGTCGCCAAGCCGGACACGGCGTCTGCCACGGCACGGCCCGCCGCGCATCTGACGATCCGGCGAAAAATCCTGCTCGCCTTCCTGTGCTTGAGCGTCGTCACCGCGAGCCTGGGCGCCTACGCCATCCGCAGCGTTGTCGCGCTCGGCTACATGACCGACCAGGCGATTGAAGGCGCGCTGCTGTCGATCGATCGAGCCCGCTCGGCTTCGTCTGGTTTCGTTGCACTTGAAACCGCCATGGCCGCCAATTCGGGGCTGCCCCACCAGGCCGAGAAGCAGATTCGCGTGGACGCTCTGTCCAAGGCGTTGAACGCGGACCTGGCGCTTGTCGCCCAGCGCGCCGTTACCCCTGAGGCAACGCAAATAGCCGCCGCCGCGTCCGCCGCGGTCGCAGACTGGCGTGCGGCTGTTGCAGAGCCCGCCGAGGACGGCCGTACGGGCGCGCTTGCCCAGATTGCAAACCGGCGGCTGGGGCGCCTGGTTGATCGCGCCGCCGGAGACGTTCTCGAGTATCAGGCGAGCGCGCAGGCCGAAGTGGCGGACGGCAAGTTCCAGATGCTGCTTTGGACCTGCGCCGCAATGGTCCTGGGCGGGATGATCGTCACGGTGCTGGCACGCCACATCACGGGGCTGATTGCCGACGTGTCCGCCGCGCTCTGCCGGGTCGCGGCGGGTCAGGCCGATACGAACCTGCCCAGCGTCGGAGCGGACGAGCTGGGAGCGATGCTCACCACTATCAGGACGATGCAGACGAATATCGTGGCGATGACGGCGCTCGAAGCTGCGGCACGTCATTCGAAGGGACCCGTCCCGGTTGTTGCAGCAAAAAAGCCGGCGAGTGGGATGACAGCGCCGAAGCGGACACAGGCGGTCCAATCCTGAGGCTTGATACTCAAGCGTTCGGTGAGTAGGCCCAGCGAACAGAGGCTAGCCGTGCAGATTAGCCAAATACTTCCGTTCGATTTCCACCACTAGCCTTTGTTTGGTGGACCGACTCACCTAACGTTCGGGACTCGAACGTTAGGATCGGACCACTAGCGATCGACGCGCCGTCTACGGCCGACAACCTCAAGACCACATATTATATATATACTGTAACTTTTTTGCCTGATCTGACATGCGCTTGGCTGCCAAGCATAGAGTGTCGGGTCCATCGCCTGTCACCGGATTGACACAGGGCATTGTGCTGACTCGCTGCGCCGAACAGGCTATGGGACTGCCCTGTTCCCCGGCAGGATGCCACGAATGTCCGATAACGTGTTTCCCGCCTTCGCATCCGTGCGCCGCCTACCTAACCTGTTCGACATCGTCGCGGGCGTCTGCATCTTCGGTGCGCTGGTCTATGTGACCGGCGTCGCACGCGGGACCTTGGCGCCGCTCGACACGCCTGAGGCGACCACCATCGTGCTCGACCCCTGGTTCCTGCCGGGCTACGCAGTCCGCACCACGCTGCGCATGTTCGCGGCTCTGGTCTGCTCGCTGCTGTTCACCTTCACCTACGCGACCTGGGCGGCGAAAAGCCGGCGCGCCGGGCTGATCCTGGTGCCGATCCTCGACATA
>CAZZWN010000011.1:0-25727 GCA_964657765.1 uncultured Acetobacteraceae bacterium
AGCATCATGTTGGTCCAGAAAACGGTCGAGGTGTAGCTCTCTTCCAGGTTCTCGACCTGAATCAGCGCGTCCCCAAAGCCTTGGAACAGCACGATATTGACCGTGCCGACAATAGCAAGAGCGAGCGCATAGACCCCAAATTCATCGGGCGTAAGAATACGTGCAAATACCACGAAGAATAAAAACGTGGAGAGCTGGGCGCCCCCAGTCTCCAGCGCCGCCCAAAACGTCGCTTTAGCGACCTCAACCTTCATGACACTCATTCAATTTGATCCAGAGCTTGCTTCGGCCCAGTAGGCTGAACGGGAACGCAAACCGTATCTACGCTGTAGCCTAGCGAACGCAAAGCTCACGATACGATTTCATAATGCAGCAACAGCACCGCCGTTCAATGCATTCCTTGGACGTCCCCCCCGGGGGTCCGATCAGGTCAGGCGGCGGTTGCCGGAGTAGTAGCGCACCATCTTCGGCGAGAACACCACGGAATCGCCGCTGTCGTATGTCGCGTGCTCGCGCGGCGGAACCATCGTCAGCACCAGCCCGGCGACATTGGCCTGCGCCGTCACCAATTGATTGATTGCCAGTTCCACGGTCGGCATGGGCGTCGAACCCCAACGCGACAGCACCACCGTCTTGTCCGCGTGCCGCGCCAGCAGCCAGGTGTCGCCCGCCACGAGGACCGGCGGCGAGTCGATCACCACCAGGTCGTAGGCCTGCTCGAGCCGGCGCAGGATGCCCTCCCACTCTCCGGTGGCCAGCAAGCCCATCGGGCTGCTCGCCAGCGCACCAGCGGGCAGGACCGGGAAACCCCAAGCCTGGTTGTCATGGATCGCCTCCTCAAGCGCGATCTCACGCCGCAGCACCTGGATCAGTGTCATATCGCTCCTGTCGAGACCGGCGGCGGCGGACAGCGACCGGGACCGCAGGTCAGCGTCGACCAGCAGCACTTTCATGCCCCGTGCCGTCGCGGCAGCGGCGAGAGCGATCGAGGTTTTCGTCTTGCCCTCCTGCGGCAGCGCCGACGTCACCAGAAGGCTGCGCGGCACCACGCCCTTGGACGGCATCGTCACGCGCGCCAAGGTGAAGGCGACCGCGTCCTCGAAAGCGCGGGCCGAGTAGCGGTTGCGCCGGGCTACGAGCGGGATCAGCCCGATGGGCGTCACCCCCATCTTGCGCTCGACCACGCTCATGCTCGTGAAGCCGCGGCGGCCGTTCTCCTTGGCGATCGCCGCGACCATACCGAGGGCCAGCGACAATACCAGCGACACCGGTAGCAGCAGCTTCTTGTTGGGCGACGCGGCCTCCAGCGGCACGGAAGCACGCGACAGCACCCGGGCGTTCGCAGCCTGGTAGTTGACCTCAGGGTCGGTCTGCCGCGCACGGTTGATAAAGCTCGTATAGAGCTCGCGGTCCGCACTGGCGTCACGCTCCAGCGCCTGCATGCGCGCCACGTCACCATCGGACTGCCCGAGCTTGGACGTGAGCTCATCGAGGGTCTTGGTCAGCCGCTCCTCGGCGAGCTTGGCGACGGTCGCCCGGCTTTGCACCGTCTGCCGGATCCGGTCCCGCTCCGCCGCGATCGAACGGTTGATGTCGGCGACGCGCGCCCGGGCGGCAATTGCCTTCGGCAGTGCGGCGCCATCGCGGCCCTCACCCTCGGCCTGCAGTGCGGACGCAGCAGCAAGCTGTTCGCGGAGCTTGGGCAGCAGTTGCGAACCTGTGACGCTCGCCAGCATATCGAGGTCGACCGCCCCGCCGTTGCGGGTCTGCGCCAGGATCGCCTGCGCGTCCGCATTGCGCTGGCGCGCCTGCGTCAACTCGTTGCTGACCTGGGTGATCTGCTCCTGGACGATCGTGCTGTCTTTGCCGCGGGAGAGCCCGCTGTCGAACTTGAACTTCTCATAGATCTGGGCCGACTTCGAAGCCCGGTCGCGCAGCTCGGTCAGCCGCTGGTCGATCCAGCTATGGGCCTCCTCCGTCGCGGTCGTCTTATTCGCGAGCAGCACATCCACATAGACACTGGCGAATGCGTTCGCGACCTGCGCCGCAGTCTCGGCGTTGCGGGACGAAAACGAGATGCGGATCACCCGGGACACGCCGACCGGCCAGACAGACAGCCGGGACCTGATCGCCATCACCGTCAAGGTGAGCTGCTGCTGCGCTGTTTTGCCCACCGCCGAGGTTTTATCCTTGGGCTGCACGAGCGCCCACAGCCTCTCGCCCTCGCTCAGCATCGGCGCGAGGAACTCCGCAACGGCCTTCGGCAGCGTGACGCCAGGCTCATGCGGCGCGGCGGCGTTGAACTCCGGATCGGCGGTGAGGTTGAGCTTGGTGACCACGGTCTCCAGCAGCTCCTCGGACGTGAGCAGCTCGACTTCGCTCGCCAGCGTGTCCGGGCCGAACGGGGCGCTGTTCTGCACATCGCCGAGCCGGATCACCTCCGGGCGGTCTCCCTGGAAGACGACGGCGCTGGTGGCGACGTAGGTCTTCGGCAGCGCAAAGATCACTGCCGTCGCGAGCGCCATCACCACCGTCGCCACAACCAGGATCCGGCGCTTGCGGCGTCGCAGGCACCCCTTGATGTCCCAAGTCGATGCGCTTTCGCTGGCGGCCGGTTGATCGTAGGACCTGCTGGAGGAACGCGGATCCGCATTCCATTCGTCCAATGCCGCGTCAATCACGACGTTCAAGCTGATGTCCTCCGAACTTTGTGCCAGCCATGCGGCCCTGGTCGAGCAGCATCGAGAAAGCGCCGCGAACGAACGCGGCTGGGTGAAATGTCGCAGCGCAGGACCCGGATCATGCGTAACGGCGCCTTCGCCTGGTGATCCGCGCGACGCATATAAGCAGGCCGAAGCGGGTATAGTCGATCAGGTATCGGCGCCATAACCGGCCGGGCTCCCGCGCCAGGCGATAGGCCCAACGCAGGTTCGCGGCGTTCACCCAGGCGGGATAATAGACCATCCCCTGGCTGAGTTGGTCCAAGTAGCCGCCGCAGGTGAAGCCCCATCCGCGCCAACCCTGGGCTTTGAGCTCGAGCAGGAACGACTCCTGCCGGCCGCTGCCCATGCCGCAGATGACGACATCGGGTTCGAGCTGCCGGACCGCACGGGCCTTGATCTCCAAGCTGCCGAAGCCGTCGAAGCTGCCGGCGACCTGGACTGCCGGGAAATTCTCGCCGATACGGGCACGGGCGGCATCGGCCACCCCCGGCGCGCCGCCGACGAGGACGACGCGTAGACCGCGTGAGCCGGCCCAGCCGAATACGACCGGCGCCAGCGACGTCGTGTCGAAGCTGACCCGTTCGGCCGAAAGGTCGTGCAGCCACTGGATGGCAAGGCACATGCCGAAGCCGTCCGGCAAGACGTAGTCGAACGCATACAGCGACTGCCGAAAGGCGGCCGAACGACGCGCCAGCGGAACCGCGCCGGGGTTTACGAAGGTCACGAGGACGGTGTCCTTCGGCGTCGCCGTAATAAGCTCCAGCGCAGCGGCGGGGGCGGCCTGGCCGGACCCGGCCTGCAGGGCGTGGACCGGAATCCCGACCGTCTCGGTACGCAGGGCATGTGCATGGCGCACAGCCTCGATCGAGGCAGACGGCACGACGTCGCATATGCCACTTTCAGGGGAGGCCAGGCTAACCAGCGCGGCCCTCAAGATACTCGTCATCTAGTTTACGGTTCCATAGTTCTCACGCCAGAATAACTTATCGATGCGCATTCGGTCCGTCGTGAGCAAGAGGACGTGGGCCGCGCCTCGGAATGGGACTAGATCAAATGGTTTGCTGGATGCCATGAATTTAGTCGAAACGAACGCAATATCGCAGGTGGACAAATCTATATAAATCGACCGCAGGGCCATAATAACGCACTTCTTCATGAGGTTAGCGACTCTGACACCAAAATCGCCGCCGCGCGCCGGTCCTCGCCTAAGTTGCTGCACTGCCACATAAACTAGGGACCGCATAGATCCGCCTTTACTGCCTGTTCCGGGCGTTGCTGGATGGACACAGGCCAAGTGCGTACGCAGTCCCGATACCATCCGCGAAACCGTCGCCCATGGGATCAGCGCTGCTCAAGATGCCGCTCTATCCAGCCAAAACGACGCCATCTCCACGTCGGCTCGTTCGCATGCGACCCGGCCCCGTCCGCGATGATGATCGACCGGAATTCGCCGCGCGCTGCTCAGGAACGGCACGAAATCGCTTCGGGTCAAAGCAAAATCCTGAGAAGTATCCGAGGCCATGGAGAGCAGTCCATGTGCATTGCGCACCGGGCCCGGCGCAATGAACCAGATTGCCCACCGCAGACCGTGCTCCGCACCTGGACGGGCGAGGGCGGGGTTGGCGCCGGGCTGGGCGACCTACCGAGGCTGCACCTCGACCGTCAGGTGCGAGAGCCCCGGCAGACCCGCGAGGCGCGCGCGATAGAATGCGGCTTCATGGCCGCCGGCGCTGACGATCGAGACGATGGCCCCGAGATGGCCGGGTCCAAGCCGCCACAGATGCAGGTCCGCCAACTGGTCCCCCTCGGCCAGCACAGCGGAGCGCACGCGATCAGCCAGGCGCCGGTCCGGCGTCATGTCCAGCAGGATGCTGCCGGTGTCGCGCACCAGGCCATAGGACCAGTTGGCAATCACGAGCGCGCCGACGATGCCGGCAACCGGGTCCATCCAGAGCCAGCCGAATGCGCGGGCCAGCACGAGCCCGGTGATCACCAGCACCGAGACCGCCGCGTCGGCCATGACGTGGACGAAGGCCGCCCGCAAGTTGTTGTCGCGATGCGACGCCCCGTGCGGGGCATGGCCGTGCTCGTGCTCCGTGAACGCGACCGGGAAACCCCTGCCCTGCGTACCGGAACCAAGTGTGACCTCGGCAGTGAACGCGTGCGGCTCGGGGATGTCCTGCACAGACTCCAGGAAGCCGCCGCGGTCCGTCAGCTCGAACGCCTGGCGCGATCCGTCGGGCCGCAACGTCTCGATGCGGGCCGTGTCGGGCAAGCGGCCGTCCGCCGCCCGCAGCCGGAACCGCGGCGGCACGCCATCCTCGAACACCCCCAACAGCAACGTGCCGGCGCCTGTGTCGATCCTGTGCGTCTCGTCATCGGCATGCCCGTGTCGGTGCTCATGAGCGTGCCCATGATGATGCCCGCCGCTGCTCAGCAGCCAGGCGCTCGCGACGTTGACGGCAAGGCCCAGCACGGCGATCGGGATCGCCTCCCCGAAGCTGATCGGGACCGGCTGCAGCAACCGGCCGACCGCCTCATAGCCGATCAGCAGCGCGATCATTGCCAGGATAATTGCACTGGTAAACCCGGCGAGGTCGCCCAGCTTTCCGGTGCCGAAGGCGAACCGCGGATCGGCCGCATGCCGGCGCGCATAGGTGTAGGCGAGCGCCGCGATCAGCAGCGCCCCGGCGTGCGTGCTCATATGCAGGCCGTCCGCGACCAGCGCGATGGAGCCGAACAGCGCGCCGCCGGCGATCTCGGCCACCGTCATCGCCCCGCACAGCCAGATCACTGCCCAGGTGCGGCGCTCGTTGGCCGCGTGGCCCTCGCCGAGGAAGACATGGCTGTGACCAACGGGGGCAGGGATGGCGTCCATGTCGGATCCTTAAACCAAAACGCTTTTTAGGCCGCTGCCGGCATGTTTGCGAGTGGCGCGGGTCACGTTAGCATTGAGTGAACAGCGCAAGGCGGGTATCCCGGCCGCTAATGCGACGGCAGCCGGACAACAGGCGCGGGCGGGGGCGTTGGATGAACATACTTGCGGGACGGCGGGCGATCGTGACCGGGGCAGGCAGCGGCATCGGCCGCGCGAGCGCGCTGCTGTTCGCGGCCGAGGGCGCTGCGGTGCTGGCGGTCGACCGCAACGAGGACGCCGTGCAGGAAACCCGGGCGCAGGTCGTCGCCGCCGGCGGGCGCGCCGAGGCCATGGCCGCCGACGTGGGCAACGAGGCGCATGCGGCGGCCTATGTGGCGCGCGCCGTCGAGGCATTCGGCGGCCTGGATGTCGTCTATGCGAATGCCGGGGTGTCCGGCGGGATCACGCCGCTGCTGGAGGGCACGGCCGAGCTTTGGGCCGAGGTGCTGCGGGTCAACCTGATCGGCGCCTTCCTGGCCATCCGCTACGCCGCGCCGCATATGGTGGCGCAGGGCCGCGGGGCGATCGTCTGCACGGCGTCGGTCGCCGGGCTGCGGGCCAACGCCGCCGGGGCTGCGTACAGCGCCAGCAAGGCCGGGGTCATCAGCCTGGTGCAGACGGCGGCGGCGTCGCTTGCTGGCACCGGCGTGCGGGTGAACGCGGTGTGTCCCGGGCTGATCGAGACCGGCATGACGCAGCCATTGTTCGAGGCGGCGCGGGCGCGCGGGTCGGAGGGCCGGATCGGCCAGCTCAACCCACTGCAGCGCTACGGCGTGCCGCACGAGATCGCGGCGACGGCGCTGTTCCTGGTGAGCGACGCCGCGTCGTATGTGAACGGGCAGGCGGTGGCAGTGGATGGCGGCCTGTCGGCGATGCTGCCGTTCTCGCGCGCGCCGCATCGGTAGGACGGCATCCGTGCGCGCCTGGACGCCGGTTGCAAGCGGGGCATCCAGCAGCCAAGATTGGCCGGTTAAGGCCGATACCTCGATAGTTCGTGCTACCGGGACCAGAAAGCGATCGTCCGTCTCATGCCAAACCAACTGCTAAAACGTTTTGCCCGTACAATCCCCTATACCCGCCGCATTCACGACGGGTTGCAGTCGATGCGCGATCATATTGCCAAGTTGGAGGCCAACAACCAGAAGCTGCGAACGCAGCTCGACATGCTTCGGCTGCCTGTCCCGGAAACCCCGATCGATCCTGCGCCGTCCCCGGTTGACGCCGTTCACGCCATTGATCAGGCCTGGTGCGATGCGGGCGGGGTGTTCTTGAATGGCTGGGTTCATGCCGGCCCGAATCCGGTCCGCCGGGTCGCGCTGTCATGCGATGGCGAGCGAGCGGAGACGAGCGAGTTCCATTCTCGCCCTGACGTGCTCGTGCACTATCCCAACCTGCCGCCCGGCGGCGCTGCCTCGTTCAAGATCTACTTGGCCTGTCCGGCATATCAGCCGTTGATCCTTTCCGTGATTACGGATGCCGGCAGCGCCGAGATGTCGGTGCGGCTGCCAGTGCAAATAGACACGGAACCGCCGGAGTCGACGCCTGCATTCGCTGGATTCATGCAGGCGATGAAGGCCTGCAAGGGCACAGTCTTGGAGCTGGGTGCCCGCGTCGTCGGCAGCATGCCGCAGGATTGGCGAGCGCGCTATGAACCCGAGTGCCGGTATCTTGGCAACGACATCCATCCTGGGCCGGGGATCGATATCGTGGGGGATGTGCACTCGCTGACGGCGAGCGTGGCGCCGGGCTCGCTCGACGGGGTGTTCTCGGTGGCGGTGCTGGAGCATTTGGCAGCGCCGTGGCTGGCGGCGGCGGAGATCAACCGCGCGCTGAAGATGGGCGGCGAGACGGTGCACGTGACGCACCAGAGCTGGCCGGTGCACGAGACGCCCAATGACTTCTTCCGCATGTCCGACCAGGCGCTGCGCTCGCTGTTCGGCTCGGCGACCGGGTTCGAGGTGGTCGAGTGCGGGATGGCATACCCCGTGGCGATCGTGCCGCCGGCGCAGTTGCGCCATGCCGATTGGCTGAACGTGCCGTTTGGGCGCGGCTTCGGGCAGTCGCATATCCGGGCACGCAAGGTTGCGGAGTTGGGTCCGGTCGCCTCGTTGTGGGCCGCACAGGATATGGCCGGGATCAGCCAGCACTATCCGAATCGCAAACCATGACCGAGGTGCCCTCCACCGCCCGGACTTGACGAAGCGGGCGGTCCAGGACGGTTCGACCGACGCCATATTCAATCAATCACTGCGTCAGGACTGTCTTGCATGGATCGTCGCGATATGATTTTGGCCGGACTGGATGTGGCCGGGCTTATGGGTATCGAGATTGGGGCGCTGGACAAGCCGCTGGTCCGCCCCGGCGACGGACCCGTGCTGTATGTGGACCACGTCGACACGCCGACACTGCGGCAGAAATACGCGGGCGATCCCGGCGTGAACATGGACACGCTGGTCGAGGTCGACGCGATCTGGGGCGCGAACACCCTTCGCGAGGCATTGCAGGCTCGCGCTGCCACCCATCCGAACACGCCATTGCTCGTCGACTATGTGATCGCCAGCCATGTCGTCGAGCATGTGCCGGACCTGGTCGGTTGGCTAAATGAGATCCAAGAGGTGCTGAAGCCAACTGGGCAGCTTCGCCTGGCGGTGCCGGACCGTCGCTTCACATTCGATTGCCTGCGCGAGGACTCGCGCCTGTCCGACGTCATGATCGCGCATCTGACCCGCACACGACGGCCGTTGCCGCAGGCCATCCTGGATTTCGAACTCAACGCGGCGCCCGGCGCGAACTTCATCAAGCTCTGGAGCGGCGACCACAGCGACGGCCTTCCGACGCCGCGCCCCGATTGGACCAATGCGATCCGCCTGGCGCGCGACGCGATGGAGGGCGGCTACCACGACGCCCACTGCTGGGCCGTCACCCCCTACTCGCTCGCAGATATTTTCGTTGCCTTGGCTGAGCACGGCCTGCTGCGCCTGGCCTGCAAAAGGTTTGAGGACACCGGCTACGGGGACTTCGAATTCCATCTGACCATGGTGCCGTGCGACGAGCCGGACATCGTAGCCGAGAGCTGGCGCCGGGTGCGGCGGGAAGCGAAGCAGATCGCGCCAGGCTCGCGCTTCCGCCCGATCGACGTGCTTTCTGGCGTGGCGGCCCTGTCCACGGGCGCGATCGTCGTGCCGGAGCCGCCCGTTGCCGCCGATCCCCCCGAACTCGTGGAGCAGCGCCTCCTGGCGCATGAGCGCCTGATACTGGTTTGGGCGTTGGAGCAGCGGCTCACGGTCGCCGAGACCCTGGCCCACGAACGCCTGATGCTGATCCGGGCGCTGGAGCAGCGGCTCCATGTCGCCGAAAGCCTGGCCGATGAGCGCCTCAAGATTGCCGGACACATGGAGGCTCGCGCCAAGGCTGGCGAGACCGAGCTGGGCCTGGTGCGGCAGTCCACCTCCTGGCGCCTGACCCAGCCGCTGCGGGCCGCGGTGCAGACCCTGCGCGGACGCCGGGCGCGCACGTCGTAAGTTCCGGTCAGGCTGGCGGGCGCTCGCTGCGTGCGTGCGCCCAAAGCGCGAAAGCATAGTGCAGCGCCGTGTCCTTCAGCGCATCGAACCGCCCGGCGGCGCCGCCATGGCCCGCGCCCATGTTGGTGCGCAGCAGCGCCGGGTCGCCGCCGCTCGTCACCGCCCGCAGCCGCGCCACCCACTTCGCCGGCTCCCAATACGTCACCCGCGGATCGGACAAGCCAGCCGTGGCGAGCACCGGCGGATAGGGCCGGGCCGCCACGTTGTCGTAGGGCGAATAGGATGAAATGACGTCGTAGGCGGCTGCGTCCTCGAGCGGGTTGCCCCATTCCGGCCACTCCGGCGGCGTGAGCGGCAGGCTGGTGTCGGACATCGTGTTCAGAACGTCCACGAACGGCACCGCTGCGATGATCCCGGCCCACAAATCCGGCCGCAGGTTCAGCGCCGCGCCGACCAGCAGGCCGCCCGCCGACCCGCCCATGGCGACGATGCCGCCGCGGCGTCCAAAGCCCTGGTCCGCCAGATGCTCGGCGACGGCGATGAAGTCCGTGAACGTATTCGGCTTCTTCGCCCCGCGCCCGTCGAGGAACCAGCCCCAGCCCTTCTCCGACCCGCCGCGCACATGCGCCACGGCCCAGATCCAGCCGCGGTCCACCAAGCTCAAGTTGCGTATGGAGAACGACGGCTCCATCGCCATGCCATACGAGCCGTAGCCATACAGCAGCAGCGGCGCCGACCCGTCCGTGGGCGTATCGCGGCGCATCAGCACGGTGACCGGCACCTCCGCCCCGTCGGCGGCGCGGGCGTGCAGGCGACGGGCGACATACTGCGCGGGGTCATGGCCGGATGGGACCTCCTGCTGCTTGCGCAACACCGCGGCGTGGGTGCGCATGTCGAAATCGAACCAGCGCCGGGGCGTGGTCGGCGACTCGTAGGTATAGCGCAGCATAGTGGTGTCGAACTCATGGCCGCCGCCGAGGCGCAGCACAAACGCCTCCTCGTCGACCGCGATCACGTGCTCCTGCCCGGTGCCGCGTTCCGTGATGACGATGCGGTTGTTGGCGTCCATCCGCTCGAGCCGCGCGAAGTGCCCGGCATAGGCGGTGGTGTCGACGATGAAGCGGCCGGGCTCGTGCGCGATCCAGTCTCGCCAATTCGCCCGGCCCGGCGCTGCTTCCGGCGCGCTCACCAGCTTGAAGTCCACGGCACCGTCCGCGTTGGTGCGGATGACGAAGCGGCCGTCCCAGTGCTCCAGGTCGTAGCGCACGCCTTCCTGCCGCCGCTCGACCAGGCGCGGCGCAGCGGTCGGGTCGGCAGCCGGGATCAGCCACGCCTCGCTGGTCTGCTGGTCGCCGCAGCCGATCACGAGCCAGGCGCGGGACGCGGTTGGGGCGATGCGGAGGAAGAACCCGGGGTCGGGCTCATTGTAAACCAGGACATCGTCCGCTGGACCACCGGGCACGGGACGGCGGTAGATGCGCGCCGGGCGGCCGTTGTCGTCGCGAAAGGTCCAGAACAGCCAGGAGCCGTCGGCCGACCAGGCGAAGTTGCCGGTGCAGCTCCCGATCGGGTCTGGCAGCAACGCGCCGGTCGCGAGGTCCTTGATCCGGATGCGGTAGACCTCCGAGCCCTGGGTGTCCTCGGCGTAGGCGAACAGGCGGTGGTCTCGGCTGTGCCGGGCCGCGGCGAGCGCGTAGTATTCATGCCCCTGTGCGAGCGCGTCGGCGTCGAGCAGAATTTGTTCGCCATCGGTTTGGCCACGTGGCCGGCGAGCATGGATCGGATGCTGCGCGCCGGCCTCGTAGCGGGTGTAGTACTCCCATGGCCCGTCGGGGTTCGGCACGCTCGCGTCGTCTTGCTTCATGCGCGCCTTGATCTCGGAGGCGATTTCGTGCTGCAGCGCCGCGGTTTCGGCCAGCACGGCCTCGGTGTAGGCGTTCTCCGCCTCCAGATGGGCGCGTATCTCGGGGCGCAGCACCGTGGGGTCGCGCAGCACCTGCTGCCAGTTGTCGTCCTTCATCCAGGCATAGTCGTCGGTGCGGACCCGGCCGAGCTGCTCGATGCGCTTGGGGTGCTTGGGGGCGGAGGGCGGCGTGGGGGTTGTGCTCATGGCTGCATGAGAATGGTCCGAGCCGCGATTGGTCAAGGACGCCCCCGACAGTCGTGCTCAGGGCTTCCCAGGCGCCCCAAGCTTACGCAGCGCCTGCGCGTCCAGGAACGCCCGCATCGCCTGTCGCGGCTCGTCCGTCCGCCACGCCTCGGCAAAGGCATCGACGCCGGCCTGCACCGCGGCCCGCAGCGGCAAGTCCTCCCACGCCCCGATCAGGCGTTTCTGCAGCCGGATCGCGCGCGGGCCAGCCTGCAACAGCGTTGCGAGCCATTCCTCGACCGCCGCATCCAGCTCGCCGCCGGGCACCACCCGCTCGACGAAGCCCCAGCGCTCGGCCTCGGCCGCCGTGAACGTCTCGCCCAGCAGCAGGATCTGCCGCGCCCTCCCCCAGCCGACCAACGACGGCAGCAGCGCCGCCTCGACCACGGACGGGATGCCGAGCCTCACCTCCGGCATGCCGAACAGCGCCGTGTCGGCGGCGATGCGCAGGTCACAGGCCGCGGCGATCTCTAGGCCGGCGCCGAAGGCGTAGCCCTGGATACGGGCGATCACCGGCACCGGCAGCCGCCGCAGCGCGTCGCAGCAGCGATGGATGCGGGTGATGAACGCGCGCGCGGTCGTCGGATCGAGACCCGACATCTCGGTGATATCGGCGCCGCCGATGAACGCGCGCGGGCCTGCGCTGGCCAGAACGACCGCACGCAGCCCGTCCTGCGCCGCAAGCGCCTCCAACTCGACAGCGAACCGCTCCATGAGAGCGCTGTTCAGCGTGTTCAGCTTGCGCTCGTTGTCGATAATGACGTGCGCTATGCCGCCGCCGGTCTCTACCCGCACATTTGCGACTGGATCGGTCACGCCGTTCTCCTTTGTTGCCCGGTCCGCGCCCTCCGTGGCTTGATTGGCATGGACGCGAAATGCCAATTAAGACTAGCTGGTTGCAGAAAGGCTGTCCGGAACGATGACTGAAATCCCCGACGATGCGCCGCTCGCCCTCGAGTTCGACGTTTTTGCCAGGCGCGCCGGGCTTGAAATCCCCGATGACCGCCGGGCCGTTGTCTTCGCGAATTTCAAGGAGCTGCGCCATATGCTGGCGCTGCTGCGGCAGCCGCGCACCGCCGCCGCCGAGCCGGCCGGGACCTACTCGATCCTTAGCGTGACGCGGGGCATCGCATGACGGCCGGGCCGCTGTTCGAGCTCTCCATTGCCGAGGCTGGCCGCAGGCTGCGCGACGGGACCGTCAGCTCCGCCGCGCTCACCGAGGACGCGCTCGCGCGCATCGCCGCGATCGACGGCGCACTGGACAGCTTCATCACGGTGACGGCAGAACGCGCGCGGACCGACGCCGCCGCGGCCGACGCGGACTTCGCCAAAGGCGTCGACCACGGGCCGATGCAGGGCGTGCCCTATGCGCTGAAGGACATCTACGACACCGCCGGCATTCGCACGACCTGCCATTCCAAGCTGCGGGCCGATCATGTGCCCAAAGCCGACTCGGTCGTCGCCGCGAAGTTCGCCGCCCAGGGCGCCGTGCTGCTTGGCAAGCTCGCCACCCACGAGTTCGCGATCGGCGGCCCGAGCTTCGACCTGCCGTTCCCACCGGCGCGCAACCCTTGGAACCGCGAGCACATCCCAGGCGGCTCCTCCTCCGGCTCGGCGGCGGCGGTCGCGGCCGGGCTGGTGCGCATGGCGATGGGCTCGGACACCGGCGGCTCGATCCGCGGACCGGCGGCCTATTGCGGGACGGTCGGGCTGAAGCCCACCTATGGCCTCGTGTCCCGCCGCGGCGTGTTCCCGCTCTCGACGACGCTCGACCACTGCGGCCCGCTGTCGTGGACCGTGGAAGACAGCGCAATCGCCCTGCAGGTCGTCGCCGGCTACGACCCGCTCGACCCGGCCAGCGTCGACATCGCCGTGCCCGAATACCGGAGCGGCCTCAACCAAGGCGTCGAGGGCCTGCGCATCGGCATGCCGCGGCACTTCTTCGCCGACGCTGATGGCGTGACGCCCGAGGTGATCGCGGCCATCGACGCAGCGGCGCAGACGCTGGAACGGCTCGGCGCCACGGTCGAGGAGATCACGCTGCCGGACTACGCGCTGCTGAACGCATGCGGCCGCGTCATCATGCTGTCCGAGGCGTTCGCGATCCATGAGCAGGACTTCCAGGCCCGGCCGCTCGACTTCGGCCTGCTGACCTATCTCCGGATGACGCCCGGCGCCTTCATCACCGCCGTCGACCTGCAGCAGGCGATGCGGCTGCGCCGGGAGCTGTCGCACGCGGTCAACCTGCAGCTCAGGACCTATGACGCGCTGATCACCGCCTGCGGCCTGACGCCGGCACCCGCGTTTGCCGACATCTCGCCGCATAATCCGCTGACGCTGCCGATGCAGACCATGCCGTTCAACCTGACTGGAAACCCGGCGATGTCCATCCCATCCGGCCTGTCCGCGTCCGGCCTGCCGCTCTCGGTGCAGATCGTCGGCCGCGCCTTCGACGAGCGGACGGTGCTCCGCATCGGCGCTGCCCTGGAGGCCGCCACGGGATTGGCTGCCCGGCGTCCGGCACTTGCAAAGATGGAGCCTTGATGATGCGCAACACCGAGCGGATCTGGCAGATCGTCGACGAGAAGCGCGAGGAGTATATCGCGCTCGCCGACCGCGTGTGGGACACGCCGGAGCTGGCCTACGGCGAGCACCGCTCGGTCGCCGAGCACTTGGCGATGCTGGAGCGCGAGGGGTTCCGCATCACCCGCGAGCTGGCCGGCATCCCGACCGCCGTCATGGCGGAGGCTGGCGAGGACGGCCCGGTCATCGCCATCCTCGGCGAGTACGACGCATTGCCGGGGCTGAGCCAGCAGGCCGGCCTCGACGAGCCGCGCCCGGTCGATGGGCAGGGCGGCGTCGGCCATGGCTGCGGTCACAACCTGTTGGGCTCGGCGGCGATGCTCGCGGCGGCCGCGGTCAAGGACTGGCTGGCGGCGTCCGGTGCGAAGGGCCGCGTGCGCTACTACGGCTGCCCGGCCGAGGAAGGCGGGGCGGCGAAGGGCTTCATGGTCCGCGAGGGCGCGTTCGCGGACGTGGACATCGCGATCTCGTGGCATCCGGCGTCGTTCTCCGGCGTGAACGAGGCGGTGAGCCTCGCCAACACCCGAATCGACTTCAGCTTTACCGGCCGCGCCAGCCATGCCGCCGGCGCGCCGGAACTGGGCCGCAGCGCGCTGGACGCGGTGGAGCTGATGAACGTCGGCGTGAACTACTTGCGCGAGCACATGCCGGATGATGCGCGTGTGCATTACGCCTATCTCGACGCGGGCGGGATCGCGCCGAACGTCGTGCAGGCCCGGGCGAAGGTGCGCTATTTGATCCGGGCGGCGGACCTGGCGGGGCTGACGAGCTTGGTCGCACGGGTGCGCAAGATCGCCGAGGGCGCGGCGCTTATGACCGAGACGGCGGTCAGCACCCAGGTGGTCAGCGCGGTCAGCAACCTGATGCCGAATACGCCGCTGGAGCAGGCGATGCACGACAACTTCATGCGGCTGGGCCCGCCGGAGTTCGACGACGCGGACCGCGCATACGCCGGCCGCATCCGCGCCACGCTGACCAAGGCCGACATCGCCGCCGCGTTCGACCGCGCGGGCGTGCCGGTGCGGCCCGACGTTGCGATGTGCGATTTCATCATCCCGTTCGGCGCCCGTGGCCGGGGCGGCAACGGCAGCACGGACGTGGGCGACGTGTCGTGGGTCGTGCCCACCGTGCAGGCGCGCGGGGCGACCTGCGCCGTTGGCACGCCGTTCCACTCGTGGCAGCTCACGGCACAGGGCAAGAGCCCGGCCGCGCACAAGGGCCTGGTGCATGTGGCCAAGGTGATGGCCGGCACCGCGCTCGACGCGCTGCAGGACACAGGGCTGATCGAGCGTGCCAAGAACGACCTGGCGGAACGCACCCGCGTCGTGCCGTATGAGTGCCCGATACCCGACGACGTGCAGCCGCCGATCCGGGCCATGAGCCTTGGCGTGTAGCTGAATGTGGACCGCTGACGAGTTCGTCGTTCGGGACCGGCATGATTTCGGCGATGCCTGGCGTTACGAACTCGTTGCCGGGCAAATCCTAGCGCACGCCGCACCTGACCCGGAGCATGGCGCTGTCCTATCCGGGCTGGCAGGCGCCCTTGGAATCCGTCGTGCCGATATGCCCGGCAGTTGCCGTCCGGAGCTTGGGAGCGCAGCGACTCCACGTTCGATGCAAGGGAATACGGCCCGGCTTCCTGACGCTATGATTCGTTGCGACGGGCATCCCAAGGTGGCCTTTGAGGTCGTTTCGGTATCCGACATCCAGGATTGGCGTGCCTTGGACCTGAAGCGGCAGCATATGCAAGCCGTCGAAGGCATGCGGGAAGTCGTCGAGCTGTTTCAGGAAGATCATGCCGCGCATGTCTACCGACTCTCCGCTGATGGTGCCTGGACCTTCGAGGCTTTGGGAGGCGCAGAGGCTGTCCTGCGTCTGGAAAGCGCGGGGGTCTCGGTTCCCCTGGCCGACATCTACGCCTTTGCGGTTTTTACGCAGCCGGACGCCTGATCGGCTTTCGTCGCAATGAGCGCGGCGGAGGGCACGTTCGATTACGTCATCGTGGGCGCCGGGTCGGCCGGGTGCGTACTGGCGAACCGGCTGACCGAGGATGGGCAAAGCACCGTGCTCGTCTTGGAATATGGCGGCTCCGACGCCTCGATGCTGATCCAGATGCCCAGCGCATTGTCGATCCCGATGAACATGCCGCGCTATAACTGGTCGTACGAGACCGAGCCGGAGCCGGGCCTGGGCGGGCGGCGGATGAACTGCCCGCGCGGCAAGGTGCTGGGCGGCTCGTCGTCGATCAACGGGATGGTCTACGTCCGTGGCAACCCGGCCGATTTCGACGGCTGGGAAGCCGCAGGCGCGCAGGGCTGGGGTTTTCGTCATGTGCTGCCGTATTTCCGGCGCGCCGAGCACCGCAACGAGGGCGGCGATGCCTACCGCGGGCCGGACGGCCCGTTGCACACGCGCTATGGCCCATTGAAGAACCCGCTGTATCGCGCGTGGATCGAGGCGGCGGCGCAGGCGGGATACGCCGAAACCGACGACATCAACGGGTTTCGCCAGGAAGGCTTCGGCCGCATGGACATGACGGTGCGCGACGGCCGCCGCTGGAGCGCCGCCAACGCCTACCTGAAACCGGCGCTGCGGCGGCGCAACCTCGCGGTCGTCACCCATGCGCTGGCCACCGCGGTCCAGTTCGAGGGCCGGCGCGCGGCCGGCGTGCGCTATCGCCACGGCGGGACGGAGAAGCTGGCGCTCGCCCGGCGCGAGGTCATTCTCTCCGGCGGGCCCATCAACTCGCCGCAGCTGCTGAAGCTGTCAGGGGTCGGACCCTTGGACGAATTGCGCACGCACGGGATCGTGCCGGTGCACCATTTGCCGGGCGTGGGCGAAAACCTGCAGGACCATCTGGAGCTCTATGTCCAGATCGAGAGCCTGCAGCCCATCACGCTCTATCCGTCGACCCGCCCGCTCGCGAAAGTCATGATCGGCGCACGGTGGCTGCTGCGCCATGACGGGCTCGGCGCCACCAACCACTTCGAAAGCTGCGGCTTCATTCGCAGCCGCGCCGGGGTGGCCTATCCCGATATCCAATATCACTTCCTGCCCTTGGCCGTATCCTACGACGGCAAGTCGCTGGCGAACGGGCACGGCTTCCAGGCCCATGTCGGACCCATGCGCTCAAAAAGCCGTGGCTGGGTCCGGTTGCGCTCCACCGACCCGGCCGACAAGCCACGCATCCGCTTCAACTACATGAGCCACCCGGACGACTGGGCCGAGATGCGCGCCTGCGTGCGCCTGACCCGCGAGATTTTTGCGCAAGGCCCGTTCGATCCGTATCGCGGCCGTGAGCTGCAGCCCGGGGCCGCGGTCGTCGAGGACGAAGCGATCGACGCCTTCGTGCGGGACCGGGCCGAGAGCGCCTACCATCCCGCCGGCACCTGCCGGATGGGCGCCGCAGACGATCCGCTGGCGGTGGTCGACCCGGAGGCGCGGGTGATTGGGCTCGAGGCATTGCGCGTGGTCGATTCGTCGATCATGCCCTCGCTGACGACCGGCAACCTCAATGCCCCGACCATCATGCTCGGCGAGAAGATAGCCGATCACATCCGCGGCCGCCCGGCGCTCGCCGTCTCCAACGCGGCCGCCTTCGTCGCAGAGGCCTGGCAGAAATCGCAGCGGTGAAGGCGGAGCCTCCTTATTGGGCCGAACGCGGCGCCGAATTGTTCTTGACAATACGACCATACAAGTACAATTTTCTGTACGTCTTGTAGGAGGATGCCGTGGGGCAAGTTTCATATACCGATCTGCGGCAGAACCTGGCCCGTTACATAAACGAGGCTGTGGAGAGCCGTGCCCCGATCCTGGTGACCCGGCAGGGTGGCAAGGGAAACGTGGTTATCCTATCCGAGGAGGAGTTCGAGGGTTGGCAGGAAACAGTCCACCTCCTTAAAAGCCCGGCCAACGCGAAGCGCCTGCTACGCTCGATCCGCTCTGCCGACGGTGGGGCAACTAAGGAACGTGATCTCGTTGCGGCGAAGGTGCCCGCGAAGGCGTGAAGGTCCACTTCACCGACGACGGTTGGGACGACTATCAGCACTGGGTGAACAACGATCAAGTCATGCTCGCCAAGGTGAATGTCCTGATCGAGGATGCGCGCCGCAAGTTGTTCATCGGCCTGGGAAAGCCAGAGCCGCTGAAAGGCGACCTTGCAGGCTGGTGGTCACGCCGCATTACGGGGGACCATCGGCTGGTGTATCGCATCGCAGGAAAAGCAGGCGACGACCAACGGATCGAAATCATCGCGTGCCGCTACCATTACGGCGATAGCTGACTACGCCGTCAGTGCGACATCCTCGAACACGATGTCCTGCGCGCCTTCCCAGAGCGTCTTCCGGCCAAGCGTAGCCAGCTCCTCCAACCCCTCGGTGATCGTCAGGAAGTGGTTGCCCGCGAGCTGCCCGGCTTTGCTGGCGAAGCAGCAGGGGCCGTAGCTGATCAGGATCTCGGTCTCGCTCACGCTGCCGGCGTGCAGCAGGATCTGGCCCGGCGCCGGGTAGCTCGTCGCATTCTCATACGGCAACCCGGTGTCGAGGTCGCCGAGCGGAATCCAGCAGGCCTCGCCGCTCCAGCGCACGTGGATGATGCGCTGGCGATAGGGCAGCAGGGCGCGGAACCGGGCGCAGGTCTGCGGCGCGCTTTTCTGCTCGAACCGGGCGACGAAGCTGAAGGCGCCAGAGGCGATGCGGATCGTGTCCAAAGCTCGTGCTCCGATCAGTTAAGCGGCCGCTGCCGTTCCACGCCGCCAGCGGGCGCCAGGCCCCGGCTGCGCAGGCAGGCCAGGCGGGCCTGCTGCTTGGCGACGCGCAGCTCCTCCTGGCTGTTGTTCTGGAAATAGGGGTTGCCGACACCCTTGATGATGAGCTCCTTGACGGTCGGGTCGTCATTGGCCTGGCGGTCGCAGGCGCGCTGGTCGGGACTTTCATCCTTGCTGCTCGCGCTGCAGCCGGCAAGCAGCACGAGCAGCAGCACGGCACGCATCATGCGTGCGCCATCCAGTCCTCGATCAGGCGGCGGGCGATGCTGTCCCGACGCGGCAGGGCAAACCCGTGCGCGTCGGGGTCATGCAATTCGGCGCGGGAGAACCAGCGGGCATCGCGCAGCTCGTTCGGGTCGATGGTGATGTCCTCCGTCAGCCCCTCGGCGTAGAAGCCGAGCATGATGCTGGACGGAAACGGCCAGGGCTGGCTGCTGTGGTAGCGCACGTTGCCGACGCGTATGGCGCTTTCCTCGAACACCTCGCGGGCGACGGCCTCCTCGAGGCTCTCGCCGGGCTCGACGAAGCCGGCGAGGGTCGAGTACATCGTGGTCTTTGGAAACCGCTGCGAGTGCCCGAGCAGCACGCGGTCGCTACGGTGCACCAGCATGATGACGGCCGGGTCGGTGCGGGGGAAATGCTGCGCCTTGCAGATGGTGCAGGCCATCGCGTGCCCGGCGCTGCGCGGCTCGCACTTGCCGCCGCACACGCCGCAGAAGCCGTGACGGCTCCGCCAGTGCATGAGCCCGCGCGCATGGGCGAGGATCGCGGCGTCGGCGGGTGCCAGGCCCGGGCCGATCATGCGCAGGTCCTCGAAGCGTGCGACGCCATCCGGCAGCAAGGGCGCTGGGTCGTCGATGGCGCTGATATCGACGGTGAACACGGCAACGTCGCCCTGCAATCCCAGGAATGCCCAAGGTCCGCCGGTCATGCGCAGCGCCGCGGCGGCCTCGCTGGTCAGCAGCACGGCTTCCGGCTTGCCTTCGTCCAGGCCGCGGAACAGGGTGCGGGCGCGCCAGACCGGCACCCAGAGCGTGGATGGGTCGGCACGGCGCTCCTCGATCCATGCCTCGTCGGTGCGGCGCCCGTCGGCGCGGTCCAGCGGACTGCCGGTATAGACGTTCGGACGGCTGGCGATAATCACTGTCATGTCCGCCGCATTTCGCACGCAGCCGGGCCGGTGCCAACCCCTTGCTGATTCCTGGGCAAGGTCGGCCGGCAGGGGGGGACTTGTGCCAACCCCCCGGCAATGTGGTATGACCCAGCCGGGAGGTCGGCGGCGGACGGGCGCCTCGCCAACCCGGTCAGGTCCGGAAGGAAGCAGCCGCAACGAGTTCTCGGTCGGGTCGTTGTCCGGCCTCCCACCCCAACTTCGGCGGCAGGAGCCGGGCGCATGTCTGGTCTTCTGGATGACATCCTGCCCGAGCCGCCGCCCTCCGGCCCCGGGCTGTTCGGCGAGGCGCCGCCAATTCAAGCGCCTGCCCCGACGCCGTATCGGGTGCTGGCGCGCAAGTACCGGCCCACCACCTTCGACGACCTGATCGGGCAGGAGGCGATGGTCCGCATCCTGCGCAACGCATTCGCGCAGAACCGGGTGGCGCACGCCTGGATGCTGACGGGGGTGCGCGGGGTCGGCAAGACCACGACGGCCCGCATCATCGCCCGCGCGTTGAACTGCGTGGGTCCGGACGGCGCCGGCGGGCCGACCGCCGACCCCTGCGGCGTGTGCCCGAACTGCGTCGCGATCCTTGCCGACCGGCATCCCGACGTGGTCGAGATGGACGCCGCCAGCCGCACCGGCGTCGACGACATGCGCGAGGTGATCGACGCCGCGCGCTACCGCCCGCTGCAGGCGCGCACCAAGGTGTTCATCGTCGATGAGGTGCACATGCTGTCGCGCAACGCCTTCAACGCCCTGCTGAAGACGCTGGAGGAGCCGCCGCCGCATGTGAAGTTCATCTTCGCCACGACCGAAATCCGCAAGGTGCCGGTGACGGTGCTGTCGCGCTGCCAGCGGTTCGATCTGCGCCGGGTTTCGGTGGCGGAACTGGTCGGGCAGTTCGGGCGGATCGCCGTTGCGGAGGGTGTCGCGGTGGCGCCGGATGCGCTGGATTTGATCGCGCGGGCGGCGGATGGGTCGGTGCGGGACGGGCTGTCCCTGCTGGACCAGGCGATCGCCCAAGGCGCGGGTGGCGCACCGATCGACGGCGCGGCGGTTGCGGACATGCTGGGCCTCGCGGACCGGTCGGCGGTGTTCGACCTGATGGAGGCCGTGCTGGCCGGGCGTCCGGACCAGGCGCTGGCGATCACCGACCGCATGCATGAGCGCGGCGCGGATCTGGGCCTGATGCTGGGTGACCTGCTCGAGCTGACGCACACCCTGACCCGGCTGAAATCCGTGCCGGCCCTGCGCGATGGCGCCGAGCTGCCGGAGGCGGAGCGCACCCGCGGCGCAGACTTGGCCGACCGCCTGAGCATGCCGGTGCTGGGCCGCACCTGGCAGATGCTGCTGAAGGGCACGCAGGAGGTCGAGCAGGCGTCCGACCGCCGGGCGGCGGTGGAGATGGCGCTGATCCGGCTATGCTATGTCGCCGACCTGCCGCCGCCGGGCGAGCTGGTGCGGCGGCTGACGGAGACGGCGGCTTCGGGCAGCCCAGTGTCCACGCCGACGCCCGCGCCCGCGATGCGCGGGCCAGCGCCGCCGTTCGAGGGCGGCACGACCCGTGCGGTCGCCAACGGCCCGCCTGCGCGCGACCCGACGCCTGAGCCGGCTCCCGAGCCAGCCATCGCCGCTCCGCAACTGTCCAGTTTCCGTGACGTCGCCATGCTGGTGTCCGAACGGCGCGAGCCGGTGCTGCATGGCCTGCTGCTGCACGCCGTGCATTTGGTGCGGTTCGCGCCGCCGGTGATCGAGCTGCGCCCGGAGCCGGACGCGCCGCGCGACCTGGCGTCCCGGCTCGCCGCCTTGTTGCTGGAGGCGACGGGAAGCCGCTGGACCATCGCGTTGTCGCGGGAGCCCGGCGAGCCCACATTGGCCAGTCAGGGACAGGCGGCCGATACCGCGCGCCGGGGCGAGGCCGCGCTGCACCCGTTGGTGCAGGCGATCCTGGAGGCGTTTCCAGGCGCCAAGATCGCGAGCGTGACGGATAGCCGGGCCGACGCATATGGGCTGGTGGATGCGCCTATGCTGCCGGGAGGCGCTGTGCTTGAGGCCGGCGATGGGCGGGAGTTTGCGCCGCTCGACGCCGACGACGAGGACTTTGTGCCGCAGGACGCGGCGGAACCGATCTGAGGGGGGACCATGAAGAATCTTGCCGGGTTGATGAAGCAGGCCAGCCAGATGCAGGCCAAGATGCAGGAGATGCAGGCCAAGATGGAGGCCATGGAGGTCGAGGGCGTCGCCGGCGCCGGCATGGTCAGCGTGACGCTGTCCGGCAAGGGCGCGCTGAAGCGGCTGAAGATCGACCCGAAGCTCGCCGACCCCAACGAGACCGAGATGCTGGAGGACCTGGTTGTGGCCGCCCACGCCGACGCCAAGCTGAAGGTGGAGGCGATGATGGCCGAGGAGATGCAGGCGGCGACCGGCGGCCTGCAGCTTCCCGAGGGCATGAAGCTGCCGTTCTAGCGCTGTGGGCGGTCCCGAGGTCGAGCGGCTGATCGGCCTGCTGGCGCGGCTGCCGGGCTTGGGACCGCGGAGCGCGCGGCGGGCCGCATTGAAGATGCTGCAGCAGCCGGAGGCGCGGATGCTGCCGCTGGCGAGTGCGTTGGCCGAGGCGGCGCGGGCGGTGCGGCCGTGCCGGCTATGCGGCAATCTGGACAGCCGCGACCCCTGCGGCGTCTGCAGCGACACAGGGCGCGATCATGGGCTGATCTGCGTCGTGGAAGGGGTTGGCGACCTATGGGCGCTGGAGCGCGCGGCCGTGCATCGCGGGCTGTATCATGTGCTGGGCGGCACGCTGTCGGCCTTGGGGGGGATCGGGCCGGAGGACCTGAACGTCGCGCCGCTGCTGGCCCGGGTGGAGGCGGGTGAGGTGAGCGAGGTGATCCTGGCGCTCGGGGCCACGGTGGATGGTGCGACGACGGCGCATTGGCTTACGGAGCGGCTGCGCAAGGTGGACAGCGCGGCGCGGATCACCCGGGTTGGCCAGGGCGTGCCGATCGGCGGGGCGCTGGATGTGCTGGATGATGGGACCTTGGCAGCGGCTTTGCGGGGCAGGCGGGCGTTTTAGATTGCCGGGCAGGCTTGATTGCTGCAGGGTCGAGCATCGCCTGCCTGCAACGAACATTGTCGATGCGAGAAACGTTTGCGACGGAGCAATCTTAGAGCGCTTGCATAGACATCGGTCCATGCGGCGCTGGATTGCCGCGCCGGAGCCGGCTCGCGTCGAACCACGGGTTCGCCGGACAATGACGGCACGCATGGATAGGAGCAGCACATGCTGCAGCATGAAGTCGAAGCCGCTGTTTTGGAGGCGATCGAGCCGGGCGGCATGACGCAGGTCGAAGTCGACGGCGAAAAAATCCTGCTGATACGGGACGGCGACGCCGTGCACGCAGTAGGCGCCACCTGCCCCCATGCCGGCGCCCCGCTGGCCCAAGGCGTCCGCAACGGCAACCGGATCGTCTGCCCGTGGCACAAGGCGGCATTCTGCATCCGGACCGGCGCGGTGCTGGACCCGCCGGCGCTCGACGCGCTGCCGCGATACGACGTGCGCTTGGACGGCGGCCGTATCCTTCTCGCCAAGCCGGCTCCGGCGCTAGCAAGCCCACCCGCAGCACCCGACGCACGCCGCTTCATCATCGTGGGCGCAGGCGGCGCGGGAGCAGTGGCGGCGCAGACTCTGCGTGAGGCGGGCTTCACGGGCCGGGTCGTCATGCTCGATACGGTGAACCGGGTTCCATATGACCGGACCGTGCTGAGCAAGTATGCCTTGTCCGGCCAGAAGGGCGCGGAGAAGTCGCCGCTGCAGACCCAGGACTTCTATCGCGAGCACGCGATCGAGCGGCGCACGGCGCAGGTCACGCGCATCGACGTGCAGGCCCGGCGGATCGCCTGCGCGGACGGCTCCGTGCTGGACTACGACGCAGCACTGCTCGCAACCGGCGGCACGCCCGTGGTGCCATCAATGCCTGGCGCCGCGCTGGGCCACGTCTACACCCTGCGCAGCCGGAGCGACGCCGACGCCATCCTGCTGCAGGCCGAACGCAGCACATGCGCCGTGGTCCTCGGCGCGAGCTTCATCGGCATGGAGGTGGCGGCGAGCCTGCGCGAGCGCGGGCTGAACGTCACCGTGGTCGGCAAGGAGGCTGCGCCGTTCGCCAAGCAGCTCGGCGAGCAGGTCGGCGACGCCTTCGTCGGCCTGCACGAGCAGCACGGCGTGGTGTTCCGGCTGGGCAGCGGGGTGGCGTCGCTGGAGGGCGATGGGCAGGTATCCGGCGTGGTGCTCGACAGCGGGGAGCGGATCGCGGCCGACCTCGTCGTGGTCGGCTTTGGGGTCAGGCCTGCCACGTCCTATGCCGACGGCCTGGACCGGCGCGAAGACGGCGGCATCGTCGTCGACGCGAACTTATGTGTGGCGCCGGGTCTGTATGCGGCCGGCGACATCGCCAGCTTCCCGCATCGCGGCGACGGTGAGCCGATCCGGGTCGAGCACTGGCGCGTGGCGGAGCAGCATGGCCGGGTGGCGGCCTTGAACATGCTGGGCCACGCGACCCGCTATGACGCGGTGCCATTTTTCTGGACCATCCAATATATGAAGCGGCTCGACTACGTCGGCCACGCCGCGGAATGGGACAGCGTCGTGCTGCATGGCGACGCAAGCGGGGGCGACGTGGGCAAGCTAGGGTTCCTCGCCTACTACGTTAAGGACGGACGCGTCGCTGCTGCAGCGGGGCTGGGCCGCGACGAGGATACGGCGGCGCTGATCGAGCTGTTCACGATGCGCCGCGACTGGACTGCGGCCGACCTCGGCGAGAACCCGGCCGCAGTGCTCGCCACCGTGCTATGACCGGCCGTCGTTGAACGCTCACGGAGGGTTACAGGCCGGGATATCGGCCAGATAGCAATCCCGAGGCGAGTGGAGGCGTTGCTGCCAAGGCTTCTTTCTGCACTCCGGGCTGCGTCGCCTTGGCTGCATAGCACTCAGGATCATTCATGGACGATCAGCGCGACGTTAAAGAGCGGTTCGGAGACGCTGAAGACACCGGCGACGCCCCTGTTTCCAAGTCGCGAGGCCTGTCCAGGAGCGATGCCGACCCCGGCAAGCAGAAACCCGCCAAGCCTGACGTCAAGGACGATGGGGGCGAAAGCGACGCCGCTGCCAAACAGGGCGACGGCGAGGACGGCGAGAAAGACGGCAAGAACAAGAACTCCCGCCTGCCGCTCATCATCCTGGCGATCGTCGTCGTGATCGGCGCGATCGCGGGCGGCATCTGGTGGTTCCTGCATCGCAATCAGGTCGGCACCGACGACGCCTACACGGAGGGCCGCGCCGTTCTGGTCGCCCCGCAGGTCAGCGGCTACGTCGTGACCCTGGCCGTCAACGACAACCAATTCGTCCATAAGGGCGACCTGCTGGTGCAGATCGACACCCGGCCCTACGTCGCCGCCCGCGACCAGGCGAAGGCGCAGGTCGAGGTCGCCCAGGCGCAGCTCGAGAACGCAAAAGCCAACCTGGACCTCGCCAAGGACACCTTCCCGGCCCGGCTGAAGCAGGCGGAGGCGCAGCGCGACCAGGCGCGCGCCCAGCAGCAAAAAGCCGCGGCGGATCTGAAGCGCCAGCGCAGCGTCGACCCGCGCGCCACCACGCAGCAGGACATCGATGCCGCCGTGGCTGCCGCTGCTGCCGCCGGCGCCACCACGGGCTCGCAGGAGGCCAACGTGGACATCAACCGCCCGATCAAGCTGAACGTCGCCCTCGTTGCCGCCCAGGTGCAGCAGGCGGAGGCGCAAGTGACGCAGTCGCAGGCGCAGCTCGACACGGCGGAGCTGAACTTGTCCTATACCCATATCGTCGCGCCGCAGGACGGTTGGGTGACCCGGCGCAACGTGGAGAGCGGCAACTACCTG
>CAZZWN010000012.1:0-25663 GCA_964657765.1 uncultured Acetobacteraceae bacterium
CCGGGAACGGCCGGGTAGGCTGCGGCTTGGCTCTGGCCGGGCTGGGCCGCAGCGGCCTGGTCTGCAGCAGCTTGGGCCGCGGCGACTTGGGCTGGCGTCGGCTGTGCCGGGGCGTCGGCTGGCGCCGTGGCGGCCTGGGCCCGGCAGCCGGCATCGTCCGCGTGGAACTGCGCCTCGGTTTTTCCGGGTCCAGGGGTGGCGACCAAGGGCGGCGGCGGCGGCGGGGGCGGTGCGGCGCAGCCCGCCAGCCCGCCCACCAACAATGCCGCCCTAAACAACTTGGTCATTCGCACGACCGGCTCTCCTGTGTCATGCCTCCCAGATTCGCACGCACGCGCGCACCTGCAAGGGCCATGCCGCGCGACGGACTGCGATAAAGCGGCCTAATCTAGGATTCTGAACGTGGCGCGTATGGTTTGCCGCACCGAAGCCGGCGCGCGGTGACGGCGCATGACGACCCGGTCAAGCTGACCCATTCCCCGGCTTTGCGCATCCATTGCATCTCAATCGAAGCCGCGCGAAGCTGTTGCGCGGTAATATCGGCGGTGGGATCGAAAAGACCGCCGCTCGAAACAGGGAGAAACGGCATGGCCAGCACGATCCATATCCATCCATCCGTCGACAACGGCATCGCGCCGGCAGCGCCGGGCTTTGCGGGCGGCACGCTCGTCTGCAAATGCGCCACGAACCCGGTGAAGGTCGAGGTCTCGGCGCAGACCATGTTCAACCATGCCTGCGGCTGCACCAAGTGCTGGAAGCCTGAGGGCTCCGTATTCTCGGTCATCGCCGTGGTGCCGCGAGACAAGGTCAAGGTCCTTGAGAATGCCGACAAGCTCAAGGTTGTCGACGCCAGCGCCGCGATCCAGCGCCATGCCTGCACCGGATGCGGCGCGCACCTGTATGGGCGGATCGAGAACACGGGTCATCCATTCCACGGCCTGGACTTCGTCCACACCGAGCTGTCGCACGAGCAGGGCTGGGCGGCGCCGGAGTTCGCTGCCTTCGTATCCTCGATCATTGAGGCTGGCGCCAAGCCTGACCAGATGGGCGCGGTTCGCGCCCGGCTGCGCGAGATCGGCCTAGAGCCGTACGACTGCTTGTCGCCGCCGTTGATGGACATCATCGCGACCAGCGTGGCCAAGCAGAAGGGCACGCTGGCGGCGTAATTCTTCCAACCTAATTGGCCCCTGGCGTCGCCTGCCATTCCGCGCGATCCTGCAGCCTGTATGCGGGTTTAGCGCGGAGTGGAGATGCTTATGCTGCAAATACATCGGCGACGCTTGGTTGCCGGCCTGGCCGTCGTCGCGGCGGCCCTCGTTACCCGCCGCGCCCAGGCGCACGGCCCAACGCGCCAGAAGGTCACGCAGACCGTCGACATCGCCCGCACCCCGGATCAGGTCTGGGCCATCGTCGGCGATTTCGACTCCATCTCCCGCTGGCACCCGCTCATCGCGTCCAGCCCCGCGGACCACGGCAACGAGATCGGCTCCAAGCGCACGCTCACCCTCAAGGCCGAGGGCGACCCGCAGTTCGCCGAGGAGCTGGCCAAGTACGACGCCGCCGCCCATAGCTACCAGTACCGGATCGAAAAGGTGGATCCCAAGGTCCTGCCGGTGAACAACTACACCGCCTGGTTCGAGGTGCAGGACAACCCGGCCGGCGGCTGCACGATCGAGTGGCGGGCGGCGTTCTATCGCGGCTACATGCTGAACGATCCGCCGCCCGAGCTGAACGACGCCGCCTCGTCCAAGGCGGTTGCCGGCGTGCTGCGGGCCGGCCTCGACAACATCAAGGTCCTTGCCGAGCGCGCTGGTTGAGGCACTTCCGCCGAGCGCGCTGGTTGCGGCGTTTCCTCGCCTGCTTGGCGTTGCTGGCCGTGTCGCCGGCGCCGGCGCAGGCCGCCCTGGCCTACGTCACCAACCAGGGCGACGACACGGTCTCGGTTGTGGACACCGCGACCGGCGCGGTCGTCCAAACCATCGGCGTCGGCGCCAAGCCGGCCGGGGTGGCGGTGGCGGCGGACGGGCAGCGCATCTACGTCACCAACCCCGAGGGGCACAGCGTCAGCGTGCTGGAGCGCAAGGACGGCCGGCTTTCGATGCTGGCGGAGGTTCCCGCCGGCGCCGGGCCGCTCGGTATCGTAGTCAGCCCGCGTGACGGCCGGGTGTTCGTGGCCGACTGGTATGGCGACACCGTCGCGGTGCTGGACCCGACCGAGCTGACCGGCGTGGGCGTCATCAAGGTCGGGCAGTCGCCTTCCGGCCTCGCCGTCGACCCGGCCGGAACGCGGCTCTATGTCGCCAACCGCGAGAGCGACAGCGTGTCGGTCATCGACCTCGCAAACCTCGCGACGCTCGCGACCATTCCGGTCGGGCACGCGCCGTTCGGCGTGACGGTGCAGGGCGGCCGGGTGTTTGTCGCCAACGTGCAGTCGGGCGACGTGTCGGTCATCGACGCCGCCACCCTTGCCGAAACCCGGCGCTTCAAGGTCGGCGAGTTCCCCTATGCCGTCGCGATCACGCCGGACGGCTCGCGCATCATGGTGACGAACCAGCACAGCGGCACCTTGTCGGTGTTCGATAGCGCTTTCGCAGCGCTGCCCGACATCGACGTGGGCGACTATCCCGAGGGGATCGCCATGTCCGCGGACGGCGCCCGGGCCTATGTGGCGGTCTGGATGGACAACCGGCTGGCCGAGATCGACGTGGCCGGCAACAGGCTTATTCGCAAGATCAAGGTTGGCGAGAGCCCGCGCGCGTTCGGCACATTTCTCGCCCCGCCGTGATGGACGGCCGGCCCGGCCCGTACCTATATCGGCGCCAAGGATGCCGCAGCGCGATGAAAGGGATGCCATGAGCCGCTACGAAGGGGATGACGCCGAGCCGATGCTGGGGCCGGACGGGCCGCTGGTGGAAACCGTGATCGTGCCGGGTGCGCGCGACCTCGGCGGCTTCGAGGTGCGGCGCGCGCTGCCGTCCAAGGAACGGCAGATGGTCGGGCCGTTCGTGTTCTTCGACCACATGGGCCCGGCCGTGTTTCATGCCGGCCGCGGTCTGGATGTCCGCCCGCATCCGCATATCGGGCTCGCCACCGTCACCTACCTGCTCGACGGCGAGATCATGCACCGGGACAGCCTCGGCACCGTGCAGGCGATCCAGCCCGGCGCCGTGAACTGGATGACGGCCGGCCGCGGCATCGTCCATTCGGAGCGCACGGCGGCGGAGTTCCGCGCGGTCGAGAAGCGGCTCTATGGCGTCCAGGCCTGGGTCGCGCTGCCGCAGGCGCATGAGGAGACGGCGCCAGACTTCTCCCATATCGGCCGCGACGCGCTGCCGGAGGTGACGGGGGAGGGCAAGCGGGTCCGGGTGATCGCCGGCGAGATGCATGGGGTGCGCTCGCCGGTGAAGACGTTCTCGGACATGATCTACGCCGACGCGGCGCTCGACGCCGGGGCGAGCCTGCCGATCGAGGCGGACCATATCGAGCGCGCCGTCTATGTGCTGGAGGGCTCGGTGAAGATCGGCCCGGATACGCATGAGGCCGGCCGCCTGCTGGTGCTGCGGCCCGGCGACCGCATCACGGTGCGTGCGCAGACCGACGCGCGGATGCTGGTGCTGGGCGGCGAGCCGATGGACGGCCCGCGGCATGTCTGGTGGAACCTCGTTTCGAGCCGGCGGGAGCGGATCGAGCAGGCGAAATCCGACTGGCGCGCCGGCCGCTTCGACCGGGTGGCGGGGGACGCCGAGTTCATCCCGCTGCCCGAGTAGTCCGGGCATGACCGACGGTACGGCCGCGTTGCTGGCCCGTATCCAGGCGCTGCGCTCCAAGACGACGGACCGCGGCTGCACCGAGCAGGAGGCGATGGCGGCCGCGCTGAAGGTGGCGGAGCTGCTGGACCGGCACGGCCTGTCGATGTCCGAGCTCGAGTTCAAGGCGCAGCCCTGCAAGCGTGGCGACGTGCGGACCGGGCGAAGCCGCATCGGGCCGCTCGACGAGTGCGCCCCGGCGGTGGCTGCGTTCTTCGACTGCCGATTCTGGTTCGAGACCGACGCGGAGGGCCGGCTCGCCCAGGTGTTCTTCGGCTTGCCGGCGGACGTGCAGGCGGCGGTCTACCTCATGCACCTGATCGCCCATGCGTTCGAGACCGAGGCCAACCGCTTCCGCGCTGGTCCCGAGTACTTGCGCGGACGCGGCGGGCGGCGCCGGGCGCTGCACACCTCGTTTGTGCTCGGCCTCTCGCACGGCATCCAGTCGAAGCTCGCGGCGATGCGGACCGCGCGGGAGGCGGCGCTGCACGGCTCGTCCGGCCGCGACCTGGTGCTGGCGAAGGCTGGGGTGGTGGATGCGGAGATGGACAAGCTCGGCCTGCGGTTCCGCTCCCGCAAGCCGGCGACCCGGCGGGTGAACCTCGACGCCTTCGACGCCGGCCAGGAGGCGGGCGAGCGGTTCGAGATCCGGCCCGGCCTGGATTGACCGCTCGGCAGCCGCTCCGCCGAAAGCGGCCCGATCACGGCCTAACCGCGGCGCGGCAGCATGCGGGCGAGCACGCCGTCATGCCATAAATAGCGGTGCACCAGCGCCGCCGAGGCATGTACGCCGGCCAGCGCCAGGATGATCCAGCCGATCGTGCCGTGAATCCCTTGCACCTTGTGGGCAAGCTCGCGGTTGCCGGGGTCGTAGGCCGGGATGCTGAACAGGTTGAATATGCTGTCGCCGCGTGTCCACGTGAGGAACATGCCCGCCAGCACCATGGCCGCCAGCAGCGCATACAGGGCCCAGTGCGTGCCCTTGGCCACCACATTGAGCGCGCCCTCGTCGGCGAGCGGCAGGCGTCGCCCGCCCGTCATTCGCCACGCCAGCCGGGCGACGAGCAGCGCCGCCAGCAGCAAGCCGAACGCGATGTGCATCGAACGCGCGTCGACCCGCAGCGGGCCGCGTGGGAACCAGTCGATGGTCTGGGCGCCCAGCCATTGCCCGGCGACCAAGATCGCCGTGGCCCAATGGAAAAAGATTGTCCTTGGGTCGTAGCTGCGCGCGGCTGGGCTGACGGGCTGAATGAACTCGCTCCTATGCGGCGGCGCATATCCGTTCCGGAAACGCCCGGGATGGGCCCAGGATGCGCCGCGTGACCTTCGAGACCGAACTGATTACACTGCGACGATGCCCATAACCCGAGAACCCATCCTGCATACGGTTGCCATCGAGGAGCTGCGCCCCACGCAGATCACCGTCGGCATGCGCGAGGTCGCGGCCAAGCGCAAGGCGTGGCGGGCCAAATCCAACAATAAGGGCGCGGGATTCCTGGGTCAGCACATGGTCCCGGTCATCCTGGGGCCAAAAAGCCGGTATTACGTCACCGATCACCACCACCTCGCCCTTGCGCTGCATGAGGAGGAGGTTGCGAGCGTGCTCGTGAACGTCATCGCCGACCTCGGGCAGCTCGAGCTCGACGCGTTCTGGTTCGTGCTCGACAACCATGCCTGGATGCATCCCTTCGACGATCACGGGCGCCGCCGCGGCTATGATGAAATCCCGAAATCGGTGACCGGCCTCGTTGACGACCCGTTCCGCTCGCTTGCCGGGGAGCTGCGCTTCGCCGGCGGCTATGCGAAGGATACGACGCCGTTCAGCGAATTCTTGTGGGCGGACTTCATGCGCCGCCGCATGAAGCGGAAGCTGGTCGAGGATGATTTCGACAAGGCGCTCGAGCAGGCGCTGCATCTCGCAAAGAGCGAGGACGCGAGCTACCTGCCGGGCTGGTGCGGGACGGTCGCCCGGTAGGTGCGCCTGGTTCAGCAGGCCTGCCTGGTGCATTGTAGCTCCATGCACTTTGACAACCCGTCCTGACGCCATGCCCGATACCGCAATGGGCGTGCCGCTCGAAAGCGTCGCGCACATTATCCAGGTCGCGCTCACGCCGGTGTTCCTGCTGTCGGGCGTGGGGACGCTGCTGAACGTGTTCGCCACCCGGCTCGCCAGGGTGACCGACCATTTGGAGCACCTGGAGGAGCTGCTGCTGGCCCGGCCGGACGGTCCCGACGCGTTCAGGCTGCGCTGCCACATGCGTCGGCTGCGGCAGCGGACCTTTGCCCTCGACATCGCCGTCGCACTGGGCGCGGTCGGCGGAGCCACGACCGCGGCGGCGACCTTCACGCTGTTCGTCGGCGCGCTGCGTGACGCTGCGGTGGCGTGGGTACTGTTCGTGATGTTCGGCGCTGCGGTGGCCTGCACCATCGGCGCGCTCGCGGCGTTCCTGGCCGAAACCGTGCTGTCGTGGCACGGGCTGCGGGACGAGGGACCGTTGCCCCGGCCCAAGATGGCGCCCCGCGCATAGGCCCGGCCGCCGCCCGGCTGGTCGCGGTCGTCCTGCCCCCAAACGAGGGTTTCAGCCCGGAGGCGGTCGGCGCCATCGGCCTGCTGGTGCAACGGCTCGGGGCCAGGGCATCGCCAGGGTTCCGCACCGTGGTCATCGGCGCGCCGCTCGACCATGCGCCATTCGCCGCGCCATTGTTCCACGCGGCGTCCACGCGCAGCTGGCTGCCGATCAGCCGGACGGCGCAATACGTCCGCAGCGTCGACAGCGTCCTGCGGCAACTGCGGCCAAGCCTGATCGAGGTTCATAACCGCCCGCTCGTCGCGCTCGCCCTGGCGCGGCGCTTCCCGGACACGCCGACCGTGCTGGTTCTGCATAACGACCCGCAGGCGATGCGCGGCGCCGCCAGTCCTGCCGAACGCAACCGGCTGCGCGGCCTCGCTCGCGTGGTGGCCGTGTCGCCCTACGTGGCCGCCCGTTTGACGGAAGGGCTGGCGGATTGGACCCCGTCGCCCGCCATCCAGCCGAATTGCATCGACATCGCCGCACTGCCGCCGCCGCTGCCGCCGCATTCACGCGAGCGCCTGATCCTGTTCGCCGGCCGCCTGGTACCGGAAAAAGGCGCCGACAGCTTCGTCGAGGCCTGCGCCCGGGTGCTTCCAGGCCTACCGGGCTGGCGTGCGGAGATCATCGGGGCGCGTCGCCTCCGGCCCGGCAATCCCGGCGACGCCTACGCCTGCGCCCTGCAGCGTGCCGCCGAGACGGCCGGCCTGCTCGTGGCCGGGCACCAGCCGCATGACCAGGTCCTGGCCGCCATGGCGCGCGCCGCCATCGTGGTGGTGCCGAGCCGCTGGCCGGAGCCGTTCGGGCTCACGGCGCTCGAGGCAATGGCGAGCGGCGCCGGGCTGATCTGCTCCGCGCGCGGCAACTTGCCCTGCCTGGTGCACGACGCGGCCGTTTTGGCCGACCCCGACGACCACGTGGCGCTTGCGGATGCGATCACCCGGCTGGCGCGCGACGAGCCGTGCCGGACGGCGCTGGGACAGGCGGGCCTGCAACGGGCGCGCGCTTTCGACATCAAGCAGGGAGCCGCGGCGCTCGATCGCCTGCGGCTTGAGATCCTCGGCTGCTAGTGCTCCGGGCAGCTCGGCCGGGTGCCCATCTCGAACGGCAACGCCTCCTCGACGTCCTCGACTGGCAGCGCCGAAAGGTCGTCCCGTTTGAGCCAGCGCGCGCCGGGTCCCCAGGGTGCGGACACCAGCGGGTCGGTGTGGGAGGACATTAGCATCAACGTCGGCGTGCCCACGGCAGAGGCGAGGAAAGTGGCACCCGTGTCGTTGCCGACCGCGCCCGCCGCGCGCCGCGCCACCGCCGCGAGCTCGAACAGGGTCGTGCGTCCGCCGAGGTCCACAAGGCCAGGAGCGCCGGCGCGCAAGCCGTCGATCGCGGCGCGGTCGACGGCGGTGCCGACCGCGACGGCGGCAAGGCCGCGCCCAACGAGCCGCTGCGCCAGCGCCGCATAGTTCTGCGCCGGCCAGCGCTTATGCGGCAGATGCGGCGAGCAGCCGGGAATAAGCAATGCGAAGCGCTCCGGCAGGCCAAGATGGTCGATCGGCGCGGCGAGCCATGCGAGGTCGGCCGGCTGCGGCGCCGGCACGCCGGCCGTGGCGAGCTGGGCCGCCATCTTCTGCCGGTTGGACGGGCTCGCGGTGAAATCCGGGTTGGGATGCGAGCAGCCCGGCGCCGCGCCGACCCACTCCGGCCGCTGCCGCCGCGGCAGCATGCGGAAGTAGCGGCCCGTGCGCGACGAGCACTGCAGGTCATAGACCCGGTCGAAGCCCTCGGCCAGGAAGGTCGTTCGGATCGCCCACCACGCGCCGACCTCGTGCAGCCGGGGCCGCTTGTCGAGCCAGACCCGGTCGAACCAGGGGATGGCTCGGGCGAGCGCCGCATAGGCCGGGGAAGTCATGAGCACGATCTCGGCCGCCGCATGATGGCGGCGCAGCGCCTGGAAGGCGTCCATGGCCTGAATTACGTCGCCGAGCGCGCCGTGCTTGATGACGAGGATGCGGCCATGCGCCATCAGCTCGGCCGCAGCGGACGCCGGCGCAAGGCGCTATCTGCGGGCCTGGAGGAAGCGCGCGAACGCCGCCAGCGTGCTTGCGGAGACATGGTGTTCGATGCCCTCCGCGTCGGCCTCCGCGTCCTCGACCGGCACGCCCACCGCGACCAGAAGCTCGACGACGAGCCGGTGCCGGGTGCGCACCCGGGCCGCGAGCGCCTGGCCCGCCTCGGTCAGGAACACCCCCCGGTACGGTAGCGCGGTGACCAGGCCCTCGCGCTTGAGCCGCCCGATGGTCTTGACCGCGGTCGCGTGCGCGACGCCCATGCGGCGGGCGACATCGACGGTGCGGGCCTCGCCGCCGGTTGCGAGCAGGTCGGCGATAAGCTCGGCGTAGTCCTCCAGCAGCGTGGCCGACCGTGCCTTCCGCGCGCGGGAGAAGCGATTTGCCTGCGCGGGCTCTTTCGGCATCGTGGCCGGGGGTTGCAGCCGTTCGGGCATCTGCTCTCCGGAGCTCAGCGCGTTTCCAGTTTGGGCCATTTTTATGCCGAGCGTTGCGCTGGGTCCATGCCGGCGGCCAGAGCGGTTTTGATCCGGCGGTGTGAGACTGATGCTCCTGCATCATGGTCTAGTCAAATCATAAAGTCAGACCATCTTGCGTAAGGTATAGCATTGGCTGTATTCCAGGCCAGCGGATTAGGACAGCGTAATGATCGAAGCGGAGGCACGTGCGAGCCTGACTGATCGGACCACGGCCGCAGTTCGCGAGGCGCTGGCCGGACGCCGCCGCGGCCTGCGCGCGTTGTTGCCGTTCGCCGGGCCGGCGTTCATCTGCTCGGTCGCCTACATGGACCCCGGCAACTTCGCGACCAACATCCAGGCTGGGGCGAAGTACAACTATACCCTGCTGTGGGTCGTGCTGTTCGCCAACCTCGTGGCCATGCTGTTCCAGGGCCTCTCGGCCAAGCTCGGCATCGTCACCAACCGCAACCTCGCCGAACTCGCGCGCAAGCACTTTCCGCAGCCTGTGGTGTGGGTGATGTGGATCATCAGCGAGGTCGCAGCCATGGCGACCGACCTCGCGGAGTTCCTGGGCGGCGCGATCGGGTTGTCGCTGCTGTTCGGCATGCCGCTGCTCTGGGGCATGGTCGTCACCGCCATCGTGACCTTCGGCATCCTGGCGTTCCAGCGCCAGGGCTACCGTCCGATCGAGTTGATCATCGGCGGCCTGATCGGCCTGATCGGCCTCAGCTACCTGATCGAGCTGTTCATCGCGCCGCCGGACTGGGGCGCAGCCGTGCTCGGCACCGTGCTGCCGCGGCTTGCCGACGGCGGGGCGTTGACGCTCGCGGTCGGCATGGTCGGCGCGACGGTGATGCCGCACGCCATCTATCTGCATTCCAGCCTGACGCAGGATCGCGCGCCGGCTCGCAACGAGCAGGAGCGGCGGGCACTGCTGCGCTATTCGAACGTCGAGGTCGTCGTCGCGCTGACCATCGCGGGCCTGGTCAACATGGCGATGGTGATGATGGCCGCCGCTGCCTTCCACGGCGGCCACGAGGACGTCGCCGAGATCGAGACCGCCTATCACACGCTGGTGCCGCTGTTCGGCGGCGGCGCCGCGGCGGTATTCATGATGTCGCTCATCGCCTCCGGGCTGTCGAGCTCGGCCGTCGGCACGATGGCGGGCCAGGTCATCATGCAGGGTTTCGTCGGCTTCCGCATCCCGCTCTGGGCGCGGCGGCTGATCACGATGGCGCCGTCGTTCGCGGTGGTCGCCTGGGGGGTGAACGCGACGCAGGCGCTGATCCTGAGCCAGGTCGTGCTGAGCTTGGCGCTGCCGGTGCCGATGGTCGCGCTTGTGCTGCTGATGCGCCGGCGGGCGGTGATGGGCGCGTACATGAACGGACGTTGGACCGGAGTGGCCGCCGTCGTCGCCACGGTCATCGTGCTGACGCTCAACCTGCTGCTGGTGCTACAGACCCTGGCGGTGCCGATCCCCGGCCTAACCTGACGGCCGGAGCTTAGTGAGAAACCAGCGTGCAGCGGCCCGGGCTGAGCAGCAAGTCGCGGGTCACGCCGCCCAGCACCCATTCGCGCAGCCGGTTATGCCCATAGGCGCCTGCGACCATCAGCCCGGCGCCGTGCTCGCGGACGATCGCCTCGAGCCGGTCCGCGTCGCTGCCCTTCGACGGCGCCGCGAGCGACGTTGCCGCGACGCCATGCCGCCTGAGCCAATCGGCGACGTCGTCGACGCGGATCTGCGCGTCGGCGAGATCCTCCGGCGCCGCGATTTCCGCCACGAGCACGCGGCCCGCGATCTGCAGCAGCGGCAGCGCATCGGCGACCGCGCGCCGGGTCTCCCGGCTGTCCGTCCAGCCGACGACGACGCTGCCCAGATCGAGCCGGTCGACGCCCGGCGGCACGATCAGCACGGGCCGACCGGCGCGCATCACCAGGTCGCCGATGTTCACCATCCGGGAGCTGTCGAGCGACGAATCTTTCTGGTCGGGACCGGTGATCAGCAGGTCGGCGGCGCGCGCCTGCTCCGCGATGTAGCTGGTGAGCGACATATAGCTGACGATCGAACGCCACTGCAGATCACTGGCCTTGCCATGCAGGGCCGCGTGGAATCCTGCTTTCGCCTGGTCGATTTCCCGATTGCGCTCGGCGCGGTCCTGCTCGACCACCTCGGCGGACATATAGCCGTCGCCATAGCCGATCGGCATCGGCTGGCAGGCGGCGATGCCGATGATGCGGGCCTTGCAGCGCTCGGCGAGGTCGCCGGCGATCCGCAGCAGCCCCTCGTTGGAGGGACGAAGATCGAGATGGACCATCAGCGTGGAATACGTCATCGGGCGTCTCCTGGTGGCCGAACGGACTTAGTCTGCGCCGTAATTAGATCGCTACCGTCGTATGCTATCGCATCCCGCATCGACGGTGTTGACTTATCGGCCGACTGGGCCGGCGCTGGGGACCTTGACGCCCTTGCCGGCGGCTCGTTTGACGGGTAACGCCCACCGATCAACGAAATAAGGCTGGCATTTTGATCGGCGACCGATGCTTGCGATAGGGCTGTCGCGCCGGGTGCTGGCCGGACATCCGCGCACCTTCATCGCCCTTGGCGTCGGCATCGTGGCCTGGGTGGTCATCGGCGGCATCTACCCCGGCTGGGCCGCGCAGACCCGGGCCATCGCCGGCTGGGATGTGGGCGCGCTCGCATTCCTCGCGCTGGCCATGCACCTGTTCGCCATTCGCACGCCGGAGCAGATGGCGGCCGACGCAGAGTCGCAGGAGGAGGGCCAGTGGACCCTTTTCTGGGTCATGCTGCTGGGGACGATCTTCAGCTTCGCGGCCTTGTCGGGCGAGTTCTCCGGCCTCAAGGCCCTGCCGCCGGTCGAGCGCAGCCTGCATGTCGCGCTGGTGGCCGCGACGTTGATGCTGTCATGGCTATTGGCGCACGTCGTGTTTACGTTTCGTTATAGTCATGAGTGGTATGATCTCGACGAGAAGCGCAAGACGAAGGGCGGGCTGCAATTTCCATCGGACGACATGCCCGACTATTTCGATTTCCTGTACTTTTCGGTCGTGATCGGCATGACGTTCCAGGTATCCGACGTGCAGGTCGCTTCCCGTCGCCTGCGGCGTCTGGTGCTGCTGCACGGGCTGCTCAGCTTCCTGTTCAACACCGTGATCGTGGCGCTGACGGTGAACATCGCGGCTGGTTTGCTATAGGCGTGCGGGCCTCGCCTTGGATGGAGCGTGGTTTGCTGCGCGTTGCTTTGAGCCTTGTTTTCACCCTGGCGTTCCTGTCCGCCGCGATGGCGCAAGCCGCAGCGCCGCCGGCCGATGTCGTAGAGGACGCGCTTCGGCTGCCGGTCATCATTGGCGGCCTCAGCCTCGCGCTAGACGTGTTGACCGTGCGCCAGGGGGGCACGGACAAGCTGCCGGTCGCCCTGATCACCCGTGGCGCCAACCCGGGCAACCCGCGCGGTGCGACCACCGATTGGCTGCGTGGATGGGCGCACGACCTTGCCCATCGCGGCTGGCTTGCGGTGGCCGTCATGCGCCGCGGCTACGGCGCCTCGGACGGCGAAGTCGCCGACGATGCCGGGAATTGCGCCAGCCCCGATGTGGCCCGCTACCTCGACGCGCATGCGGACGACCTGGAGGCGGCCCTGCACAGCGTTGCCCAACGCCCGGATGCGGACATGGGCCGTGTGCTCGCGATCGGGGATTCTGCGGGTGGGGCCGCCGTGATGGCGCTCGCTACCCGCAAAGCAGTGCCGCTCGCCGCTGTGGTGAATGTATCCGGCGGCCTCGCGCACGATCACCGGGCATTCCAGCTTATCCCGGACTGCGCCGCGTTCGAGTCGGACCTGGTTTGGAACTTCGCCCGGTTCGGCGCGACCGCGCGCATGCCGACCCTCTGGCTCTATGCCGAGAACGATAGCTGGTTCCGCCCGGCACTGGTCAGCCGGATGCAAGCGGCGTTCACCGGCAGCGGCGGCCATATGCAGCTGGCCATGTTGCCGCCCTTTCGGGAGGACGGGCACACGCTGTTCTTCGACGATGGCGGCATGCGGCTGCTGCTGCCGGAGCTGGACGGCTTCCTGCGGGCGCATGGGCTACCGACCTGGGATCCATCCCCGTTCGAGCCGATGCTGACCCGGCTGTCTGCGCCTGACCGGTTAGGAGTGCAGGAGTATTTGCAACGGCCGACCGAGAAAGCCTTGGCGCTGGGGCGGGACGGCGGCACGTATTGGCGAGAGGGCCGTTTCACGCTCGACGATGCTAGGTCGGGTGTCCTGACCTATTGCAAGGAGCGCACCGGCGCTGACTGCACGCTCGCTGCCGAGAACTTCCGCCCAATGGACCCGCCGCCTGAACCAAAGCAAGCGCAACGGCCCTAAAGCAGGCTCACATCGTCTGCAGTATCGCCGGGATGGCCGCCTTCACCTGGAAATAGCCCCGCGTTGCCCGCGGCCAGACCAAATCGTCCCAGCGCCGCCGAACGCGCAATGCCGGCGGCAGCGCCGTGGCGGAGGGACCAACCGGCGCCCATGCCGTCACCACGGGCAGGCCCTCCGCCCAGCCAGGCTGCACCAACCCGGCCGGGCAATCGAAATGCGCCGCCGCCCGCGCCAGCGCGTCTGCCATCGCGTCGCGGTCGAACTGCTTCACCCGGTCTACCGCGCCCTCGGCGTGGGCCAGCAATCCGCCGACCCGCCGCACACGGGCGCGGACGAGCGGTAGGCTCTCCGGATGCAGGTCGTCCAGATGCAGCAGCAGCGCCACGTCCTCCGCCGGCGGCGCATCGCCCGGCGGCAAAGCCGTAGCAGACGGCGGATCGGGCTCCTGCAACGGCGCCGGGTCCTCGTTGAGGTTGGCGGGGTCATAGCGGCCGTCGGTGTAGCGCCGGATGTTCTCCGCCCGCGCCGCATAGGGCTTGCCGCGCGTATGCAGCCCGGCGACCCAGCGCCATGACAGCGTGTTGCTCGCCGGGTCGCCGTCCAGAAGGTTGCGCATGAAGAAATCCGCGCCGAGCGCCCAAGGCAGCTTCAGCGTGAAAATCCAGATCGAGGCGAACCACATCCGCGTGTGGTTGTGCAGCCAGTTGGTGGCCGTAAGCTCGCGGGCCCAGTCGTCGAACCCGTCGATGCCGGTGCGGCCGGCGACCGCCTGGTCATAGGCGAGCCGCAGCCCCGCATTGTCTGCCAGCCGCCCATGTCCTTCTGCGGCCAAGCGTCGATACGCCGTCCATAGCTCTGGCCGGGTCTCCAGATAGCCCTTGAAGTAGCCGCGCCAGAACACCTCCTGCACGAACTTATCCGCAACCGGGCCATGCGCCCCGCGCGCCGTGTCAACGATTTCCTGCTCCACCACCAATCGGCGGCGCAAGTACGGCGAGAGCGCCGCGGTCGCAGTCTCTGCCTCCGGTCCATAGTCGGTGTTGCGGCCCGCAGCGTAGGCGTGGCCCATGTGCGGCGTGAAGGCGGCGAGGCGGGTCAGCCCGGCGGCGCGGGTGGCGGGGAAGCTGCGGTCCATTCCGGACCATGTAGGGTGTAAGCAGCCCGCCGCCACAAATCCCTGCGGCAACGCGGCCGGTCGTTCAGTGTGCCGTTATCAGGCTGCCGTACTCCCGTCCGACCGCAGCCCCGCCATGAACAAGCGCCACCTCGCGAAGCGCCTCGTCGCCGCAGCGAGGCAAATAGACGCCGAACGTCGTGCCCTGGCCAGGCTTTGAATGGATGCGCACGTGGCCATCGGACTGCTTGGTGAAGCCGTACAGCATCGACAGGCCCAGTCCGGTGCCTTTCCCAGCCGGCTTCGTGGTGAAGAACGGTTCGAACGCCCGCTCGATCACCTCAGGGGTCATGCCGACACCAGTGTCCGTCACGCGCACGGCGACATACTGGCCAGGCTTCGCGTCGCTGCCCTGCGCCCCGGCATAGGCAGCATCCAGGTCGGCGTTCGCGGTCTCGATCGTAAGCCGTCCGCCGTTCGGCATGGAGTCGCGCGCATTGATCGCGAGGTTCAGGATGGCGTTCTCGAGCTGATTGGGATCGCATACCGTCGGCCAGAGGGTGTCGGCGAGGACCATCTCGATATTGATCTCAGGGCCCATCGTGCGGCGGAGCAGGTCCTCCATCCCGGCCAACAACCGGTTCGCCTCAACCCGCTCGGGATTGAGCGGCTGCCGGCGCGCGAAGGTCAGCAGGCGCTTGGTGAGCGCAGCCGCCTTATGGGCCGACGTCGTAGCCATCGTCGTATACCGCTCCAGCCCGTCGAAGCGCCCGGCGGCGATGCGATGCTGCAGCAGCTCCAGGTTGCCGATGATGCCGGCCAGTAAATTGTTGAAATCATGCGCAAGGCCGCCCGTCAATTGGCCGATCGCCTCCATCTTCTGCGACTGCCGCAGTTGCTCCTCCGCATGCGCCAGCGCCTCGGCCGCTTCCTTTTCTGCGGTGATATGCCGTCCGCTGCCGTAGATCAGCCCCTCGTCGGACGACGACGCCCAACAGAACCAGCGATAGGAGCCATCTTTATGCCGAACGCGGCTCTCGTTTCGTGGCAGACCATCGGTTTCGGCCACGGCGAGCCTACGCGCGCTTGTCGCGCGGTCGTCGGGATGCACGAAGTCGAGATAGCTCCGGCCCATAAGTTCGTCCGCGTGCCAGCCTAGCAGCCTGGCCCACGCCGGGTTGACTGCGCGAAAGTTGCCGTGTGCATCGCAGATCAGAAGGATATCCTGCGAGTTGCGCCAGGTGCGGTCACGCTCCCGCGTGCGCTTGGCAATCTCGTATTCCAGATGCTCATGCGACCGCGCCGTGGTCTCGCGCGCCTCGACGATATCTTGGATGTCGGTGCAGGTGCCGAACCAGTGCGTGATCTGGCCTTGGGCGTCCCGGACCGGCACCGCGCGGCCGAGTACCCAGCGATAGGCGCCCGAGTGGTGACGCATGCGGTATTCGACCTCGTAGAAATCGCCCGTCGCCACGCAATCCCGCCAGCGTCCCCGCGCACCGTCACGATCGTCAGGATGCAATAGGTCGATCCTGGATTCGAGGTCGGTCGAGCCTTGGGGAAGGCCGGTGTAGTCGTACCATCGCTGGTTGAAGAAATCGCTCTCGCCGTTCGGCAGGGCCGACCAGACCATGTGGTCGATCGAGTCGGTGATGGCGCGGAATTTCTGCTCGCTCTCGGCAAGCATTGCCTCGTTGGCGAGCAGGCGCTGCTCAGCCGCCTTGCGCACGGTGATGTCGATGGCGGTGCCGATTGCACGAACGCAGCGGCCGCGGCTGGTGAAGATTCCGCGTCCCTTTGCCTCGACCCAGCGGACCACGCCGGTGCTTCTGTCGCACGTCCGGTACTCGACGTTGTAGGTGGCGCGCCGGGCAGGATCGAGTGCTGAGGCGAACGCGGCCGTCACTGCGTCCAGGTCATCCGGATGCAGTCCGGCGTAGAAATCCGTCATGGTGCAGGGCTGGTCCGCGGCAAGGCCGAACATCGCCTTGGTGCGGTCGGACCAGGTCAGCACATCGGTGACCAGGTCGAGGTCCCAGGTTCCAATTTCGGCTGCGTCGGTCGCGAGGCGCAGCGACTCTGCGCTGAACTCCAATTCGGCACGGATGCGTGTGTTGTTTTGTTTCGCCCCGTTTCGGCCTGCGTAGGACGTCAGGCCATCGCAAAGCAGATTTGCCATCACTCGGATTGCACTCCTGAAGGCGGCTGCGTATCGAAAGTCAAATTGCCGTGAACACGGAAGCACGGTTTAGCGAGCAAGCGGCAGCATTGCCAGGTGTCCAGACAATTCATGACGCTCGGCTCCATTCGGGATACAAGCCGCGACCGCATCAGGCCGCCGCCAGAAGCGAGTTCGCCGAACAGCCCTGCCACGCCGGTTGCCGCTCCGGTTGCAACTATGCAATGCCCGTAGGAAGCTTGCGCATGGACGCCGGCTTGCGGCGCATTGAGGGGGGATCATGAAGTCGAGCCGAATGACAACCTATATCGTGATCGCCATGGCGCTCGGGATTGCAACCGGCGGCCTCGTCCACGCGGAGGTCGCCGATCCCGCCACGCAGAAGCTGCTCGCCAGCTACGTGTCGATTGGCAGCACCATCTTCCTGCGGCTGATCAAGATGATCATAGCGCCCCTGGTGTTCTCGACCCTGGTCGTCGGCATTGGCCATATGTCGGACGCCGGCGCGGTCGGCCGGGTCGGCGGTAAGGCGATGCTGTGGTTCGTCAGCGCGTCGCTCGTCTCGCTCAGCCTCGGGCTGGTCCTGGTCAACCTGTTCGAGCCCGGCGCCGGGGTCCACAAGGTCGTAAGCGGCGTCGCATCCGGCATCGACGCGCATGCCATGTCGCTCGACGGCTTCGTGAAGCACGTGTTCCCGGATTCGGCAGTGCGCCCGATGGTCGACAACGAGATCCTGCAGATCGTCGTGTTCGCCATCTTCTTCGGCGTCGCCTGCGCCGCCATGCCGGCCCGCGCCAAGCCGGTGCTGATCGCGGTCGAGGCGCTGTCCCATATCATCCTGCAGGTCACCGGCTACGTCATGAAGCTGGCGCCGCTCGCGGTGTTCTGCGCCATGGCCGCGACCATCGCCACCAACGGCCTCGGCATCCTGCTGAACTATGCGAAGTTCATGGGCGAGTTCTACTTCGGCCTGGTCTGCCTGTGGATGCTGCTGATCCTCGCCGGCTTCCTGATCCTGGGCCCGAGCGTAAAGCGGCTGATTGCCCTGGTGCAGGAGCCGTTCCTGCTCGCCTTCTCGACCGCCAGCTCCGAGGCCGCCTATCCGAAGATGCTGGAGCAACTGGCCAAGTTCCCGATCTCGACCAAGATCTCGAGCTTCGTCCTCCCGCTCGGCTACTCGTTCAACCTGGACGGGACGATGATGTACTGCACGTTCGCCAGCATCTTCATCGCGCAGGCCTACGACATCCCGCTCAGCTTCGGCACCCAGGTCGCCATGCTGCTAACGCTCATGCTGACCAGCAAGGGGGTGGCCGGGGTGCCGCGCGCCTCGCTCGTGGTGATCGCGGCGACGCTCAGCCAGTTCAGCCTGCCGGAGGAGGGGCTGCTGCTGATCCTCGGCATCGACACCTTCCTCGACATGGGCCGGTCCGCCACCAACGTCATCGGCAACTCGCTCGCGACCGCCGTGGTGGCGAAGTGGGAGGGCCAGCTCATCTCCGACGTCGAGACGCGGCCGATGATCGAGGAGATGGAGGGCCAGCCCGCTTGATCCGCGGCGGGCTGCGGGTCCTTGCCGCGGCGCTTTGCCTTGCGGCGGCTGGCGTCGCTGGCGAGGTCAGGGCCGAGGAGGGCGCGCTGCTCACCGGCACGATCGGGACCATCGGCCAGCGCGGCAGCATCCTGATCGGCTACCGCGAGAGCGCGCTGCCGTTCTCGTTCCTGAACAAGGGCGGCCAGCCGGTCGGCTTCTCGCTCGATCTGTGCCGGGGCATCGCGGCCGATGTCGCCCGGACGCTCAACCGCGACCTGCTCGAACCCGGCGCGCCGGCGTGGCAGCAGGGCGTGCGCATGGTCCTGCTGCCGGTCACCGCCCCGGAGCGCCTGCCCAAGGTGATCGCCGGCGAGCTGGACCTGGAGTGCGGCTCCACCACCGCAACGGACCAGCGGGCGGAGAGCGTCGCGTTCTCGCCGGTTTTTTTCCTCGCCGGGACCAAGCTGATGGTGGCGGCGGGCTCGCCGATCGCGTCCTATCGCGACCTTGCGGGCAAGACGGTGGTGGTCGGCGCCGGCACCACCAACGCCGACGCGCTGCAGCGGCTGGCCAAGGAGGCGAGGCCTGCGTTCTCTATAGTGGAGATGCCCGACCTCGCTGCGGCCTACGCGGCGCTCGCATCCGGGAAGGCCGACGCGTTCGCCTCGGACGACATCCTGCTCGCCGGGTTCATCGCGACCCAGCCGGACGGGCGGCATTTTCAGATCATCGGCGACTACCTGTCCTATGAACCCTATGCCATCACCCTGCGACGCGGCGATCCGGCCTTCAGCGATCTCGTCCGGCAAAGCCTCGAGCGCATGGCGCAGGAGGGCACGCTGAACACCCTATACAGCCGCTGGCTCACCGGCCGGCTGCCGAACGGCGAGACGCTGGGCCTGCCGATGAGCCCGCATCTCGCCGAGATGTACCGGGCGTTGGGCAGCCCCGACTAGCCTGGCGCATACTGGCGGCATGGGCTGGCATATTTCCGGGTCAACCCGACATGCGTCCGCATGCCACGTCCTTGGATCCCGCGCCGCGTGCTCGTCACCCCATCCGCCCTTGCCTGGCCCGCCGGCGCCGCCATGGTCGACCGCGCCCAGGCGCTCGGTTCGGAAATCGTCAGGCTCAACGCCGACCGGCTGAGCGGCCTGCCCGACGCCTATCGCGACGCGAAGACCACCATGGCGGTCGTCACCGCGAGCCCGAGCCGGCGTCGCCTGCAGCCGATCCCACCCAGCGCCGACTGGCGGTTCGACCTCGCCGAGGGCTGCCCGGCGCATTGCTCCTATTGCTACCTCGCCGGCTCGCTCGCGGGCCCGCCCATCATCCGCGCCTATGCCAATCTGCCCGAAATCCTGGCCGAACTGCCGGCTGCGGTCGGCCAGGGCCGCGTCACCTCCGTCTCTTCGGACCGGGCCGCCGAGGGCACGACGTTCGAGTGCTCCTGCTACACCGACCCGCTGTCGATCGAGCACCTGACCGGCAGCCTCGCCGCCTGCATCGGGCATTTCGGCGCCTGGGACACACCGGTGCAGCTACGGTTCACGACGAAGTTCGACGCGGTCGGCCCGTTGCTCGGCCTTGCGCATAACCGGCGGACGCGCATCCGTTTTTCGGTCAATGCACAGGCAGCCGAGCGGCACGAGGGCGGCGCGCCCCGCATGAAGGCGCGGCTCGCCGCCCTGCGCGCGGTGGCGGAGGCGGGCTATCCCGTCGGATTGACCGTGGCGCCGATCATGCGGGTGCCGGATTGGGCGGACGCCTATGACCGCCTGTTCGCGGATGTCGCCATGGCGCTCGACGGCGTTGCGGACGTCGACCTGACGGCGGAATTGATCACCCACCGGTTCACCCCGAAGTCGAAGGAGGTGCTCGCCGGCTGGTATCCGGGCAGTCCGCTCGAGATGGATGAGGCGCAGCGGTCGCGGAAGATGACGAAATTCGGCTCGGTGAAGTGGGTGTTCCCGAAGGAGCAGATGGCGGAGATGCGCTCGAGCCTGGAAACGGCGCTGGCCAGCCGTTTGCCGATGACGCGTCTGCTTTATTGGACCTAGATCAAAATAGTCACGTGGGTTCTGTCATAAAACTGTCATAAATTCGAAACACGTCCGTCTTCGTTCCTGCCTAGGGTGCGGCCATTCGCAATCGGGACTGCCGGTCCGTGGGGATGGTCGGCAGCCGCCCTACCTAGGAAAACCGAATGAGCTTTACGTCTAAGATGCTGGCAACGGCCGCACTGGGCTGCGTGCTCGTGCTCCCTGCCGCGCTCCCCGCGGCGGCCCAGCAGATTACCGGCGCCGGTGCAACCTTCCCGAACCCGGTGTATCAAAAATGGGCTGAGGGTGCGCAGCAGTCGATCGGCATTCAACTGAATTATCAGTCGATCGGCTCGGGCGGTGGACAGACGCAGATAAAGAACCGCACCGTCGACTTCGGCGCCTCCGACGCGCCAGTGCCCGCGGCGGCGCTGAAGGAGAGCAACCTGCTGCAGTTTCCCTCGGTGATGGGTGCGGTCGTTGCGATCGTGAACATTCCGGGCGTCACTGACAATCAGATGAAGTTGTCGGGCGCGTTGCTGGCCGACATCTATCTCGGCAAGATCACCAAATGGAATGATCCGAAGCTCGCCGAGCTGAACGCTGGCGCGGAGCTGCCGAACCTGGCGATCGCGCCGGTGTATCGCGCCGACGGCTCGGGCACGACGTCGATCTGGACGTCCTACCTCTCGGCGGTCGATCCGGAGTTCAAGGCGAAGGTCGGCGTCGGCACGTCGGTGCGCTTCCCCGCCGGCACCGGAGCGCGCGGCAACGAGGGCGTTGCCGGCACGGTCCGCAACACCCGCGGCGCGATCGGCTACGTCGAGAACGCCTATGCGACGCAGAACAAGCTGGTCACGACGCAAATCCGTAACAAAGCCGGCAACTTCGTGACCCCCACCACGGAGGCGTTCATCGCCGCCGCGCAGAATGCGGATTGGTCCGCCCCGGACTTCGCCGCCAGCCTGGTCGATCAGCCCGGCGACAAAAGCTGGCCGATCGTCTCCCCCACCTTTATCCTGCTGCCCAAAGACGGCAAGGACCCGGTGCATACCGCGGCGGTGATGAAGTTCTTCGACTGGGCCTACACCAACGGAGCCAAGATGGCGCAGGACCTCGAATACATCCCGTTGCCCGCCGCGGTGCAGACCGCGGTGCGCGCCGCTTGGAAGGCCGAGATCAAGGGTCCCGACGGCAAGCCGATCCCGACTCCATAACTCGTTTGCGACCAGGGGCCGCCATCGCCAGCGGCCCCGCTCTCCTTACTGGGACCAACCGTGCAGCAAACAGCCTCAACCGCGCTTCCAGCCGCCGGGTCGGCTCCATCCGCAAAACGCCACGGCGGCGCGGCCGGCGACGCCGTGTTCGAGTGGATGTGCCGGATTGCGGGCGTGTTCGTGCTTATCCTGTTGGGCGCCATCATCGTCGAGCTGTTCGTGGGCGCGCTTCCGGCGTTCCGGCAGTTCGGCCTCGCCTTCGTCTGGACCGAGCTGTGGGATCCGGTCGCCGAGGAGTACGGCGCGCTGGTCCCGGTCTACGGCACCATCGTGACCTCGGTCCTGGCGCTCATCATCGCCATCCCCGTCGCCTTCGGCATCGCCTTCTTCCTGACCGAGCTGGCGCCCGACTGGCTGCGCCGCCCGGTCGGCACCGCGGTCGAACTGCTCGCCGCCGTGCCCAGCATCATCTACGGCATGTGGGGCTTCTTCGTCGTCGTGCCGATCATGGCGCAGGTCATCCAGCCGCCGTTGATCGACAGCATCGGCGAGCTGCCGCTCATCGGTTTCCTATTCGCCGGGCCGCCATTCGGCACCGGCATCCTGACCGCTGCCCTTATTCTCGCGATCATGATCATCCCCTTCGTCGCCGCCACCATGCGCGACGTGTTCGCGACCGTGCCCCCGGTGTTCAAGGAAAGCGCCTACGGACTGGGCGCGACGCGTTGGGAGGTGATGTGGAGCATCGTGCTGCCCTATACCCGCAAGTCCGTCGTCGGCGGGATCATGCTGGGCCTCGGGCGCGCGCTTGGTGAGACGCTGGCCGTCACCTTCGTGATCGGCAACGCCAACCGCATCACCACGACCCTGTTCGGACCCGGCAACACCATCGCCTCGCTGGTGGCGCTCGAGTTCGGCGAGGCGGGTCCAGGCAGCCTTAAGCTTTCGGCCTTGCTGGCGCTCGGCTTCATCCTGTTCGTGCTGTCGTTCATCGTGCTCGCCATCTCGCGCCTGCTGCTGCGGCCGCGCGCCAAGGGGGCGGCCGTATGAGCGGCGCAACCCTCAACGGCTCAACCCTCGGGGGAATGCCGCCAAAGGACGCGGATACGTCGTCGCGCCTCGGCCGGCGACGCCACCGCAAGGACAAGGTCATGACCGGCCTGGCGGTGGTCATGACCGTGCTCGGGCTGCTGTTCCTCGCCTCGATCCTGTTCACCCTGTTCTGGCGCGGCCTGGCGGCGATGGGCCCCAGCGTGTTCACCGAGGTCACGCGCCCGCCCGGCTCGCATGGCGGGCTGTTGAACGCCATCGTCGGCACGATCATCCAGGTCGGCATCGGCACGCTCATCGGCACGCCGATCGGCATCCTGGTCGGCACCTACCTCGCGGAGTACTCCCGCGGTTCGCGTCTGGGCGGGGCCGTCCGGTTCGTCTCCGACGTGCTGCTGTCGGCGCCCAGCATCCTGATCGGCCTGTTCGTCTACCAGCTGCTGGTGCTGCCGTTCGGCGGCTTCTCCGGCATCGCCGGGGCGGTGGCGCTGGCGATCATCATCATTCCAATTGTCGTCCGCACGACCGAGGACATGCTGCAGTTGATTCCCAACACGCTTCGCGAGGCCGTGATGGGGCTGGGCTCGCCGAAGTGGAAGATGATCACGCTGATCTGCTACCGTTCGGTCATGTCGGGCCTGATCACGGGCGTCCTGCTGGGCATCGCGCGCATCGCGGGCGAAACGGCGCCGCTGCTGTTCACCTCGCTCGGCAATCTCACCTGGTCGGTGGACCTGCGCAACGCGATGTCGAGCCTGCCGATCACCATCTATCAATACGCCGGGTCGCCGTACGAGGACTGGGTGTCGCTCGCCTGGACCGGGGCGCTGATCATCACCTTGAGCGTCCTGCTGCTGAACATCATCGCACGTGTCGTGCTGCGTAAATCCTAAAGGGTCCCATGAGCCAAACAGCCAACTCGATGCCGGCGCAAGCGGCCAATATCGGCTCCATGACGGCAAGGTCGGGCGCCAACCTGAACCAGGCGCAGATCGCCATACGCAACCTCAATTTCTACTACGGGAACAACAAGGCGCTGAAGGGCATCAACCTCGATCTGCCGGCGCGGCAGGTGACGGGGATGATCGGCCCCAGCGGCTGCGGCAAGTCGACCCTGCTGCGGGTGCTGAACCGCATGTATAGCCTGTATCCCGGGCAGCGCGCCGAGGGCCAGGTCACGATGGACGGGCAAAACCTGATCGCGCCCGACACCGACATGAACGAGCTGCGCTCGCGTATCGGCATGGTGTTCCAGAAGCCGACGCCGTTTCCGATGTCGGTGTACGAAAACATCGCCTTCGGCGTGAAACTGCATGAGCAACTGTCGAAGTCGGCCATGGAGGAGCGGGTCGAATGGTCGCTCACCCGCGCGGCCCTGTGGGGCGAGGTCAAGGATCGGCTGTCGACCTCCGCCATGGGCCTGTCCGGTGGGCAGCAGCAGCGGCTGTGCATCGCCCGCACCATCGCGGTGCGCCCCGAGGTCATTTTGCTCGACGAGCCGACCAGCGCGCTCGATCCGATCAGCACGCTCAAGGTCGAGGAGCTGATCGACGAGCTGAAGCGCGACTTCACCATCGCCATCGTGACCCACAACATGCAGCAGGCGGCCCGCTGTGCCGACCAGGTCGCGTTCTTCTACCTCGGCGAGATGATCGAGGTCGCCCCAGCGGCACAGCTATTCACCGCGCCCAAGCAGAAGCGCACGCAGGAATACATCACCGGCCGGTTCGGCTGAGGGAACGAACACAATGTCCGAGGCTCAGCAGCCCGTCGCCCAGCACATCGTCAAAAGCTACGGCCAGGAGCTGCAGCAGCTGCGCAGCCTGATCACCGAGATGGGCGGGCTCGTCGAGAGCCAGGTGTCGCTCGCCACCCAGGCCATCGTCGACCAGGACCCGGCGCTCGCCACCCGCGCGGTCGAGCTCGACGCCGCGGTCGACATCCACGAGCGCGACGCCGAGCAGATGGTCATACGCATGCTGGCGCTGCGTCAGCCCATGGCGGACGACCTGCGGCAGATCGTCGCCGCGATGAAGATCACCGCCGCGCTGGAGCGGATCGGCGACTACGCGAAGAACATGGCCCGGCGCAGCATCGTGCTCGGCCAATATCGCCTGCCGTTCAGCCTGACCGGCGTCGCCAACATGTCGCGGGTGGTGCAGGAGAACCTGAAGCTGGTCATCGACGCGCTCGGCGAGAACGATGCGCAGAAGGCGATGCAGGTCTGGCAGGCCGACCAAGCCATCGACGAGATCTACAACTCGATCTTCCGCGAGCTGATCACCTACATGATGGAGGACGCGCGCAACATCACGCCCTGCACGCATCTGCTGTTCATCGCCAAGAACCTGGAACGGATCGGCGACCACTCCACCAACATCGCCGAGCATGTCCACTACGCCGTAACGGGCGAGCCGATGACCGAGGAGCGGCCGAAGGGCGACGGCTCCGCCTATGCCGTGATCCGGTTGCCCGACGACGTGGAGCTACGCTGATGCTGCCGGCGCCCACCAGCCCGGCCAAGCCCTATGTCCTGGTTGTCGAGGACGAGGCGGCGCTGGCGACCATGCTGCGCTACAACCTGGAAAAGCAGGGCTTCCGGGTCGAGGAGGCCGTCGACGGACAGGAAGCACTGACCCGCATCGCCGAGGCGACGCCGGACATCGTGCTGCTGGACTGGATGCTGCCGGTCATGTCGGGGATCGAGGTCTGCCGGCAGATACGCCGCCGTCCGGCGACCCGCGACCTGCCGGTCATCATGGTGACGGCGCGGACCGAGGACCAGGACGCGGTGCGCGGCCTGAACACCGGGGCCGACGACTACATCACCAAGCCGTTCAACATGGAGGCGCTGCTGGCCCGCATGCGCGCCCTGCTGCGGCGGGCCGGCGCGGTGCCGGTGCGCGGGCAGCACGTGTTCCACGACATCACCATGGACCTCACGGCGCACCGCGTGCATCGCAACAGCCGGCCGATCCACCTGGGGCCGACCGAGTTCCGGCTGCTGGAGTTCCTGATGCAGCATCCCCGGCGCGTGTTCTCGCGGGAGGAGCTGCTGAACTCGGTGTGGGGGCCGGACATCCACGTCGAGCCGCGGACGGTCGACGTGCATATCCGGCGCCTGCGCAAAAGCATCAACGGCGAGGGCGAGCTGGACGTGGTGCGGACGGTGCGCGCGGCGGGGTATGCGCTGGACACCGAGCAGATCTAGGCGCCCGTTCGCCCCGCTAGGCCGTCGC
>CAZZWN010000013.1:0-19598 GCA_964657765.1 uncultured Acetobacteraceae bacterium
CCGCCTTGCATACAGCCTCGATTATGCCAATTCGCAAGGGGGTTGAGCAGCTACCGGGGTTCTAAGGCGGTGTGGAACAATGACCCGGCCTGCTCCGATGGGCACGGCGCCCTGCTCGAAATGGGCGGCACTACCGCCGTGGCGCCGCTTCATGCCGGGTGATCTGCGCTCTTTGGCCCCCGGTTCGGCTGTGTATCGCCGAAGCTCTGGAGCAACCGACCGGCGAGCCTAACCCGGTCGCTGCAGCGCCGCCTGGCTGGCGCCGGCCCGTTGCTGCGTCACGGCACTCACCGCCGCCATGGCGATCAAGTTCAGCGTCAGGGCCACGATGCCGATGTTCAGGTCCTGCAGCGGCGTCGGCAGCCACGGCAGCAGGTCGCGCGTCGTCGTGTGGGTGAGCACCGTCGCAGCCACGGTGGCGACGCCGGCCACGATCCCCGCCATCGCACCCGGCGCAGTGACGCGATTGCGCGGCAGCAGGCTCGCGAGCAGCGACGGGAACAGCTGGGTCACGAAGCTGTAGCCCATCAGCAGCAGGGCCACGATCGTGTTGCCGCCCTGCAAGGTCAGCAGCACGGCGACCAATGCCACCACGGGCACCATCAGCTTGGCGACGCGGGAGATGGCCGCGTCGGTCGCGCCGCGCTGCATCGAGCGGTAGATGTTGTTGGACAGCAGGGTCGCGGCGGCCATCAGGATCATGGCCCCGGGCACCAGCGCGGTCAGCACGCCGACCCCGCCGATCACGCCGACGAACCACGGATCGAAGTTGGCGATCGACAGGCGGAACAGCGACAGGTCGATCTCCGGCCCGGTCAGGCCCGGCGCCTTGAGGATGGCGGCGAAGCCCACGAAGAAGACGAACAGCAGGATGAGCTGGTACAAGGGCAATATCACCGCATTCTTGCGGAACACCTGGGCGTCGCGGGCCGTATAGAGCGAGCCGAAGGTGTGCGGCCACATATAGAAGCCGAGCGCGGTCAGCAGCACGGTCGAATCGAACCAGACCACGCTCTCGCCGTGGGCCGGCAGGGCGAGAAAGCCGGGCTTGGCGGCCTCGATCGCCGCGAACATGTCGGCGTAGCTGCCATACAGATGCAGCGGCAGGTAGATGCCGAGGAACAGCACGACGGCCAGGATCGAGAAATCCTTCAGCACGGAGTTCCACGCCGACCCATGGATGCCCGATAGCATGACGTACACCGTGATGACCGTGGCGCCGATCCAGACGGCAAGGGTTGCGGAGACGCTGCCGTAGGAGGCGACGGACATGATGATGCCGAGGCCCTTCAGTTGCAGCACGAGATAGGGCAGCAGCGCGATCACCCCCACGACCGCCACCAGGATGCCCAAGGCCGGGCTGTCGTATTTGCGGGCAAAGAAGTCGGACTGGGAAATAAGCCGGTGCTGTTTGGCGAACCGCCAGATCGGCGGCAGCATCCAGTAGGAGAGGATGTAGGCGAGGCAGCCGTATGACAGGATATAAAGCGCCGGGCCGCCGTGCCCGTACGCGTAGCCGCTGCCGCCGAGGAAGGTGAACGTCGTATAGATTTCGCCCGCCATGAGCAGGAAGACGAAGATCGCGCCGAAGCCGCGGCCGCCGACCGACCACTGTTCCAGGTCCATGTCCTTGCCGCCGCGGGCGCGGATGCCGAGGGCGAGGGCCAGCAGGACGAAGGCGAAGATGATGCCGAGGGCTATGTTCATGGCCGTGGCCCCAACGGCGTTTCGACAGGCGTGCCGGCCGCATTCACGGGATCAAACCGGTAGATGACCGCCATGATGACGGACGTGGCGACGACCCATGACACCAGCCAGACCAAGATGACGGGCAGGCCGAGGATGGACGGCGCGGCGCTGTTGAAAAAAGGGGTGCCGGCCAGGATGCCGAGGAAGGGAAGGATTGCGAGCCATCGCATGCTGTAGTGCCTCCGAAGATATCTGCCCCCAAGATCTTTGGCCCAAAGATCCATGTGACGATGCGGCTGTTGCCGGCTTAGGGCCAGGGTAAAATCCTACATGAATTAGAGCAAGATACGGGCCAGAGGGCCGGACGCCGATGGTTTGGCGATGTCATGCGCACGGTCCGGGGCCTATGCTGCGCGCATGAACACGTCCGAACCACAGTCCGACCGAGCGAAAGCCGCCCGTCCCGCCCGCAAGCGCGACAAGGCTGCGCCGCCCGCCCTGCGTCTCACTTTGCGCCTCGATGTAGGCGGGCGCGCGACGCTTGGGCCGGGCAAGGCGCGGCTGCTGGAGCTGATCGGCGAGACCGGGTCGATCTCGGCCGCGGGCCGCGCCATGGGCATGAGCTACCGCCGCGCGTGGACGCTGGTGGAGAGCCTGAACGCCTCGTTCGCCGCACCGCTCGTCACGGCACGGCCCGGCGGCGCGGGCGGCGGCGGCGCCGTTTTGCTGCCGCTCGGCGCCGAGGTCGTCCGGCTCTACCGCGCGCTGGAGCAGGGTGCCGCCGGCGCTGGCGCGGACGAGCTGGCGCGGCTGCAGGCTGTGCTCGCCTCCCCGCCGTCCTGAACCTGAGTTGAGCCCTGGCGGCCGCGAACGCGCTTGGCAACCGCGTCGCTCCGCGTTATGCTTGGGGGAGAATAACGATGCCAGGGAGGCACATTCATGGACGTTTCTGTCACGCACGGACGGCTGGGCGCGGACGCCGCCGACTTCATCGCCAAGCCCCGCCGCCTGATGATCAACAACGAATGGGTCGAGGCAAAGTCGGGCAAGCGCTTCGCCGTCTTCGACCCCGCGACCAGCCAGCAGATCACCGAAGTGGCCGAGGCAGATGCGGCCGACGTGGACCTCGCAGTCGCCGCTGCGCGCCGCACCTTCGACAGCAGCGAGTGGTCCCGCATGAAGCCGTCGGCGCGCGGTCAGCTGCTCTGGCGCCTGGCCGATCTGATGGAGCAGCACGCGGACGAGCTGGCCGAGATCGAGAGCCTCGACAACGGCAAGCCCGTCACGGTCGCCCGCGCCGGCGATGTCGCGCTCGCCATCGACATGTTCCGCTATATGGCCGGCTTCGCCACCAAGGTGCACGGCTCGACGCTGAACTTGTCCTCTCCCGGCGACTACCACAGCTACATCCTGCGCGAGCCGGTCGGCGTCGTGGGCCAGATCATCCCCTGGAACTTCCCGCTGCTGATGGCGGCGTGGAAGCTTGCGCCCGCGCTTGCGGTCGGCTGCACCGTCGTGCTGAAGCCGGCCGAGCAGACGCCGCTCTCGGCGCTGCGCCTGGGCGAGCTGATCATCGAGGCCGGCTTCCCGCCCGGCGTCGTCAGCATCCTGCCGGGCTTTGGCGAGACGGCGGGCGCCGCATTGGCGAACCACCCCGACGTGGACAAGGTCGCCTTCACCGGCAGCACCGAGGTGGGCAAGCTGATCGCGCGCGCCGCCACCGGCAACCTCAAGAAGGTCACCCTGGAGCTGGGCGGCAAGTCGCCGGTAATCGTGTTCCCCGACGCCGACCTCGACCGCGTCATCCCGGGCGCCGCCAGCGCGATCTTCTTCAACCAGGGCCAGACCTGCTGCGCCGGGTCGCGGCTGTTCGTCCACACCAAGATCTACGACCGCGTGATCGACGGCGTGTCGGAGATCGCGAGCCGCATCAAGATCGGCCCGGGCCTCGACCCCACGACCGAAATGGGGCCGCTGGTGTCGGACGAGCAGTTCGGCCGGGTAACGGGGTTCATCAATAGCGGCCGTGCCGATGGCGCACGCGTCACCACCGGCGGCAAGTCGGGCGCGGATGCCAGCGGCGGGGGCGGCTGGTTCGTGCAGCCCACGGTGCTGGCCGAGACGACGCCCAACATGCAGGTGGTGCGCGAGGAGATCTTTGGCCCCGTGCTGGTTGCGTCGCGCTATGACGACGACGACCTCGACCGGATCGCCAAGCAGGCCAACGACACGATCTATGGCCTGGCCGGGTCGATTTGGACGCGCGACCTGAGCACGGCGCATAAGATGGCCCGTCGCATCCGCGCCGGCGCGATCTGGATCAACTGCCACAACGTGTTCGACGCCTCGCTGCCGTTCGGCGGCTACAAGCAGTCCGGCTGGGGCCGTGAGATGGGCGAAGAGGTGCTGCACAACTACCTGCAGGTGAAGGCGGTCACGGCAGCACTCTAGGCGGTTCCGGAGTTTGGGCGGCGGGGCGACCTGCCGCCGGCTTCGCTACCGGATATATCTAACCATGGCTTGATCCCGTGCTGCCCTGCTGCCATTGGGGCAGGGCAATGCGCGCCAAGGAGACGCCATGGTCCGTCAGAACGAGTTGCGGCATGCGGAGGTCGCCGTATCCGCGCCGCCCGCAACCGACGCCGGCTTGGTGTTCATCGGCGTCATCCACACGCCATGGACCTCACGCATGATGACGCCGCGGCAGGGCCGGCGCGATGGGCCGGTCTGTCGGATCGAGGTGTTCGAGCCGTGGGTGCCGGCGCTCGAAGGACTGCGCCGATTCGAGCAGATCGAGGTGATATACTGGCTGCATCTGTCGCGCCGCGATCTTGTGCTGCAGAGCCCGGCCAATGACGGGACCACGCACGGTACCTTTTCCCTGCGTTCGCCGGTGCGCCCGAACCCGCTCGGCACGTCGATCGTGCAACTGGTCGGGATCGAGGGCGCCAGCGTGCTGGTTCGCGGGCTCGACTGCCTGGACGGGACGCCATTGCTCGACCTCAAGCCGGACCGCTGCCTGTTCACCCCAATCGCTCCGCCGCAGCCGGGCGATTTCGAGACCGGGAACGGGTGACCGACGCCGGAGGTTGATGGCGGGCGGCGATCATCGTTATATCCGATCAAGCATAACCAGTCTAAACTCTGGGTTGCAGAATTGAGCCAACCCAATTTATGGCAGAAATCCTGAGGAGAATGACCATGCGCGACTACACAAAGTTCTACATCAATGGCCAATGGGTCGATCCGGCCATTGCCAAGACGCTCGACGTGATCAACCCGGCGAACGAGGAAGTCTGCGGCCGCATCAGCCTCGGCGGCGCCGAGGACGTCGATCGCGCCGTCGCCGCCGCTCGCACCGCGTTCGCGACCTTTTCCCGGACCAGCCGCGAGGAGCGCCTGGCCCTGCTCGAACGGATCGTCGTCGAGTACAAGAAGCGCTACAACGACATGGCCGCCGCCATCACCGAGGAGATGGGCGCGCCCTCCAGCCTCGCCCAACAGGCGCAGGCGGCGATCGGCAGCCTGCATTTCCAGACCGCGATCGGCATCCTGAAGGATTACGAGTTCCAGACCCTGCGCGGCAGCACGCTGATCGCCCGTGAGCCGATCGGCGTCTGCGGCTTCATCACGCCGTGGAACTGGCCGGTGAACCAGATGGCCTGCAAGGTCGCCCCGGCGCTCGCCGTCGGCTGCACCATGGTGCTGAAGCCGTCCGAGGTTGCGCCGTTCTCCGGCATCGTGCTGGCCGAGATCCTGGCCGCCGCCGGGGTGCCGCCCGGCGTGTTCAACCTCGTCAACGGCGACGGACCCGGCGTCGGCGCCGCGATCAGCGCGCATCCGGACATCGACCTGGTCTCGTTCACCGGGTCCACCCGGGCCGGCATCGAAGTCGCGCGGTCGGCGGCGGCCACCGTGAAGCGCGTGCATCAGGAACTCGGCGGCAAGTCGCCGAACATCCTGCTGGAGGACGCCGATATGGAGCGTGCGGTGACGCGCGGCGTGAAGCACGTGATGCAGAACTCCGGCCAGTCCTGCAACGCGCCGACCCGCATGCTCGCCCCGAACGGCCGGATGGCGGAGGTCGTCGCCATCGCCCGCGCTGCCGCCGAGTCCACCACGGTCGGCGATCCGAATGGCAACTCGGAGATCGGCCCCGTCGTCTCCGAAGTGCAATGGAACAAGATCCAAGCCCTGATCAAAAAGGGCATCGAGGAAGGCGCCGAACTCGTCACCGGCGGCCCCGGGCGTCCGGAGGGCATCGACCGCGGCTACTACGTGAAGCCCACCGTGTTCGCAGGGGTGACGAACGGCATGACCATCGCCCGCGAGGAGATATTCGGACCCGTGGTGGCCATCCTCGGCTACGACACGGTGGACGAGGCGATCGCGATCGGCAACGACACGCCGTATGGCCTGGCCGCCTATGTCCAAGGCAAGGACCCGGCGGCCCTGCGCTATGTGGCCTCTCGCCTTCGCGCGGGCCAGGTGACCATCAACGGCGCTGGAATGGACCCGATGGCGCCGTTCGGCGGCTACAAGCAGTCGGGCAATGGGCGCGAGTGGGGCGACCTGGCGTTCGGCGAGTTCCTGGAGACGAAGGCCGAAATCGGTTACGGGGCGATCGCGGCCGAGTAGGTTTCGCCCAATGGCTATGCGGCTGCAACGGTCGACATGATGCGTTGCAGCCGCGCTTTGCAGGCGGGCGCGGCGGACGGCCCCCTGCCCTCCTACGCTCCCCGGAGACCCTGACCCTCAGCGATCCGCAATCCAGCTTGGCAGCATTGCAGGACCGCGTTATGCTTCATGATGCATAACGCCGCAGGAAAACGTCCTTATGGATCACCTCGCCGAGCCAGATTACGCCCAGATAATGCCATGATCGCGCGTGCCGCTGCGTCGCCATGAGCACGGCCGGGCAGTCGTTCAGTTTTCTGACCAAGGATGGGCTCGCCAGCCTGCGCATGGGCGGCATGCCGGCGGCGGACGTGCTGACCGGACCGATGCCGAAACGTCAGCGCGCAAAGCTTTGGGAGCTGAACAACTCCGTCCACTGCTCGATCATCGGCACTTGCCTGACCACCGGCGAGCTGCGGCGGGCGATGGCCAAGGTGACGCCGACCGACGTGTCCCACGTTTCGGACCATGACCTGCACTCGCGCGCCGTCGGCCTGTGCGGCCAGCACAATGCCTCCTCCAAACTGCTTCAGAAGGCGCTCGACCATCGGCATGAGACGGTGATCAGGCGCTTCGCCCGGCTGCAGGGCGAGGCGGCGGTGATGGCGGCCTGGGCCGGGGCGCGCAGCGCTGGCGACATTCCCGGTGCGTATTGGGCGGCGCTCACCCACCCCGACGTCGGGCACACCGGCCTGCGGCAGGCATTCGGCGACGTGCACATGCTGTCGCACCTCGTTGGCGCCGCGAACCGGGCCGACATCCGGCGCTTGACGGCGCTGGAGGAGGAAAACGCAGCGCTGCGCGCCAAAGTGGAGCGCCAGCAGGCCCGGCTGCACGAGGCCGTGGCCTCCAGGGATGCGACGATCAGCCGGCTCAGCGCATTCGCGGCGCACCAGGTCAATGCGACGGCCAGGCCCGACGACGACGACGCGTTGGCGGCGTTCCGGCACCTGGTCGCCGACCTGCAATCCCGCCTCGCCCGCGAAACCAGCCGGCGCGAGCGCCTGGAGCAGCGGTTCGCCGATTCGGTCGAGGCCGGCCAATCGTGCGAGCGGCGCGCCAGGGAGGCGGAGGCGCAGCGCGCAGCGATGCAGCGGGAGCTGGCGGCACTCGAACGCCAGGATGCTTCCGATCCGGCAGCGGCCTTGCCCGGCCTTCCGGCCCAACGCATCCTCTACGTCGGCGGCAGGCCCGGCTGCACGGAGCAGATGCGGACATCGCTGGAGGCTGCCGGCGGCGCATTGCTTTGCCATGACGGCGGCCGGCACGACCATCCCTCCTTGCTGCCGGGGTTGATCAGCCAGGCGGACCGGGTCGCCTTTCCCATCGATTGCGTGAGCCACGACGCCGCCCTAATGGTGAAGCGGGTTTGCCGGCAGCTCGGCAAGCCCTGGCTGCCGCTGCGCAGCTCCGGCCTCGGCTCGTTCCTGGCGGCCCTGTCCGAGCCGGCCGGCGAACCATCCCTGCATCCCTTCGAACACAGCAATGGAGTTCCGCTATGAACGTCGCCGCCCCGCCGAGCGCCACGCAGCACCCCTTCCTCACCGGCAAGCCGAAGCGGCTGTTCATCGACGGACGCTGGGTCGAGGCGGCATCGGGCAAGACCTTCGACAGCATCAACCCCTCGACCGGCGAGGTGCTCGCGTGTGTGGCCGAGGGTGGGCCCGAGGATATCGACCGCGCCGTGGAGGCCGCCCGGCGTGCGTTCGACGGCCCCTGGCGCAAGTGGAAGCCGTTCGACCGGCAGAACCTGCTGCTGCGGCTCGCCGACCTCGTCGAGCAGAACTTCGACGAGCTGGCGGCGCTCGACACGCTCGACATGGGCGCGCCGATCAGCCGCACGAAGGGCGGGCGGCTGCGCGCGCTCGGCATGCTGCGCTATTACGCCGGGCAGGCGACCGCGATCCATGGCGAGACGATCGAGAACTCGCTGCCGGGCGACTACGTGTCGTTCACGCTGAAGGAGCCGGTTGGCGTCGTGGGCGCGATCATCCCTTGGAACGGGCCGCTGACGGCGACGATCTGGAAGATCGGCCCGGCGCTCGCGACCGGCTGCACGGTGGTGCTGAAGCCGGCCGAGGAGGCGCCGCTCACCTCGCTGCGCCTGGCCGAGCTGTGCCAGGAGGCCGGCGTGCCAAACGGCGTTGTGAACGTCGTCACCGGCTATGGCGAGACCGCCGGCGCGGCGCTTGCGGGCCATCCGGACGTGGACAAGGTGGCGTTCACCGGGTCGCATCTGACGGGCCAGAAGATCATCCAGGCCTCGGCCGGCAACCTGAAGCGGGTGTCGCTGGAGCTCGGCGGCAAGTCGCCCGACGTGGTGTTCGCGGATGCGGACCTGGACGCGGCGGTGCCGGGTGCGGGCATGGCGGTGTTTGCGAACTCCGGCCAGATCTGCAGTGCGGGCACGCGGCTGTTCGTCGAGCAGAAGATCTATGAGGAGTTCACCGCGCGGGTCGCCGAGTACAGCAAGACGCTGCGGGTGGGCAACAGCAGCGATCCGCAAACCCAGGTCGGCCCGCTGGTTTCGCCGGAGCAGCTCGACCGCGTCACCGGCTACCTGGCGATCGGCCGCCAGGAGGGCGCGCGGCCGTTGTCCGGCGGCGAGCGGCTGATGGAGGGCGACATGGCAAAGGGCTACTTCGTGCCGCCGACCGTATTCGCCGACGTGCGCGACGAGATGCGCATCGCACAGGAAGAAATCTTTGGCCCGGTCATTTCGGCGATCCCGTTCACCGACGTGGACGAGGTCACCCTACGCGCCAACCGGACGAGCTTCGGCCTCGGCAGCGGCGTGTGGACGCAGGACGTGAGCAAGGCGCACAAGCTGGCGCGCAGCCTGCGGGCCGGTTCGGTCTGGGTCAACTGCTATCAGGCGATGGACCCGGCCGTGCCGTTCGGCGGCTACAAGATGAGCGGCTACGGGCGCGAAAGCGGTAAACAGCACGTCGAGGAGTATCTAAACGTCAAGGCGGTCTGGATTAAGACCGCCTGATCGGATTACTGTCCCCAAACAAGAAACGTCACCAGAGGAGGAAAGCACCATGGAGGACTATAGTTCACTCTTTGATCGGCATCGCAAGGCATCGGCTTCTGCAAAGCCGCTTGCCGCCGCGTGCGCATTGTTGGGGCTGATGGCGACGGCCGGCGTGGCCCTTGCCGCTCCGCCCGTGGCGGAACTGCCGGGTGACCGTGCGTTCCCCGAGAGCCTGACCTCGAAACAGGACGGCACGCTGTTCGTCGGCAGCTTTGCCGAGGGCGGTGTCCTGAAGCTGGCCCCGGGCGCCGCCAAAGCCGAGCCGTGGATAAAGCCGGGGGCGAACGACAGCCGCTCGACCTTTGGCGTGCTCGCGGATGAGAAGTCCAACACGCTTTTCGTTTGCTCGAACGACACCTCCGGCTTTGGCGTTCCCAGTCCGGGCGTTGCAAAGGGCAGTGCGCTCAAGACCTTCGATCTCACGACCGGGGCGGCGAAGGGCAGCACACCAGTCCCCGGCGGCCCGACGCTCTGTAATGACATAGCGATCGGACCGGACGGCGCCGCCTACGTTACCGATTCGTTCAACCCGCACATCCTCCGTCTGAAGCCAGGCGCGAGCGAATTCGAGGTTTGGGCCAGCGATCCGCGATTTACGCCGCCGAAGGGCGGTGCCGGCCTCGACGGGATCGCGTTTGGCACGGATGGCGCCGTCTACGTCAACACGTTCACGCCGGGGGGACTGTTCAAGGTCGCCGTGGCGGACGGCAAGGCAGGCGAGATCACTACGCTGCAGACCTCACGCAAGATCACCCTGCCGGATAGCCTGCGCAGCTATGGCGCCAACACGTTCCTGATGATCGAGGGCGCGGGTAGCCTCGATCTGGTCACCGTCGACGGCTCGATGGCCAAGATCGAGACGATCAAGGACGGGTTCAGCGGGCCGGTGTCGGTGACGCAGGTCGGCAGCACCGCCTGGGTCGCTGAGGGCCAACTCAACAACCTGCTCGACCCCGAGCTGAAGAAGCAGCCGCCGAAACTGCCGTTCCACCTCTATGCGGTGCCGCTGACACCTCAACAATCGAGGTAAGAAGCAGCTGGTTGGCGCGGTTCGTGATAGCTCGAACCGCGCCAATTGCCGTTCTACGGCCTGCTCACGATCGATTGCAGCTCGCTCGGCACTTGGCCGTATTCGGCGGCGCTGACGACCGGCGGGCTGATCGGGGCCGGGCCGGTCGCCGTCTGCAAGGCGACGCCCTGCGCGCTGAACAGCAGCTGCAGGAATTGAATTGCGTTCGCGTAGTTCGGCGCTGAGCGCAGGATGGTGACGCCCCAGACCACGCGCGTACCGGGGATGGCAACCTGGGATGTCGAGCCGGGGACTCCTAAGCCGGGGACAACGGTGACCGCCTGGCTGTAGCGCATGTCCCGTTGGGTCTTCGAGAGGCTGACGGCGGGCGGCAGCTTTACATAACGGTAGGTGGACGGGCTCGCCTTATAGGCCGCGAGCGCGCTGTGCTCGTAGGTGAAACTGAAGTCGTAGTTGGTGCCGAGCACATCGGTCGGCCGCGTGATCGTGTAGTGCTCCAGAAGCTGGTTATACAATGCTGGCATGGAGTAGCGCAGCGCGGCGAGTTGGAAGATCATGTCGGCGCGATAGCCGCTCGGGTCGAGGAACGCGTAGGATCCTCCAATCAGCACGCCGGGCTGAGTAAGCTGCGAATACCAGTTCGCGGCGGTGTTTGGGATGGAACTGGGCGGGGTGAACGGCGTGTTCGGGTCGGCGATGGAGCCGGCGTTTCGACTGTCCGTGCTGTAGGCGAGCACCATGCCGCCCTCGGCGAACGCGATCGTGTAGCTCGCCAACCCTGCCGGCTGCAGCAGCAGGGGTATGTCCAAGTAGTCGGCCGCGGCGAAGATGTCTGCCGGCTCCTGGCCGACGCTCACCCGGCGCGCGGCGTCGAGGCTGCCGGCTGCCACGTCCGTGATGCAGGCGCCTGTCTGCTGCGTGAACACCTTCTCCACCGCGGTGAAAGCGGCCGTCAGGCTGCCGGCGTGATAGATGATAAGCGAGTTCTGGCCGGGCGCGCAGCTCGACTGCGCACGGGCCTGGTGCCCGCCGCCGATGCAAAGCGCTGCGAGGCCGCCCAGGGCCAGTTTGAATGTCGCATGTCGGGTCATGGCGCCGTCCTTTGTTGGAAACTGGTTGTCTGGTCGAGACGCAGGATCATGGCTGCGCCTGCATCCGGTCAGCCGCCGCTGCGACCGGAATAAGCCCATAGCGGGCCAAAATCGCCTGGCCAGGCTCCGACATGACGAACAGTGCGAAGCGTGCCGCGGCCGGGTTGGCGGACAGCACAATCAGGCCATACTCGGGGCCGACCTCCAGGTCCGGCGGCATCGGGACCGCCGCCAGGTCCGGCACGGCGCGGCGCAGGGCGTCGGCGCCGCTGCAGTAGCCCAGCATGACGTCGGCGCGTCCGGACAGGAACACACCCTCGCTCGGCCCCTGCCCCGGCATCAGCGGCGCCATGCTCGGGCCGCCCACGAGCTGCTGCGCCTTGCCCTCCAGCGTGGCCTTGGCGCCCGGATGCACCCGGTCCGCACGGGCGAACACCGCCCAGGCGTAGTCGCCGCCGGGGTCCGCGACCGGCGTGCTGGTGGCGAGCTTCACCGCGGGGTCGAGCAGGCGGTCGAGCACATTGGCCGGCGTCAGCCCCAGGCTGCCACGGCCCAGCGCACACATGTGGTTGCGCGCGAACATCACCACGGGCATGCCGTGGCCGGCGTCGGCGAGGCGGCGCGGCTGGCCCATGTCGGCCGAAGCGAACACGTCCGCTGGCTCGCCCCGCTCCAGCCGCTCGCGCAACACACCGGACGGACCGTAGGTGGGCTGTGCCGCCACGCCCGGCGGCGTGCCGAACGCCGTCAGCAGCGCGTTGAACGATCCGCTTAGGCTGCCCGCCGCATAGACGCGCAGCGGAGGCGTCTCGGAGCCCTGGGCCAATGCAGGCGCTATCGCCGGCAGCAGCAGCGCGGCCCCGAGCGCGACGCGGCGCAGGAGGGCGTGCATTGGAACGAGGTGCGACGGTCCGACACATGCCGCGGCAACGGGCGGCGCGTGGCTGCCTGCCGAGAGATCATTCATTTTCGGGCCTCGATATTCAGGGTTGCCTCAGATGTCTCGAGCGAAACGCCGGTGCCTCAACTCAGCATCGGCGCGGTCAGGTCCACCACCCGCAGGTCGACCAGGTTGGAGACATAGCGGCCGCCGGCGTGGTCGCCCGGCACGATCAGGCGCATCGCCCCAGCGCTGCCGCCGGGCCCAAGCTGGCCGCCGGTGTCGGCATAGGCCACGAGGTCCTGCCGGTTGCCGAACGCAGGGTCGATCTCCCCCAAGGAGATCAAGGCGCGGTAGCCGTCGCTCCCGGTCGCGACCACGCCGAGCCGCAAGACGTCGTTCTTGATGGAGGCATCCGTTACCAGGCCTTCGTCCTGCAGCAATGTCCACAGCGAGACGCCGGTATAAGTGTCGGTCACCGAGCCCGCGCCCGCCAGGAAGGTTGCGGTCTCCGTCGTCGGCGGGCCCAATGCGGCGAGGGTGATCGCGGTGAAGGTTTGGGGATCGGCGACTTGGCCGGACAAGGTCAACTGGTCGGAGACGCCGCCGGGCCCCGTGGACGGCGGCTCCGGCAGGCTGCCCACATTCAGCGCGACCAGGTCGGACACGTAGCGCCCGCCCGCATGGTCACCCGGAACAACCATGCGGGCCAGGCCATCGCTGCCCGATTGTTGGTTGCCCTGGGGACCAAGCTGCCCGGCGGTGTCGGAGTATGCGACCAGCACCGGCTGCGCACCGAACTTCGGGTCGATCTCGCCGAGCGAGAAGGCCGCCTTGTATCCGTCTGCGCCAGTGGCGACGACGAACTTGCTCAGGACATCGTTCTTGGCATCCGTCACGTCGACCCCGCCGGCCACGTCGAGCAACGTGCGGAGCGTGATGCCGGTGTAGGTGTCGCTAACCGGCGTTCCGCCTGCCGAGTAGGTTGCCGCCTCGATCGTGACAGGCGCGAGGTCCGGGAGGTTATAGAGGCCAGGGTCGGCGACGCCGCCGAACAGAGCGACGGGGGAGAACTCGATGCCGAGCGATGCCAGGAAGCCGCCGAGCGCCTCCTCATATCCATAAAGCTTCTGCAGAAGGCCCACATTGATCGAAGGGCTGCTCATTCTTTGCTCCCGTGCGCTATATCTGGACAACTACAGCGGGCAGCGCGGTCCAGCAATCCCATGCGGATCACAATGGCAAGGATGCAACCTCCGGCTCTTGCACGGCCGCGGGCCACGTTGCGCGGTTGCTATGCGGGCTTCGGCGATGGTTGACTTATCCGGCCTACTGCTCCATGTCCAAAAGGTCCAAATCATCCCTCGCGGGAGAGCGCTGGCCATACCCAGCCGCCGAAGGCGCAACCGGCCCCCGGAAACGCTCAGGCCCCCAGGACCGCGAGGGTTCAGGACCTCTGGAAAGCCGGCGGCCGTCCATGTGGCCACCGCACCGACGGAGTAACGGCGTCCGCAACGACGCCCGAATCTCTCAGGTTTCCCGGACAGAGGGGGGTCGCACCTGTTGACAGCCGTCAGCGGGCGACCTTGCGTCCGGAGCTTTGCCCATGGCCGAACCCGTTCTGAACATCGAGCCCGATCCGCCGGCCGAGTTGCGCACGACGCCGCTCGACGCGCTGCACCGCAGCTTGGGCGGCAAGATGATGGAGTTCGCCGGTTACTCCCTGCCGGTGCAATACGGCCCCGGCGTCATGGCCGAGCACCTGCATACCCGCACCAGCGCCAGCCTGTTCGACGTGTCGCACATGGGGCAGTTCACCCTGCGCGGCGACGGCGCGGCGGCAGCGTTGGAGCAGTTGGCCCCAGGGGACTTCCAGGCGCTCGCGCCGGGCCATCAGCGCTACACGCTGCTGCTGAACGACATCGGCGGCATCCTGGACGACCTGATTGTCGCGAACTACGGCGACCGCCTGATGATCGTGGCCAACGCCGGCCGCAAGGAGTTCGACGCGCACCACATCTTACAGGGGGTGCCACAGGGCCTTGACTTTGAACAATATCCTGACCGTGCGCTGCTGGCGCTCCAGGGTCCGCAGTCGGCCGCCGTCATGGCCCGGCTGTGCCCCGCGGCCGCTGCACTACCGTTCATGGGCGTTATCGAGGCGCCCGTTGGCGGCATTCCCGCCTGGATCAGCCGGTCCGGCTACACCGGCGAGGACGGGTTCGAGATTTCCGTCGCCGCGGCCGACGCGGAGGCGCTGACGACAAAGCTGCTGGCCGAGCCCGGCGTGCTGCCGGCCGGGCTGGGTGCGCGCGACAGCCTGCGGCTCGAGGCCGGGCTTTGCTTGTACGGCACCGACATCGACGAGCTGACGACTCCCATCGAGGCGAACCTCGCGTGGACGATCGGCAAGCGTCGGCGGGCCGAGGGTGGGTTCGCCGGGTCCGCCGTGGTGCTGGACCAGCTGAAGACCGGGCCGCACCGGCTGCGCGTCGGGCTGCGGCCGGCGGGCAAGGCGCCGGCGCGGGCAATGACCCCGATCGTGGGCACGGACGGCACGGCGGCCGGCGGCATCACCTCGGGCGGCTTCTCCCCCACGCTCGGCGCGCCGATCGCCATGGGCTATGTGCGCCGGGACCTGTCTGCGCCGGGTTCGGATCTGCAACTCCTGGTGCGCGACAATTTGCTGCCCGCCCAGGTCGTGCCGCTGCCCTTCGTCCCGCACCGCTACGTCTGAACCGGAGCACCGCATCATGGCCGAAACCCGCTTTACCAAGGACCATGAGTGGGTCCGCCTGGACGGCGCAGTCGCCACCGTGGGCGTGACCGACCACGCGCAGGAGGCGCTCGGCGACGTCGTGTTCGTCGAGTTGCCCAAGCCCGGCCGCGAGGTGACCGAGGGCGAGGCCTGTGCCGTGGTCGAGAGCGTGAAGGCGGCGTCCGACGTCTATGCCCCGCTCGCCGGGCGCGTGACGGAGGCGAACGAAGCCGTCGTCGACGAGCCGGCGCTGGTCAACCGCGCGCCCGGCGGCGATGGCTGGTTCTTCCGCATCGAGCTGTCCGACCCGGCCGCCTTCGCCGCGCTGATGGATGAAGCCGCGTATCAGGCCCTGGTGGAGTCGCTTTGATGGACGGAGGGTTCGACCCGCTCGCCGAACTGAGTGCACTGGAGGGGGCGGACGGCTTCGTCGCCCGGCACATTGCGCCGAACGAGGCCGAGATCGCCGGCATGCTGCACGAGGTCGGCGCAGCAACGTTGGACGAGCTCGCGAGCAAGGCGGTGCCTGCGGCGATCCGCGCGCTGGAGGCCATGGACCTGCCACCCGCGATCGACGAGGCCGCTGCCATCGCCGAGTTGCGCGGGCTCGCCGGGCAGAACGAGCTTAAGCGGTCGTTGATCGGCCAGGGCTACTATGGCACCCATGTGCCCCCCGTCATCCTGCGGAACGTGCTGGAAAACCCAGGCTGGTACACCGCCTATACCCCCTATCAGGCCGAGATCGCCCAGGGGCGGCTCGAGGCGCTGCTGAGTTTCCAGACCATGGTGTGCGACTTCACGGCTATGCCGATCGCCAACGCTTCGCTGCTCGACGAGGCGACGGCTGCGGCGGAAGCCGTCACGATGGCGCATGGCGTGGGCTCGACCAAATCGGACGTGCTGGCCGTCTGCGCCGACCTGCACCCGCAGACCCGCGCCGTGCTGGCCACTCGCGCGGCGCCGCGAGGCATCCAGCTCGTGGACGTGACGCCGGGCGACGTGGCGGCGATCGGCGCCGCAAACCCGTTCGCCGTCGTGCTGCAGTATCCCGGCACCACCGGCGCGATCCGTGACCTGCACGCTGAGATCGCTGCCGCCCACGCCGCCGGCGCGCTCGCGATCGTCTGCACCGACCTGCTGTCATTGGTCGTCCTCACCCCACCCGGCGAGATGGGGGCCGACGTCGTCGTGGGATCGGCGCAGCGGTTCGGCGTGCCGATGGGCTTTGGCGGCCCGCATGCCGGGTTCTTTGCGACACGCGACAATTTCAAGCGCCAGATGCCCGGCCGGCTCGTCGGCCTGAGCCAGGACGCGGCTGGCGGTCCAGCGCTGCGCCTCGCGCTGCAGACCCGCGAGCAGCATATCCGGCGGGAGAAGGCGACGAGCAACATCTGCACGGCCCAGGTCCTGCTGGCAGTGATGGCCGGGATGTATGCCGTATGGCACGGGCCCGAGGGCCTGCGCCGCATCGCCCGGCGGGTGAACCTGCAGGCACGGCTGTTGGCAAGCGCCGCCGTCCGCGCCGGGTTTTCGCTGCGGCATGACGCGTTCTTCGATACGCTGACGCTGGATGGCGACGTGACAAGGTTGTTGGCCAGTGCCGCCGCGGCCGGGTTCAACCTGCGCGCTTTGCCGGATGGCGGCGTGTCGATCGCGCTGGACGAGACGGTGACACGGGACGAGCTGGCGCGGTTGGCGGCGCTGCTCGATGCGCCGTTGCTCGACGCCGCCCCCAGCGTGCCCGCCAGCCTGGTCCGCGGCTCCCCCGTGCTGACCGCCCCCGTCTTCGGCGCCTACCACGCCGAGCACGAGATGCTGCGCTACCTGAAGCGGCTCGAGGACCGCGACATCGCGCTGAACCGCAGCATGATCCCGCTCGGCTCCTGCACGATGAAGCTGAACGCCACGGCCGAGATGATGCCGATCTCGCTGCCGGGCTTCGCCGACATCCACCCGTTTGCGCCGCCGGAGCAAACGCGCGGCTACCTGACCTTGATCGAGCGGCTGTCGGGCTGGCTATGTCAGGTGACCGGCTTCGCGGCCGTGTCGCTGCAGCCGAATGCCGGCAGCCAGGGCGAGTATGCCGGCCTGCTCGCCATACGCGCCTACCATGCCTCCCGCGGCGAAGCGCAGCGCGACATCTGCCTGATCCCATCCAGCGCGCACGGCACCAACCCGGCCAGCGCGGTCATGGCCGGCTACCGCGTCGTCGTCATTGGCTGCGACCGCGACGGCAACGTGGACCTGGCCGACCTCCGCGCCAAGGTCGAGCAGCATGGCGACCGGCTCGCGGCGTTGATGGTCACCTACCCCAGCACGCACGGGGTGTTCGAGGAGGGCATACGCGAGATCTGCGACGTGGTGCACCAGCACGGCGGCCAGGTGTATATGGACGGCGCGAACATGAACGCGCAGGTCGGCCTCACCAGCCCGGCTGCGATCGGCGCCGACGTTTGCCACCTCAATCTGCATAAGACGTTCTGCATCCCGCATGGCGGCGGCGGCCCCGGCATCGGACCGATCGGCGTGGCCGCGCATCTGGCGCCATACTTGCCGAACCACCCGATGCGCGCGGACGCCGGGCCATCCACCGGCTTCGGCCCGGTCGCGGCGGCGCCGTTCGGCAGTGCGGGCATCCTGCCGATCAGCTACGCCTATATCCGCATGATGGGCGCGGCCGGGCTGCGGCGCGCGACCGAAGTGGCTATCCTGAACGCCAACTACATGGCCGCCCGGCTCCGCCCGCACTACCCCGTCCTCTATGCCGGCGCCCACGGACTGGTCGCGCATGAGTGCATCCTCGACTGCCGCGGCTTCCAGGCAGAGGCTGGCGTGGGCGTCGAGGACATCGCCAAGCGCCTGCAGGATTACGGTTTCCATGCGCCGACCATGAGCTGGCCCGTGGCGGGCACGCTGATGATCGAGCCAACCGAGAGCGAGGGCCGCGCCGAGATCGACCGCTTCTGCGACGCGATGATCGCGATCCGTGCGGAGATCGCCGCGGTCGCTGCGGGGACGCTGGACCGGACCGACAACCCGATGAAGCACGCACCGCATACGGCGAATGAGGTCTCCGGCACGGAGTGGGCGCACGCCTATTCGCGCGAGCAGGCGGCGTTCCCCCTCCCCTTCGTGCGCGCCGCCAAGTATTGGCCGCCGGTGAAGCGCGTCGACAACGTGTATGGCGACCGCAACCTCGTCTGCACCTGCGCGCCGATGGAGGCGTATGCGCAGGCGGCGGAGTAAACCGACGCGCCGCCCTGCCAGCCGTCTGCTGGCCTAGCGATTGCATGCAACTTCGGGAATCTTTTCCGGAGCCATAATGAGCGCGACAGTCCGACCCGCCGCCTTGCCGATTGCCAGCGTGCGATGGGTGCAACTGGGGCTGGGCCTAGTTTGCATGATGGCGATCTCCAGCCCGCAATACGTCTGGACGCTGTTCACCAAGCCGATCGGCGCGACGCTCGGCGCGACTGCGGCCGGAGTGCAGGTCACCTTCAGCATCCTGATCGTGCTGCAGACCTTCTTCAGCCCGTTCCAGGGCTGGCTGGTCGAGCGTTTCGGCCCCCGCTGGCTGATTGCGTTCGGCGCCGGGCTCACCGGGATGAGCTGGGTCCTCGCGTCCTATGCTACGTCGCTCGCCACCCTTTATCTGACCTACGGCCTGTTGGGCGGGCTGGGCACCGGGATCGTCTATGTCGGCGTGGTCGGGCAGATGGTCGGCTGGTTCCCGGACCGCCGCGGTTTCGCCGCCGGGATGGTCGCGGCCGGATACGGGATGGGCGCCATCCTGACGACATTCCCGATCTCCGACAGCCTGGCTGCCAACGGATATCAGACCACGCTCGCGAAGTTCGGCTGGATTCTCGGTGCGGTCGGCGTGCTCGCGGCCCTCGGCCTGCGCGCACCGCCGGACGCGGTCCTTGCCCAAACCCGGGCCTCGTCCAGCGTCCGCGACGTCGACACTGCCGTCATGCTGCGCAGCCCGGTCTTCTGGCTGATGTTCGCCATGATGTCGATGATGTCCACCTCCGGCCTGATGGTGACCTCGCAGATCGGCGCCTTCGCCGGGGATTTCGGCATTACCAAGATGATGGTCTGGGGCCTTGCCGCTTTGCCGCTCGCCCTCACGGTCGACCGTTTCTGCAACGGCCTGACCCGGCCCTTCTTCGGCTGGGTGTCCGACCGCATCGGGCGCGAGAACACGATGGCCATCGCCTTCGGCCTGGAGGGCATCGCCATGGCGACATGGCTGTCCACCAGCGGCAGCCCGCTGCTGTTCGTGCTGATGTCGGGCGTCGTGTTCTTCGGCTGGGGCGAGATATTCTCGCTGTTCCCCTCCACCCTGACCGACACCTTCGGCGCCCGGCACGCCACCAAGAACTATGGCTGCCTCTATATCGCCCAGGGTATCGGCGCGATCTTCGGCGGCCCGC
>CAZZWN010000013.1:19608-25621 GCA_964657765.1 uncultured Acetobacteraceae bacterium
CTGGCGTCGCTGCTGCACGACGCCAGCGGCAGCTGGTCGACGGTGTTCGGCCTGGCGATCGGCGCCGACCTGCTGACGGCCGTGCTGGCTCTCGCGATATTGAAGCCCATGCGCGCCGCCTACTTGGCCCGAGGCTAGACCGGGCTCAACGCCGGGCCGCCAAGTCCCAGGGCGCGCGCGAAGCCTCCATCATGGCGTCGCCGCGTCCGATGCCGATATCGGCCAGCATGCGGTCATCCATTTCGGCCAGCAGGCGCCGGGTCCGCCGGGCACGGGCCATCGCGGCCAGCGCCACCCATGCGTCGCGCAACAGCGTGCGCCCCGTCGCTTGCTGCACGTAACGCACTTCGGTCAGGCTGCTGCGAACTGCCATAATCGCCTCCATCTTCCTCGACCACCACGGTCGGATTGGACAATGGGATGACCGGGGGCATCATGGAAACGAATTGCCATGATGGGAGATATCAGCAATACTGATGCCCATGACCCTCCCGACCAACCTCGACCCCGACCTGCTGCGCACCTTCATCTACATCGCCGAGGGAGGCAGCTTCACTCGCGCCGCGCAGCGCGTCGGACGCACGCAATCGGCTGTCTCGATGCAGGTGCAGCGGCTGGAAAGCCTGTTGGGCGAGCGGCTGCTGTCCCGCGGCAAGGGCGGCTCGGTGCACCTGACGCCGCACGGCGAGTTCCTGCTGCACCGCGCCCGGGACCTGCTGGCGCTCAACGACGAGATCTGGACCAGCTTCCGTGCGCCGACCGTGCACGGGACCGTGCGGCTCGGCACGCCGGACGACTACGCGCTGCGATACCTGCCGCAGATCCTGAAGCGTTTCGCCGAGAGCTATCCAGCGGTCCAGGTCGATGTGCTGTGCCTGCCGTCGTCGGGGCTGGTGGAGCGCATGCGCGCCGGCGAGCTGGATCTCACGCTGTGTTCGGACGGACATTCGTCCGCGGGTTGGCCCACCGTGCCGCTATGGCGCGGGCCGCTCACTTGGATCACCTCGACGGCGTATGCGCCGCATCGGCTGGACCCGCTGCCGGTGGCGCTCGCCGGGGATCAATGCACCTGGGCAGAGGCGGCGCTTCGTGCGCTGGACGCCGCGGGGCGGCGCTACCGCATCGCGTATCGCTCGGCGACGCAGTTGGGCACCCATGCGCCTGTGGTGGCGGGGCTGGCGGTGACGGTCTCGACCATCTCCTGGCTGCCGGACGGCCTGCGCCCAATGCGGGCGGACGAGGGCATGCCCGCCTTGCCCGACTTTGGCATCCTGATGCTGCGCAGCCCCGACGCGCGCCAGCCGGTGACGGACGCGCTGGCGTCATACATCGCCGAGACTTTCCAGTCCGAAACCCTGCGCGACCGGGTGGCCGCCTGAGCCGCCGCGACGGCGAGAGGATCAACCCCATGCACTCGTCGGCATCTTCCGGAAAAGTCAGTAATTAGGCGGCACGACGTATCGCGCTACAGCACCGCCAGCACGCTCTCGGCCTTGCTGACGTCGAACCCGCCCGGCGGCTCCACGGCCAAATGCGTCACCCGCCCATCCTCCACGACCATGGCATAGCGCTGGCTGCGTATGCCGAGGCCGCGGGCCGTCAGGTCGAGCTCCAATCCCAGCGCCTTGGTAAGGGCGGCGGACCCGTCGGCGAGCATCGTGATCTGCCCGTCGATCCCCAACTCCTTGGCCCAGGCGTCCATCACGAACACGTCGTTCACCGCAATGCACGCGATGGTGTCGACCCCCTTGGCCCGCAGCGCATCCATGTTCTGCAGATATCCCGGCATGTGCCGGGCGCTGCAGGTCGGGGTGAACGCTCCCGGCACCGCGAACAGCACGACTTTCTTGCCCGCAAAAACCTCCTCGGTCGAGAGCTCCTTCGGCCCCGCGGCGGTTGCCGCAGTCAGCTTCATATGAGGAATCGCGTCGCCAGTTTTGATCATCTGGAACTCCTTTGCGCTGCAGTGCTTGGAATCCTAGCCGCCGGCCGTGATCGAGTCACCTGTGCGCCACAGGGCCGCCGCACTCGCATTGCCCCAGCTCGCATTTTACGGCCAATCTTGCTCTGCTGCCACAGGAGGCCAACTTAGCGTCCATGATCGATCCCGACGAAACCTCGCTGACCGGCCAGTTGCTCATCGCTATGCCCGCGATGGACGATCCGAACTTTGCCCATAGCGTAATCCTGCTGTGCGCCCATACCGACGAGGGCGCGATGGGCATCGTGCTGAACCAGCCGCTGGCTAAGCCGAGCTTCGACGCGCTGCTCGCCCAGTTGGACGTGCACCCCGTGCCGCCGGCCCGGCAAATCCAGCTCTGCCAGGGCGGCCCGGTCGACCATGGGCGCGGCTTCGTGCTGCACACGTCGGATTGGGTCTCGGACGCCAGCCTGCGGGTCGACGACCGGTTGGCTTTGACCGCGAGCCTCGACGTGCTGCAGGAGATCGCCCAGGGCGGCGGCCCCAAGGAGAGCCTGCTGGCGTTGGGATACAGCAGTTGGGGCCCGGGCCAGCTCGACCGCGAGATGCAGCAGAACGTCTGGCTATCGGCGCCGGCGAAGCTGGAGCTGCTGTTCGACCCGGACCACGAAACCAAGTGGCACCGGGCGATGGCGATCCTGCGGGTGGACCCGCTGCTGCTGTCGCGCGTCGCCGGGCGGGCTTAGCCTACCAGACAAAATGCGGGATCGCCGCGACCGGAAACAGCCCGGCCGTCGTCGCCTCCGCCTCGGTCGCCGCATCGCTGCCCCGGTGCGCCCCGTGCAGCCCGCCCAGCACCCAGCACGCGTCGAGCCCCACCGCTGCCGCGCCCGCGATGTCGGTGCGGAGCGCGTCGCCCACCGCCAGCACTCGCGCAGGCGGGACCGCCAGCATGGCCAGCACCGGCGCATAGATCGCTGCGTCCGGCTTGCCGAGGCTGCGGACGTCGCCGCCCATCGCGACATAGCGCTGGGCCAACGTGCCGGCGCAGACCACGCGGACGCCGCCGCGGATCACATACAGGTCCGGGTTCGCGCAGATCATTGGCAGCCCTTGCGCCGCGCAGTCCCGCAGCACCGTGTCATAGGCGGCCGGGTCGGTCGGGTTGAGGTGGTCGTCCGGCCCGGTGTTGAGCATGAATCCGGCGCCCTCGGGCGTGTCGCGGATATCGAGGCCTAGGCCATCCAGCACGTTGCGGTCGCGCTGTGGACCCAAATGGAACACGGCGTTGCCCAGCCGCCGGTACCAGGGATCGGACCGGTCCCGCAGCATGAGGTAGGTCGCCTCACCCGACGTCATGACCCCATCATAGGCGCTGTCCGGAATGCCCATGCCGCGGAGCTGCAGCACCACCTCGTTTGCCCGGCGCGGCGCGTTGGACAGCAGCACGATGCGCTTTCCCATGCCGCGCAAGGCCAGAAGGCACTCGGCCGCACCCACGTAGGGCTCGACGCCGTCGTGGATCACCCCCCAAAGATCGAGGATGAAACCGTCATACTCGGCCGCAAGCGGGGCGAAGTTCGCCAGGCGTCTCATGCCCAAGTCTCTCATGCATCAACCCCGATCGCGTCCATGGCAGTGCGGAACCCCTCACGGCGCAGCGCGGCCGAAAGCTCGCGTTTCAGCCGCGGGATCAAGGCCGGGCCAGCATAGCTGAACGCCGTATAGAGCTGCACCAGATGCGCGCCCGCCCGCAGCTTGTCCAATACGTCCGCCCCCGTCGACACGCCGCCGCAGCCGATCAGCACCAGCCGCCCGGCCGCCAGCCGATGCGCACGGGCCAGCATCCGCGTGCTGGCCGCGAGCAGCGGCGGCCCGGACAGTCCGCCGGTCTCCGTGGCGGCGTCGGACCGCAGCGTGGCCGGACGCGCCACCGTGGTGTTGGACACGACCAAGCCGTCGACCCGCTGCCGGATCGACGTCTCGACGATGGCCTCGAGCCCGCCCTCCGGCAGGTCGGGCGCGATCTTCACCAGCAGCGGCGGGCGGCGCGGCACGGCGGCCTGCACCGCGGCCAGGATGGCAGCCAGCCGCGCCTCGCCCTGCAGGTCGCGCAGGCCCGCGGTATTCGGCGACGACACGTTGATCACGATGTAGTCGGCGTGCGGGGCCACGGCGGCGATCAGGGCGGGATAGTCGCGCTCGGGATCGGCGCCGTCCTTGTTGATGCCGACATTGGCGCCCACCGGCACCCTTCCGCGCGGCAGGGCGGCGAGCCGGGCGACATAGGCGGCCAAGCCCAGGCTGTTCAGCCCGTAGCGGTTGATGACGGCGCGGTCCGCCTCCAGCCGGAACACGCGCGGCGGCGGGTTGCCGGGCTGCGGACGCGGCGTGACGGTCCCGGCCTCGATGAAGCCGAAGCCGATCCGGCACAGCCCGCGCAACGCCGTCGCGTCCTTGTCGAACCCGGCCGCAAGCCCGATCGGGTTGCGGAACTCCAGGCCGAGCGTACGCACCCGCAGCGCCGGGTCGTCCGGCGTCGCGTCCTGTCCGGCGAGCCCCAGCCGCAGCGCCGTGATGGCGAGCCGGTGCGCCCGCTCGGCGTCGACCCGGCGCAGCAGCGGCATGAGGGCGGAGGCGATGCTTGGCGTCATGCCGCCGGTGTCTGCCCGATCCCCGCCCGCTTGAGAAGTGCGCGCTGTGCCGCTAGACCCCGCCCATGTGGAACGAGCCCTATCTGGAGACCTGCTGCCGGTCCGCGCTGCATCGGCTGACGCTGTGCGGCGCGCCCGGGCGGCCGTCGGGGCTAAAGGACGGGCCGTGCCTCGAGCGCCTGTCCGGCATGGGCTTTGCCGTCGAGCGCGATGGACGCTTCCATGCGACGGACGCCGGCCGCGTCCGGCATAACGCCGAGATCATGAAGCAGCCCGGCTAAAGCGCCCCGCCCACGACGATGCCGCGGACGCGCAACGGCCATTCCATGCGGCCCAGCGCCTCGTGCCACAACCGCCAGTCGCAACGCTCGCGCGGCCAGGCCGGATTGGGCGCCGTCCCGCGCCAGCCCCAGATGCGCAGGATGCGGACGTGCAGCAGCTCGACCCGGCGCTGGCGATACAATGCGTCGAGGCATTTGACGACGTCCTCCGGCCGGCATGGCCCCGGACTCGGCTCCCAGCTCGGGACGTGTGGGCCAGGCGCCGCTTCCTGGCGCGCGCGCAGGCACGATGCGGTCCAGAACCAAGCCGCCTCGGCCGAGGCGAACGGGGCCGTCCGGCATGGCGCGTGCAGGCGGGTATCGGGACGGGATGCGGAATTGCTTGGCATGTCGGCATCCTGTTGTAGAACATAACAAGAACATTCTGTGGCCGCGGACGCAAGCTTTTCAAGGTGCAAATTCCTAGTTGAATCGGCGTCAATTCCTAGGCATGATACAAATTATGAAACACGATGACATCTGGCGCGCGCTCGACACGCTTGCCGCCGAATATGGGCTGTCGGCATCCGGCCTCGCGAAGCGGTCCGGCCTGGATGCCACCACCTTCAACCCGAGCAAGCGGCGCATGCCGGACGGCCGTGCCCGCTGGCCCAGCACCGAGAGTCTGGCCAAGGTGCTCGACGCCACTGGCGCCAGCCTTGAGCTGTTCACCTCCCTGGTCACCGGCTCGGCAACCGTCGTCTCGGCGCGTCCGCAGCGGCGCATCCCGCTGCTCGGCCTGGCGCAGGCCGGCGGCGACGGCTTCTTCGACGATGCCGGCTTTCCGGTCGGCGGCAGTTGGGATGAGGTCAGCCTGCCGGAGATCGCCGACCCCAACGCCTATGCGCTCGAGATCGCCGGCGACTCGATGGAGCCGGTGTTCCGCGATGGCGACATGGTGGTGATGTCCCCGGCGGCGCCGATCCGCCGGGGGGACCGCGTGGTGCTGCGCACCCTCGCCGGCGAGGTGATGGCCAAACAGCTCGCCCGCCGCTCGGCCAAGCGGATCGAGCTAAAGAGCCTGAACCCCGAACACCGCGACCGCAGCTTCGACCTGATCGAGGTCGCCTGGGTGCATCGGATCATCTGGGCCAGCCAGTAACGTGAAGTGGGGAACG
>CAZZWN010000014.1:0-25461 GCA_964657765.1 uncultured Acetobacteraceae bacterium
TTGCCGCCTGAGCTCATCATTTCCAGGCCGAACGGGTCTGCTGGTGCAAATCGGACGTATGCTGCCATCCGTTTTGGACCGCTACGGCGCCCGCAGAACCGCCTGCAAGTTCAGCGCCGCGACGTCCAGGACCGCCGCATCGCCGCTGACCATCAGCGCGGCGATCGCGCCGTCCAGCACCAGCAGCACCTGACGCCCCATCATGCGCGGATCGGCGTAGCCCGCCGCCGCCGCCAGCTCCGCGAGGAAGGCGATGATCGCCGCGTGGTGCTGCGCCGTCATCTCGCGTAGCCAAGGCTCACCGCCGAGGGTGCCCTTCGCATGCTCGGCGGCGGCGTTCATGAAGGCACATCCATAGAACCGCCCTTCGAACCAACTGCGCAAGGCAGGGATGGTGGCATACAGACGGTCGGCCGGGTCGGACCCCACGGCCTCGACCGCGGCGAAGAAGGTCTCGCGCCACTCGGCTCCCTCGCGCGCCAACACCTCCCGCACCAGGGCCTCCTTGGAGCCGAACCGCCCATAGAGCGTCATCTTGGATGCGCCGGCCTCGGTAAGGATGCGGTCGATCCCGGTTGCATGGATGCCGTCACGGCAGAACAGCTCGCGGGCGACCTCGATGATCCGCTCATGCGGCGGCACTCGGCGGGGCGCCTGTGCGATGGTCATGCCTGCATCTACGACAGTTGACGCGTCTGACATCCGTAACTTCCTATAATGCCTATATAATGGGCATATGCTGCCCAGTTAGTAGTCGCCTGATCGACACGTCTTGGGCTGGTTCCACCCCGACCGTCCGTTAATGTCTTACCGCAAAGGCTATGCCGCTCAAACACGCTGGTGGAACGCATCCTGCTACCTGTTGGCACGCATCCTGCTAGGATGTATATAAGACAGACCGGTCTGTTCCGGTCATCACAAAAAGGAATCCAGGGATGAGTGCCACCACCAAAGCCCCACCGCCGACCGCAATGACCGGTTGCCTCGCGCCGATCGACAAGGGCGGGCTCGACGCGCTGATCGCCAAGGGCCGTGCTGACCCGGCCGCCATCAAGACCCTCAAGTGCCGCACCGTCGCCGAGGGGCGTTTCCGCCACCTCAACATGATCCGCGACCTGCCGCCCTACATCGTGGACGAGCCGCCGGGCCTGCTGGGCGACGACACTGCGCCGAACCCGTCGGAGGCGTCGCTGGCGGCCCTCGGCTCGTGCCTCGCGGTCGGCATCCACGCCAACGCGGTCGCCCAGGGCATCACCGTCCGCAAGCTCGAGATTGAGCTCGAGGCCGATATCAACATCACCGCCGTCTGGGGCACCGGCGACACCTCGCCGAAGCCGGTCGGCTTCGACGCGGTCCGCGCCAAGGTCCATCTCGAGGCCGACGCGCCGCAGGCCGACCTCGACGCGCTGATCGCCCACGCGACCAAGTGGTCCCCGGTGGCCAACACCTTCACCAAGCCGGTCGGCCTCGACGTCAAGTCGGTCTGAACCACGACCAAAGGGGGCGCCGCCATGAGCGAGACTGCAATCCGTAACGGCGTTCAAGTGACGCCCCCCGCCAACGCCGCGCTTCGCGCTGTCATCGACGCCGAACTGGCGCCGCTGGTGCGTCAGATCGACCATGACGGCCTCTATCCGGCCCAGGCAATGCGTGCGTTGGGCGCCGCCGGGCTATTTTCCCAGCACCTTGCCGCCCACTCGGCGCGGCCCAGCATCGGAGCTGCCGTCGACGCGATGGCCGCGGTCGGCGAGACCTGCATGTCCACCGCCTTCTGCACCTGGTGCCAGGACGCCAGTGGCTGGTACCTAGAGCAATCCGACAACGTAGCACTCCGCGTCGAACTGCAGGGCGGGCTCGCCCAGGGCATGGCGATGGGCGGCACCGGCCTGTCCAACCCGATGAAGTCGCTGTCGGGCATCGAGAAGTTCAAGCTGCGCGGCCGCCGGGTGGCCGGTGGCTACGAGGTGTCCGGCGTGCTGCCGTGGGTCAGCAACCTCGGCCCGGACCACCTGTTCGGCACGGTGTTCGAGGACGCGGACGACGCCGGCCACCGCATCATGGCGATGATCCGCTGCGGACAGCCCGGCGTCGACATCAAGATGAACGCGCATTTCGTGGCGCTCGAGGGCACCGGCACCTACAGCGTGCTGTTCCGCCGCGCCTTCATCGCCGACGAGATGCTGTTGGCCGACCCGCTCGGCGACATGATCCGCCGCATCAAGGCCGGTTTTATCCTGCTGCAGACCGGCATGGGCCTCGGCGTCACCCAGGCCTGCATCACGCTGATGCGCGAGGCCGATGTGACCCACGGCCACACCAACCAATATTTGCCCCGCCGGGCCGACGACTTCGCGGCCGACCTCGCCGCGGTGCACGAGGAGATCACCCGGCTGTCCGTTACGCCGTTGGAGCAAGCGCCGGAATACCTGCGCGCCGTGCTGACCGCGCGCCTGCGCATCAGCGAGCTGACGCTGGAGGCCGGGCAGGCCGCGCTGCTGCATACCGGCGCCCGGGGCTACATCGAGGGCTCCGCCGTCAACCGGCGCATCCGCGAGGGCCACTTCGTCGCGATCATCACCCCCTCGATCCGCCATCTGCGCCAGGAGCTGAGCCGCCCCGAGCTGCGCGTCACGCCGGGAACCCTGCACTGATGTCGCAAGCCATCGTCAACGGCCCCGAAGGCGAGACCGTGCTCACGGGCGGCGCGGGCGACAGCATCATGCAGCTCGCCCGCGCGGCCGGGCTGCCAGTGCTGGGCGAATGCAACGGCTCGCTCGCCTGCGCCACCTGCCACGTGATCGTGGACGACGCCTGGACGGCCAAGCTGCCGCCGATCTCCGAGGAGGAAGACGCGATGCTCGACACCGTGTTCGACCTCACGCCGACCTCCCGGCTGAGCTGTCAAATCCGCCTGATCGACGCGCTGGATGGCCTGCGCGTCCGCTTGCCGTAAACAGAAAGGAGACCGAGCATGACCGACAAAGTGTTGCTGACCCCGGCCGAACTTCAGGGAATGATGGGTCCCGGCGTCGTCGTAATCGACACCAGGTCGCCGGACGCCTATGCCGCCGGACACATCCCGGGCGCCGTGAACGTGCACGAGATCTTCACCTATCTCGCGATGTCCACCCCCGAGGGCATGACCGAGCTGCGGCAGAAGTTCGCCGATGCGTTCGGGGCTGCCGGCCTGTCCGGCGCCGAGACGGCGGTGTGCTACGAGGAGAGCATGAACTCCGGCTTCGGCCAGTCGTGCCGCGGCTATTTCCTCTTGAGCTGGCTCGGCTACGAGAAGGCCCGCGTGCTGCACGGCGGCTTCCATGCCTGGAAGGCAGCCGGAATGCCGGTCAGCATGGACCCGGCCATGCCGGCCGCGAAGCCGTTCCCGCTCACGGACGCCGGCAGCGGCATGATGATCGACCGCGAGGCCATGCTGGCCGCTGTCGGCAACGACGCCATCGTCAAGCTCGATGTGCGCGATGTCGACGAGTGGATCGGCACCAGCTCCTCGCCATACGGCCCGGATTTCTGCCCGCGCAAGGGCCGCATCCCTGGCGCGCGGTGGTTGGAGTGGTATCGCTTGATGAAGCCGACTGGCGCCGGGCCGATGTTCAAGGCGCCGAACGAGATCATGGCGGAGGCGCATACCGTCGGCATCAGCCCGTCCACGCCGGTCTACCTGTATTGCTTCAAGGGCGCCCGCGCGTCCAACACCCTGGTCGCGCTGCGTGAGGCTGGGGTGCGCGACGTCCGGATGTACTTCGGCTCCTGGAACGAGTGGAGCCGCGACGAGAGCCTGCCGATCGAGACCGGCATGCCCTTCGCCCAGGCTGCCGAGTAGCCAACGGCTTATGCCCTAAGCAGCACTGCACGCCGCGTGGTGTGCGGTGCTGTCGTTGGTCAATCATCTCAGCCCGGTGAAGCGCTGGCTGCAAAGCGACACCCGGCACATCCTTCCCCAAAAAAATCCATTCCGCGACGACATGCTCGGCAGCGAGCGGCGAGATGGCAGGTTTACAGCTAGTTCCCGGTCACAGGCGCTGGAGCCGCCCGCTTTGGGCTGTCCATCGGAGCGAGTATCGTTATAGCTTAATAGTACGCAGCATCGGCGAGCGTGCTATCGGCGGTTGAGCAAATCCAGGCTCACGATACAAGTGGGACACAAGGCATGTCGCCAGTCGCAGCAGGATCCCTATTGGACCAATACGCGCGCCTGGCGGCGAGCGTCACCGGGTGTTCTGCCGCCGTGATAGATGTGCTCGGACGCCGAACCGCTCGCCTCCCGGTACGAGCCGTGTTCGGGCTGACGCCGGATCAGGCAGACATTGCCGCCGAGCTCGACGCCGTCCTGCAGCCGTCCTTGGGCCTGACGGTCCTGCCTGATTTGATGCATGACGCGCGATTGACGGAGCGCTGGGCCGCTGAACCGCTGCGGCCACGGTTCCTGGCCCACCAAACGCTGCTTTCTCCTGGGGGCGAACGCATCGGCTTCCTCTGCGTCCTGGACCAAGATGCCCGGGCTGGGCTGACGGAGCTTCAGGTACTGTCGTTGGGCCATGTGGCAGAGCTGATCATGGCGGATCGCAAGCGGGAGCAGCGCCATTTGCACCTGATGCACGTGGCCAACCGCGCTCTCCGGGTCGACCGGATGCTGCGCGTCGTCTCCGAAGCGACGTGCTGCGCCAATGCGCTGACCGGCATCGTCGAGGAGCTTTGCCGCTTTCACGACGCGGCGCTTGGACGCATCTGGCAACTGACCCCGGCGAATGGGTCGATCCACGAGATCAGCCGCTATAATCAGGACAACGACTCGTATCTTACTCGTCCAGCTGCCGAGCCGGCGGATGCCCTGAGTTTCATCGCAGCCGAGACGATCCGGCTCAACAAGCCGCAGGCCGTCGTCTACTCGCAGCTCGACCAGCCGGAGCGCATCCCGTTGCTGGCCAATGCCATCGCGTCGGGGCTAACGAGCCAGATCAGCGTCCCCATTTGGCTGCAACAGCAGCGGTTCGGCATATCGCTGGCGTTTGCCACGGAGCGTGCGGATCTGCACGAAGTCGTGGCGGACGTCGTATCGCTTGCCAACAGCATACGTCCGGCGCTGTTCCGCAAGGTGACGGAGGACCGCACCCGTTTCGTGGCCCATCACGACAACCTGACGCAGCTCTCGAACCGCTTGCTGTTCCAGGAGCGTCTGAACGACGCCTTTGCTGCGGCGCGCCGCGGCGAGGGCCTCGCCTTGCTGTATTTGGACCTCGATGGTTTCAAGCTGGTGAACGACCTGCGCGGGCATGAGGTCGGGGACAAGCTGCTGATCGCGGTCGCCCAGCGACTGCGGCGCAACGTGCGCGAAAGCGACACGGTCGCCCGCATCGGCGGTGACGAGTTCGCCATCATTCAACGACTCAGCGGTCAGCCTGCCGCGGCGACGGCGCTGGCGGTACGCCTGCTGGATACCATCGGGCAGCCGTTCACCTTGGACGGCCAGCAGTCGACGATCGGTGTCTCGATCGGCATCGCCATCCACCCGGCCGATGGGGATACGCCGGACCTGCTGCTGCGCAACGCCGACACCGCGCTGTATCGCGCGAAGGAAGCCGGGCGCGGCACCTATTGCCTGTTCAACCCCGCGATGAACACGCGCCAGCAGGAGCGGCTGCTGGTCGAGCAGGAGCTCGCCGGCGCAATCGAGAGCCGGCAGTTCGCACTGGTCTATCAGCCGATCTGCGATGGCCTTTCGCTTGAGGTGCTCGGCTTCGAGGCGCTGCTGCGCTGGCGGCATCCAACCCGCGGGCTGGTTCAGCCGGACCAGTTCATACCGCTCGCCGAATCCAGCGGGTTGATCGTGCCGCTCGGTCGTTGGGCGCTGGAGGCGGCTTGTGCCGAGGCCGCCCGGTGGAAGCGCCCCGCCACGATTTCGGTCAACCTGTCACCCTCGCAGTTCCGCCAGCCGGACCTGCCGCAGCGCATCGCCGAGATCTTGGAGCGGACCCAGTTGCCGGCCGGGCAGCTCGACCTGGAGGTGACCGAGGGCGTCTTGCTGGACGAGTCCGACGTGGTGCTGCGCACCATGAAGGCATTGAAGGAGCAAGGGGTCCGCATCAGCCTGGACGACTTCGGCACCGCCTACGCCAGCTTGAGCTACCTTCGCCGGTTCCCGTTCGACCGCATCAAGATCGACCAGTCGTTCATACGCGGCATGTGCGCCGACGACGGCACGCTGGCGATCGTGCAGGCCGTCATCCTGCTTGGCAAGCGCCTGAACCTATCCGTCGTGGCGGAGGGCGTCGAGACCGAGGACGAACTCGACATGCTCCGCAAGCTCGACTGCCGCCTCGTCCAAGGTTTCCTGATCGGCCGGCCGATGGCGGACGAGGAGGCCCGTTTCGTGCTGTCGCAGCCGGCCCGGCCCATGATGCGCAATCCGCCGGCGCATCTGCGCATAGCGCGGCTGCAGGGTCCTCATCTCGCCCGCGCGGCCTCGGGGCCCAATCACCTTTGATCGGCCGACCTCTGGCAGGCCAAGCCTTATTGAGCGGTCTTACGGGGCGGAATCATGGGGCAGCCAACATGGATGGCCGGGTCCACCACCATAGGGCGGCCGCAATGGCGGTGAGCGCCACCATCGGAGCGGCGACGGCCAGGTACTTGAGGTTCGGCAGCAGGATCGCGACGGCGGCGCTGGTCAATGCGCCCGCGATAAGCTGCGACACCCCGATTGCCGCGGATGCTGTCCCCGCGCGCTCGCGCTGCCGTTCGATGGCGAGGTGCTGCAAACTCGGGGCCGTCACGCCGCGGGAGAACAGGATCACCAGCAGAAGCGGCACGATGACGGTTCGGGCGGTGAAGCCCGCGAGGCAGATGCAGGCCAGGGTCAGGGCCAGCGCGGCGCATGCTGCGATCGTGAGGTTCGGGCCGAGCAGGCCGACGGCCGCGAAGCCGTGGCGGCTGAGCCTGCCGCTGGTCCATGCGCCGGCGGCGAGCGCGGCTGCAGTACACGCGAACAACCCGGCGTAGACGGAGGCGGAGAAGCCCATCTGCCCGATGATCACGGTCGGTGATCCCGCGATATAGGCGAACACGGCGCCGTAGCTCAGCGCATTTATCGCGGCGAAGCTGATGAATTGTCGATCATCCCGGAGCCGGGCGCGGCTGGCCAGGCTAGGATCCGCGATGGCAGTGCGCGGCTCGCCCCGCCGGCTCGCCCGCCTGCTTGCACGCATGCTTTCGGGAACGCCCCACCATATTATCGGAATGAGCATGGCGCCGGCCACGGACAGGACGCCATGGACGGCGCGCCAGCCCGCGAGATGCACCAGCCACGCGCCGAGCGCTGGGGCGAACATGGGCACGATGCCGAACACCACCGTGACGTAGGACCGCTTGCTCCGGGCCTGGTCGCCCTCGAACAGGTCCTGCACCATGGCGAAGGCGATGACGGAGCATGCGCCGGCGCCGACGCCCTGGACGAGGCGGAACGCAAGCAGCGCCGTCCCGGAGGTCGCCAAGGCACATGCGACGCCGGCCGCCGTGAAGCAGACCAAGCCTGTCAGCAGCACGGGCCGGCGGCCACTGCGGTCGGAGAGCCGGCCGCCGCCCAGTTGCCCGAGCGCGAAGCCGGCCATGAAGAGCGACAACGTCAGGCCGGCGACGGTCAGCGACGTATCCAGCGCTTCTGGCAGCAAGACCAGCGTCGGTGCGCTGATATCGATCGACAGCGCCGGCAAGGCGGCGAGTAGCCCGAGCAGCATGGTGAATGCGAAGGATTCGGGGGCAATGCGCACAAATCGGCCCTTTTGTGAGATGTCGCGGAGTAGGCTCAGTCCAAATCGGCTCGAACGCGCAATCAGTACGGGGGTCAGGCTCGCGTCTACACCTGGGTCGTTCGAAGGAGCCGCTATCGCCTGTAGAATTGGTGCAACTCCAGTCAGGTTCGTGGGCGATCCGTGCCACGTATGCATTCAGCGACCGGGGAGCCGAGAATCCGTCCAAAGCAAATCATGCAGCAATGATTGGAATGCTTCAAAAATGATCCTGTTATCTCCAAATGAACCTAAACGATAAGAATAGTCCTTCTTCCGGTGAGATCGGTCTTGCATTGTGGAATTTTACATTTTAGGGTTAAAACTTCTAAACATTGCATAGGGTGTTTGGTGAGTTTTGATGCAGCGGTGGGACCGTTGCTGCCGCGTGCGACTGCACTGGTTGGATACCAATGACATGCGAACAAGCTGCCTTGAAAATGGATTTTTCGCGATCAGGCTGCCTGTCGAGCCGAGCGGGGTCGCGCCGCATGGCTGATGACCGGGCGGACTGGTTCCCCTCGGTTGTGCGGGAAGCCGCCGAAGCGTCGGAGCCGCAGCTTGGCTGGCGGATGGCGGTATTGCCGTTTCGCAACCTCGGCGCGCCGATCGGATATGGCATCACGCTCGGGATGGCCGAGGAGATCTCCGCGGCGCTGGCCCGGTTCCGCGTGCCGCGCCTGATCGCGACGGCGACGTTTTGGGATGGCAGAGGGCCTGCTGCCGACGCTTGGGAACGCTGCAAGCTCTTCCAAATCGACTATGTCGTCGACGGCACGCTCCAGGTGATCGACGACCGCATACGCGTTGTCGTGACCTTGCTGGATGTGGTGCTGGATTTCGAGGTGGTCTGGTGCGGGCACTTCGAAGGGCCATGGGACGACCTTTTTTCCTTGCAGGACCGCATAGCCTACGAAACGGTCGCCCAGGTCGACCCGACGCTGTCCGGGCGGGGGTGGGAATTCAACGCGCCTGCAAAGACGGAGATCGCCGCCGCGCACCACGCTGTGCTGACGGCGATCAAGGGCATCTTCCGCCTCGACCGGCCGAAGTTCATGCGCGCCCGCAATCTTCTGCTGCGCGCGATCGAGCTCGATCCGGAGTATGCGGCGGCGCATGCCTGGATGGCCTATTGGAGCATCATGGCGGTCGGCCAGGGCTGGGTCGACGATCCTCGCGACGTGACGACTTTGGCTGGCGTCTCCGCCGAGCGCGCTCTGTTTCTCGATCCGTTTGACGCCCGGGCGGTCGCGATTGCCGGGCATGTCAAAGGCTATTTGTTTCACGACGTGCGCAGCGCGCTCGCTTTGCACGCGAGAGCCATTGAGTTGAACCCCAATCTTCCGATCGCTTGGACGTTGAGTAGTTGGTCCAAGATCTACAATGGTGAGCATGCGGTCGCTGTTCGCCATGCATTGATGTCCCAATCATTATCTCCGCGCGATACCCACATCTTCTTTGCCGAGCATGCTTTGATGACGGCGAATTTCTTCCTGCGCCAGCTCGACGAAGCGGAGATGCTTGCGGAGATCGTGCTAGAGCGAAATCCCGGTCATATGTCTGCGTTGAACGTTCGCCTCTCGATTTTGGGTCATATGGGCCGCGAGGATGAGGCGGCCCAATGCCTGGCAATGCTCCGTGCCATTGAACCCGGCATTACCATCGGCAGGATCGTCGCCCGCCCGCCGCTGCGGCCGGAGGACCAGGAATTCTATATAGACGGCCTGCGACGAGCGGGGGTCCCGAATTGATCCAGGCCCGGCGATTGGTTCACCAGGCTGCGGAGCCAGCCCGCATTTGTTCAATCATCGCTCAGGGATGCAGCAGCGATTGGGCAAGTCCGGCGCTTGCGGACCGCAACCGCATAATGGCCTTGGCGTAGTTCCCGGTCCGGATGGGGGAGCAGCACCTCACTGAGGCGCTCCCAATCCGCCTCTGCGACGTCCGCTGCGGCACCGCAGGAGAACGACGCCAGCGTCTCCTCCCGGTATGCGAGCTGCGGGACGGGCTGGACCTGCAGGAATGGCGCACCGGCGCGGATGTGGACGGGCACATCGGTCCGGGTCAAACGGACGTTGGTGAACAGGGGGCCGAACCAGAGATCGGTTTCGATGACCCCCTCCCAGGCGCTGAGGCCCGCGATTGGGGGCAGGTTGACCGGAGGCCGTACCATCAGGCTCCAGCCGGGCCGGGTCTTGGCCAGAAGTCCGGTCCAGATCTGCACGCCGCCCAGTTCCGGCAGGGCGGTCAGGAAAGGGGGCGAATAGCCGCGCAGCTTTTCGGGGACGGCAGCGTCGAATATGGCGGCGTAGTCCGGAAACTGGACGGCGCCGCTTTCGGTGCCGGACAGCGGCAACCAGCCTTCAACGGCGCCATAGGACCAGAATACCTGCTCGCCATCCCACAGCAGCTGGATGTCCATCGGCGGGAACAGCCAGTAGCCGTATCCCGTCGCGGACGTGAGGGCGTCACAATACCGCATCGCCCGGCTGGGCAAATAGCCGGCGGCCGAGCGTTCGGCCCGCTTCGGCGGCCTGCCCTGCGGGATCATGCGAAAGAATTCTACGATAGGGGCTTGGGGCATTCGCGTTTCGCTTCAGGCGAGGGGCGGCATCCCGCAACGATATGCGGGATGCCTCGTCGCCTTGAGCTGCCTAGAAGTGCATCATTCCGCCGCCGATGTGCACGCGGCCGGCGTCCTTGGTGGAAGCCTGAACGGCTGTGACGGAAGGCTGGCCGGGGCGGCTGCTGGCCAGCGAAACCGAAGCGGCAGTGTCCGTCTCGTTCGACTTCGTCTTCGACGCAGAGTGCTGAGAAACTTGGATCATGATTGAGCCTCCTTGGCTTTATTGCCTGCAAGAAACTTATCAAGGTAATTTATAGAAAACCAATCAAATATGAGTCAATAATGAGTTAATAAAAATGCCTCATTATTAGTAAATATTCTTTTTAATTACTTGTAACATAAAATGCAGATTGAAAACTTTGTTGTCCACTATAGTCGTTATCGTGAACAGTCACTCACACTTAACGAATAATCTTTCGTAAACGGAATTATTGCTTAAGGCAATCACTCGTTTCATGCGCCCTATGCCGCCGGTTATGACCAAATGACGGTCAGCACCGCCCGCGTCGTGCCCGTGACTGGAACGCGCGCATACGGCACTCACCGTCGTCGCTCGAATGCCTGCAATGCTTTCGGAACGTTGCGCAGCCCAAGCCGCCGCCCGGTGGCCCTTACCGGACAGGCAAAGCCGTCGCGCGCAGCCCGGTCAGGCGCGCTTCACCCCAGTGAACTGCACCAAGCCCTTCGACACACCATTCAGGTTCGAACGATAGGCGACAGGTTGATAGTACGAACCCAGCGGCAGGTAAGGCACGTCCTCCAGAGCCTGCTGCTGAATCTTCCGCGCGAGCGCCAGCTGGGCGGCCTTGTCCTCGGCAAACAGCCACTCGTCCCGCAGCGCCTCCAGCTTCGGCAGGCTGGGCCAGCCGTTGTAGGCGCCCTCGCCATTGCCCCGCATCAGCTGGTGGCTGCCCGGCGTGCTCATGTCGTAACCGCCGGAGAACGCCGCGAACATGTGCCAACCACCACGCTCCGGCGGCTGGCGGCTGACGGATCGTTGGACGGTCGTGCCCCAGTCGGTCGCGATCACGTCCACGTTCATGCCGAGCTTGCGCAGCATGTCGGCGCCGACCTCGGCGATGGCGTTGATCCGCGGCACGTCGGTCGGCTCGAGGTAGATGATTTTCTGACCGTTGTAGCCGGCTGCCGCGAGCTCGCGCCTCAGGTCGGCCATGCTGTGGTTGCCGCTGAGCGCCTCCATGCCGGCGTCGTTGGCGAGTGGCGTTCCGGTGGTGAAGATGCCGCACTGGCTATCGAACGGGGCATTGCCGCCGACGACCGCCTGCATGAACTCGCGCTGGTTCACCGCCCGCAGCACCGCCCGGCGGATGGCCGGGTTGTCGAAAGGCGGAAAGAGCTGGTTGAACCGGAGGAACCCGATCAGGCCCTTCGTCTCCACGACCTCGACCTTGAGTGCGCGGCTGGCCTGCAGCGAGGGGACGAGGTCCATGAGCGGCTGCTCGACCCAGTCGACTTCGCCGGACTGCAACGCTGCCACCTGGGTGGCCGGGTCGGGCGTGGTGATCCACTCGACGCGGTCGAAGTGCACCGTGCGCGGGCCGGCGCAGAAGCTGGCCCGGCCCTGGCGCGGCACATAGGCGTCGAACTTCGCATAGACGTTGCGCGCGCCGGGCACGCGCTCGGCGGCCATGTAGCGGAACGGTCCGCTGCCGACCATCTCGGTAAGGCGGGTGTTGGCCGGCGTTCGGGCCAGCCGCTCCGGCATGATGACGGCCATGGTGTTGGTGGGATGCGCGAGGGCGTCGGGCAACAGCGGGAAGCGGCGCTTGAGGCGGAACCGGATCGTCTTGTCGTCCGGGGCGGACAGGTCCGCCGTGACGGCAGCGAGTGACTGGCCAAAGGCGTCGTTGACCCACCAGCGCTGGATGCTGGCCACCGCGTCGCGGGCGAGCACGGGTGTGCCGTCATGGAACAGCAGGCCGTCGCGTAGGGTGAGGGTCCAGGTCAGGCCGTCTGGCTCGGTGGCGTATCCGGCCAGCATCTGCGGCTGCGCCACGCCGTCCTCGTCCATGGCGAACAGGGTGTCGTAGACCATGAGCACGTGGTTGCGGGTGACGAAGGCGCTGACTGCCGGGTCGAGCAAGGCGAGGTCGGCATAGGGGACGAAGCGCAGCGTGGTCTCGGATTGCGCGCGCACCACCGGCGGGCAGGCCAGGAGCGCAGCGCCGGTCATCCCAGCCCCAAGCAGGGTTCGACGTCGCATATGGGCGCTCCTAGCTTCCACCATGGCCTCGCAAATTACATGCCGCTAGTAATGAGATAATGTCACGATGGCTGAGACGGCAAGACCGATCTGCGGCGGTTGCTCCTAGGCTCTCGGTCCGGACCGAATGAACCGATGCAGCCGTGGCAGAGCAGATTATTCTCGACAGTGGAAAGCGTTGCGCCGGATGGCATTACGCTGTAGTCGGCCGCTCATTCTGAGCTCGACGAACATGGTTGCCGGGAGTTTGGCATGGTCTCTCCGATTTTCACCGCATGGCAGCCGGAGCACGGGGCGCTCTGGGGCAATGTGCCGCTGCGCCTGCGCCACAGCCTGAATCAGCACGAGCTGTTCAGCCGCCCCGCCTTGGCCCGGCTGATCGAGAAAGCGCCCAAGTCGAACTACATGCTGATCGAAACCGGCCGACCAAACGAGCGCAAGCTCTGGCGCGAGGGCGAGATCGGCGGGATCGGCGGCGACCAGGTCATCGAGGCGATCGGCCGTGGCCGCATCTGGCTGAACCTGCTGCGCGTGAACGAGATCGACCCGCGCTACGGCAAGCTGCTGGACGAGATTTTCGCCGAGCTCGAGGCTCATGTCCCCGGGCTGAAGACGTTCAAGCGCATCAACGGCATCCTGATCTCGTCGCCGCGCGCGCAGGTGTACTATCATTTCGACACCGCCGGGCAGACGCTGTGGCAGATCCACGGCAGCAAGCGCGTCTATCTGTATCCGCCCGCACCGCCGTTCCTGACGCCGGAGAGCCTGGAGAACGTCATCCTTTATAACAACGAGACCGGCATCAAGTACGAGCCGTGGTATGAGGACTATGCGACCTGCATGACGCTGAACCCCGGCGAGATGGCGCAGTGGCCGCTGAACATGCCGCACCGGATCGAGAACGACGACGAGCTCAGCGTGTCGATGACCATCGAGTATTTCACGACCGACATCCGCCGGCGCATGTTCGTCAACGGCGCCAACGGCATCCTGCGGGAGAAGCTGAAGCTCGACCCGGCCCGCAACGTGTCGGGACCGGCGTTTTGGGCCAAGACGGCGATGTATGCGGCGGCAGCGAAGGGCGGCCTGCTGACGCGTGAGCGCAGCAAGCGACGTCCGATCACCTTCCAGCTCGACGAGGCCTTCCTGGCCGGACCGTCGCCGAGCACCGTCAAGCAGGCGGAGCCGGCCACGCACGCGGTTGGGGACGACTAGCGGGTTTGGTCAGAGCAACCGGCCGGCTGAAAAGGCGGGTCGGCCGATCGTCGATGCGCATGCAGTGGGGTCAGGCCGGCCGCACCGAGCATGAAACGCCGGTCGGCGAAGCGCAGTGCCAACTCGGGCTGGTGCAGGCACACCAGGACCGCCAGCCCGTCCTGACGCGCCAGGTCGCGCAGCAGACCGAGAATGGCTTCGGCATTCACCGGATCAAGGCTGGCGACCGGCTCGTCGGCCAGCAGCACCACCGCGCGCTGCGCCAGCGCGCGGGCGATGGCAACACGCTGCCGCTGTCCGCCCGACAAGGTGTCGGCCCGGCGTTGCCCAAGGCCAACCAAGCCGACCCGCGCGAGGCAATCTTCCGCCAGCGCCACCTCCCGTGCCGGCCACTGCCCTAGCGTTGCACGCCAGAAGCCGATCCGGCCCAATGCCCCGACCAGCACGTTGGTGCGCGCCGTCAGCCGGGGCGCCAGGGCGTGCTGCTGGAACACTACCGCCGGGCGGGCGCCCTCAATGCATCCGGTCGAGGCGATCAGCCGGGCGACCGCGTGCACCAGGGTTGTCTTGCCGGCTCCAGATGCGCCCTCGATCGCCACGACCTCCCCGGGTGATACCGTCAACGATATGCCCGACAGAACCGAGCGCCGGCCGCGCATGACGGCCAGGTCGCGGACGATAAGAGCGGCTGCGGTCAGAGCAGGGCTGCCCGCAGCCGTGCCGAGATGCGGTCGGCAACCAATACGAGCGCGACGATCACGAGCAGGATAGCCAGCACACGCGCGAAATCCAGCAGGTCGACCGCGTTCTTCAACTCCTGCCCGACACCTCCCGCGCCGACCAGGCCCAACACCGTCGAGGCGCGGATGTTGAACTCCCAGATATAGAGCACTGTCGAGGCCATCTGCGGCAACGCGCCCGGCAGCAGGACGACGGTCGCGGCCTGCGCGCGGGACGCGCCTGCGGACAGGGCGGCCTGCACCGGCGCCAGGTCGGCCGCCTCCAGCGCCTCGGACCACAGCTTGGCGATCGACCCGGTGCTGTGCAGCGCCACGCCCAGCATGCCGGCGAACGGGCCGAGGCCGACGGCGGCGACGAAAATCAGGGCGAACACGAACCCGTCCACGCCGCGCAGCAGGTCGAGCACGCTGCGGACCGGGTGATACAACCAGGCGACCGGGGCCACGGGGCGGGCGGCGAACAGCACGAGCGGCAATGCCGCCAGGGCGGCCAGCGTGGTGCCGAGGGTCGCGATCGCCACCGTCTCCGCCGCCCGGCGCGCGAGGTCGCCGGGGTCGGTGAAGTCAGGCGGGAAGGCGGTCGAGAACCATCGGAACAGCCGCGGCAGCCCCGCCCAGAGCCGCGGCAAATCCGGCGAGACCACCCAGAGGCATGCGCCATAAAGGACGGTGGCGGCCAGCAGCCCCGCAGCCCATCGGGGTGCCAGACGCCAAATGGCCCATCGGGCGGGTGGCAGGACCGCCACCCGGGGCATCAACTCCCCTGCAGCTTATGCAGCGCACGGCCGGCTGCCTCGATGTCGGCATAGCTGTCGGGCTTGGCGGCGACCCAGCCCGTATAGTGCGGCGGCAGGATCCTTGCGGATTGGGCCGCATCGATCCCGAGCGCCGCCTCGAGGATGCGCTGCTTCGTCGCCGGATCGAGGTCGCGGCGGACGGCCAGGGCGTCATTCGGCAGCGGGTCGGACGTCCAGACGACCCTGACCTGGTCCGCCTTGACCCGCCCGGCCTCGATCATCGCATTGAGGTTGCGGTCGTAGTCGGTCGCGAGGTCGACCTGCCCGGTCGCGACCGCGATGTCGTTCGCCGGGTGCGAGGCGCCGTCGCGGTATTTGAAATAGGTCCTCACGTCGATGCCGTGGGTCAGGAACCACCAATTCGGGATCAACCAGCCGCTCGTCGACCCGGCGTCGGCGAAGCTGATGGACATGCCGCGCGCGTCCTCTGGGAAATGCTCGATCTTCAGGTCCGGCTTGGCGATGATGATGGCGTTGTAGGTCGGCTTGCCATTGTATTCGACCGTGGCCAGCGCCTCCGCCGCCGAACGGTCCTTGGCGAGGATGTAGCCCCACGGCCCCATCCAGGCGCAATCCACCTGCCCGTTCGCCAGCGCCACCGCGATGCCGGCCCAGTCGGTCGTCACCATCAGCTCGTAGGGACGGCCGAGCGCCTCGCCGAGATAGGCGAAGAACGGTTCGTAGGCGCGTTTGGTGTCACCGGCCGTGGGCTGGAACGGGCCGACGGCGAACCGGACCGGTGCGTCCGCCGCGCGTGCCCGCCCGGCAACGCCGAGCACGGAGGCGGAGGCGATCAGATGGCGGCGAGAGAGCATGCAAGGTCCTCGGCTATTTCCAGCCGTGCATATGGTGGCGCTGCGGCATGCGGCATCGTCGGGCAGAGTGATCGCAAAACGATGCCTCAGGCATATATATTGCCCAACTCTCCTGGATGTGCGCTGCATGAGGCTTCTGCCGCTTTTCCTTTTTGCCGCAATCGCAGCAACGCCCGCGCGCGCGCTCGAGAGCGCCGCCGTCAGCAGCCCTCGTGCCACGGCGACCATGGTCACGGATACCGATCAGGCCGCCTCGGGCCAGCCGTTCAAGGCGGCGTTGCGGTTGCGCTTGGCGCCGGGCTGGCACACCTATTGGCAAAACCCCGGCGACGCCGGGGTCGCGCCGGAGCTGTCGTTCGATCCTGCACCCGGCACGGCGACGGGCCCGATCAACTGGCCGGCGCCGAATAAGGTCGCCGAGGGGCCGCTGACCACCTTCGCCTATGAGGGCGACGTGCTGCTCCCTGTGTCGGTCACGCCCGGCGCCGGACCGACGGCGTTGCGGGCGCACGCGAACTGGCTCGTTTGCAGGAATGTTTGCGTGCCGGAGGAGGGGGAGTTCGCGCTCGACCTGCCGGCCGATCAGCCATCGCCGTCCGCCGAGGCGCCGCTGTTCGCCGCAGCGTCGGCCCGCACGCCCGTCGCCTCGCCCTACGCCGCGCATATCACCCCCGGCGGCACGCTGACCCTGGAGGTCGGCCGGGCGCTCGCGGCGTCGGTGCGGCAGGCGCAGTTCTTCCCGCTCGGCCAGGGCGTCGACCTCGCCGGAACCCAGCCGCTGTCGGTCGGCGAAGGAACGCTGAGCCTCAAGCTGCCGACCATCGCCGCGTTCGACCCGAATGCCGAGCTGAGCGGCCTGCTCATCCTGCGCGACGAGAAGGGCGGCCCGACCTACCTCAACGTCACGGCCACGCCTGGCTCGGACGCTGCTTCGGCGACGGTCGCTTCATTGCCGGAAATGCTGCTGCTGGCGCTGGCGGGCGGATTGATCTTGAACCTGATGCCATGCGTGTTCCCGGTGCTGGCCATGAAGGCCATGTCGCTGGCGCGGATGTCGGGGCATGACCGCGGAGCGGTTCGGGCGCATGCCGTTTCCTACACCGCCGGCGTCATGCTGGCGTTCATGGCTTTGGGAGGCGGTCTATTGTTGCTGCGGGTGGCCGGTCATGCCGCAGGCTGGGGGTTCCAGTTCCAGTCGCCGGTGTTCGTGGCGGTGATGGCGTGGCTGCTGTTCGGCATCGGCCTGAACCTGTCCGGAGTGTTTGCCGTCGCTGGCGGCGTCGCCGGGGCGGGCCAGTCGTTCGCCGGCCGCGGCGGGCATGTGGGCAGCTTCTTCACCGGCCTGCTGGCGGTGCTGGTGGCGACGCCCTGCACGGCCCCCTTCATGGGCGCCGCCATCGCGGGCGCGCTGGTTGCATCGCCGGAAATCACGCTGCTGGTGTTCGCCACGATGGGCCTGGGCCTGGCGCTGCCCTACGCGCTGCTTGCGGCAGCGCCCGGGCTGGCGCGCGCGCTGCCGCGGCCCGGCGCCTGGATGGACCTGCTGAAGGAGCTGCTTGCCTTCCCCATGTATGCGGCGGTCGTGTGGCTGGTGTGGGTCGTAAGCCAGGAGGCAGGGCCGGACGGCGTCCTTGCCGTCGTGGCCGGGCTGGTGCTGCTGGGGTTCGCCGGCTGGGCGCTCGGGCGGGCGCAGGCGGGCGCCGGGCTGGGCCGGCGGCTCGGTCAGGCGGCGGCGGTGGCCGGGGTTGCGGCTGCGGCCCTCCTTCTGCCAAGCATCATCCCGGTACGGGCGACCGTGCAGGCGGCGACCGAGGCCAGCGAGCCCTTCACCGCCGTCCGCCTGGCCGAGCTGCGCGCCCAGGGCCGCCCGGTCTTCGTCAACATGACGGCGGCGTGGTGCGTGTCGTGCTTGTTGAACGAGCGCATTGCGCTGTCCACGCAGGCGGTGCGGGATGCGTTCGCCGCGCACAACGTGGCCTACCTAAAGGGCGACTGGACGCAGCAGGACCCGGCGATCTCGAGCTTCCTGCGTGAGCACGGCCGGGACGGGGTGCCGCTCTATGTCGTCTATACGCCGGGCCAGGAGCCGAAGCTGCTGCCGCAGGTCCTCACTCCCAGCCTCGTGCTTGCAAGCTTGAACGAGGCCGGGAGCTGAGTTTCTGCCCGGAGCCTGACCGATAAAGCCGGCCGGGGAGCGTTCAACGCCACCACAAAGCGGTGTTGAGCGCCTGGACCGTCTCGTTCCGCAGCATGACCTTGCCGTTCACCATAGTAAGCGAGCTCGCGTGGACCGTGTCGAGGTGGCTGCCCGGCTGGAAATACGAGCCGACCATGATGACCGCAGTTTGGCCGTCGCTGCTGAGGCTGCGCACGCTACCGATGACATTGCCCCGCGCGTCGTAGAGCCACTGCCCGACCGCATTCGACGCAATGGAGGTGGCAGCCGGCTCAGGGGCTGGGCGTGCCGACGGCTGGGCCAAAGCTGCGCCAGCGAATGACAGCGCCAATGACGCCGCGAGGCTGAGGATACGTATGTTCATGTTAGTGTTATCCTAATTTGATGCATGAGACCGAGGCACGGCGTTCGCGGGCGGGCGGCGGTCAGTAGCGCGGGGTGGCGGCGGCGTAGGTCGAGGCGCTCCGCACGGCATGCGCCAGCATCCAATTATGGATCCGGTTCGCCTGCGCGTAGGCAACGGTCCCCTCCTCGAAGTGCGCGGGCAGTGAGTTAGCAGTCTGCACGATGCCCTCGCTGCCGTTGCTCGGCAGGACGTTGCCGGCCAACTGCGACAGGTCGGAGCCCGGCCGTCCCACGACATTCGGATAGGCCTCCGAGCCCGTGTCGGCGACCCGCGGCGCAGTCAGGTGCGGCTGGGTCGTGAAGCTGCCCGCATTCAAGGGGAACGGCTCGCTGTTGCCCTCGGCCGCCATAGCCGGCGCGAGGCCGAGGCTGGTGGCGACGATAGCGGCAAGGATGAAAGTCTTCATGGTTGGTCTCCTGTGGCGGGGTCGCCGGATAGGTGCCTGCCTGTTGATGGCGGCGTCGTTCGATCAGGAGCGCGTCGTCGGACCTAAGTATGGGTCTCGGTGCAGTGCAGCATTAGGCGTCCGCCAGGCATGATATTCATGCGGTGAGCTATGAGGCTGGCAATGCCGGCAGGTGGCGGGGCACGGCGCGACAGGCCGGTAGTGGGTCGGTTTGCGGCCGGCTTGGCTGCTGCAAGGCATAGCATCGTTGCATCGTAACGAACATGGCCGTTGCGAGAAGCGTAGTGACGCGGCAATCCAGGACCACACGCATCAGTCCCGGGTTATGGCGTTCTGGATTGCCGTGCCGCAGCCGGCTCGCGTCGAACCAAGGGGTTCGCCGGACAATGACGGCTCATTACGATACAGGCAAACTGACCCACTATCGATAGGGTGTCCAGCTTGACGACGCCCGTTGCACTCAGGCTAGACTCGTCTTGTTGAGGGCAGGGCGATGGGACCTCCTCCCCGAACGGCATGTTGTTCATTCCACGGCAGAGCAGCGGTGAAACCTGCCAGCCGCTTTAATTCTTAGGGAAACGATGGATACGACACTCCAGGCGACAGTGTTCGAAACGAGCATTCCTGCGCGGCTGGATCGCCTGCCATGGTCCAGGTTCCATTGGCTCGTCGTCTGCGCCCTGGGCATCACCTGGATCCTCGACGGGCTGGAGGTGACCCTGGTCGGCTCGCTTTCCGGGGCGCTGAAGGAGGGCACGCTGCAGCTCAGCGACGGGCAGGTGGGGTATGCGGCGAGTTGCTACCTGATCGGCGCGGTCACCGGGTCGCTGGTGTTTGGCTGGCTGACCGACCGGATCGGGCGGAAGAAGATGTTCACGATCACCGTGCTCGTCTATCTGCTCGCCACCATCGCCAGCGGCCTGGCATGGAATTTCTGGTCGTTCGCCCTGTTCCGCGCCATCACCGGCGCCGGCATCGGCGGCGAGTATTCGGCGGTCAACTCCACGATCCAGGAGCTTATCCCCGCCCGCCGCCGCGGCTTCACCGACCTCGTCATCAACGGCAGCTTCTGGATCGGCGCGGCGCTCGGCGCTGGCGGCGCGCTGGCGATGCTGAACCCGGCGTTCATCTCGCCGGCCTATGGCTGGCGCGCCGCCTTCGTGATCGGCGGCGCGATCGGCTTCATCACCCTGCTGCTGCGCCGCTGGATTCCCGAGAGCCCGCGCTGGTTGATGACCCATGGCCAGCTCGACGCCGCCGAAGGGGTCATGTCGGAGATCGAGCGCACCGTCGCGGCCCAAACCGGTCCCCTGCCGCCCATCCCGAACCAAATCCTGCGGCTGCATCAGGAAACCAACGAGTGGTTCGTCGAGGGCGTCAAATCGCTGTTCACGCGATATCGGCAGCGGACGATCGTGGGCATCGCGCTGATGACGGCGCAGGCGTTCTGCTACAACGCGGTGTTCTTCACCTACGCCCTGATCCTGACCCAGTTCTACCAAATCCCGTCCGGCCAGGTCGGTCTGTTCATCCTGCCGTTCGCCGCGGGCAACTTCGCCGGGCCGCTGATCCTCGGCCCGCTGTTCGACACGATCGGGCGCAAGGTGATGATCAGCGCGACCTACATCCTCGCGGGCGTGCTGCTGATGCTGGCGGGCTGGCTGTTCTCCATCGGCGTGCTGGACGCCATGCAGCAAACGGCGGCCTGGACGATCATCTTCTTCTTCGCCTCTGCGGCGGCGAGCTCGGCCTACCTCACCGTTGGCGAGGTGTTCCCGCTCGAGGTACGTGCCATCGCCATCGGCGTGTTCTACGCCGTCGGCACCGCACTCGGCGGCGTCGCTGGCCCGGCGGTGTTCGGCCACCTCATCGAAAGCGGCTCCCGCCAATCGATCTTCATGGGCTACCTGCTCGGCGGCGCGCTCATGGTCGGCGGCGGCTTGATCCAGGCTTGGCTCGGCATCGATTGCCAGCGCCGCAGCCTGGAGGACGTCGCCCCGCCGCTTTGCCAGGCCGGCACGGCTGAGCGGCGCACCCAATAGCGTGCAGCCGCGCGCGCCCCGGCCCGACCGCCGCGAGCAGTCCCAGTTCGTATCGATCTTCGCCCTGCTCGCGAGCGTCATGCTGCTCACCGCCGGGACCAACCTGCAAGGCGTGCTGCTGCCGCTGCGCCGCCAGATCGAGGGATCGAGCATGCAGCAGATCGGCCTGCTCTCCTCGGGCTGGTCGTTCGGTTTCGTTCTGGCCTGCCTGACTGTCGGCCGTATCATCAGCTCGGTCGGCCACGTCCGCAGCTTTGCAGCGCTGGCGGCGGTCAGCGGCGCCACGGCCCTGCTCCTGCTGCCGCTGAACGAGGAAACCACGTGGATCGTCCTGCGCATCGTCATCGGCTTTTGTTTCGGCGGCCTGTCGCTCATCATCGAAAGCTGGCTCAACGAGCGCAGCGGCAACGAACAGCGCGGCGCAATCTTCGCGGCCTACATGACGATCACCCTGCTGGCCTCGCTATGCGGAACCTTGAGCCTGGCCTTCCTCGAACCAATGGACACGCTGCCTTATACGTTGATGGGGGTCGCGGTCGTGCTGTCGATCGTGCCGGTGGCGTTGACCCGTGCGCCGCTGCCGAAACCGGTCGAGCCATTCACGATCCAGCTCGGGGTGCTATACCGGATTTCGCCGACGGGAGTTTTCGGCTGCTTCGCAGTCGGCTTGGTCAGCGGAGCGCTTGGCGGCCTGTTGCCGGCCTACGGCCTCGCGATGGGATTATCGACGCACGCCGTCGCCGTCCTGTTGGCTGCGGCGCTGATCGGCGGCGCGCTTGCCTACTACCCCGCCGGCCTGCTGTCTGACCGGATCGACCGCCGGATCGTCATCATCACGATGGCCTGCCTCAGCGCCGCCCTGTGCGCCGTCATCCTGCTGCGCCCACATCTGTCGCCCACCAGCGTCCTGTTCGTCGTCGGCGCATTTGGCTTCTGCCAGTATCCGCTGTATGGCGTTTGCGTCGCCATGACAAACGACCGGGTGCGCAAACAGTCCTTTTCCGAAATCGCCAGCGAGCTGCTGATCGTCTATGGCACGGGAACCGTGCTCGGCCCCCCATTGGCGGCCGCGATGATGCACTACAACGAGCGCATGCTGTTCCTGTTCATGGGCGTGGTGCTGCTGTTGCTCGCCGGCTTCACCGTCGCACGCACGCAACGGACGCCGCGGACGCCGCCGGAGCTGAAATCCAAGGCCCACCCGCTGGGGATGGCGCCAAATTCGATGCAGCGGTTCCGCCCACCCCGGAATCATGAAAAGGCGGAACCATGATCGATGCTCGATGGCCCAGGACGACAAGCTTCGCGATGATGTTCGCAGCCGCACTCGGACTGGCAGGATGCGCCGCGCCGGCTGGCCCGGTGTTCGGCAAGTGGCAGGGCGAGCCGCCCGGACGTACTCGGAGCATGTCTAAATCGGTCGACCTGGAGCTGGATGGTGCGCCGGACGCGCAATCAGGCGCCTACCGGATCGCGTCCACTGAACACGATCCGTCGGTGCTCGCCGGGCATGGAACCCGGCGCTGGGGCGGCACCTGGACGCGCAGCACACGGGTGATTGGCGGCCAGCAGCTGACGATCATCACGCTGCAGGACCATCTGCCGGACGATATCGGCGACTACTATTTGACGCCGGACGGTAAGCTGCACGCGCTGGACCCGAACGGGAAGCTGGATACGAGCCGCGACGATGCCCTCTACACATTGTCGCCGGTTCAGCCGCGAAGTTGAGAATGGCCAAGTCGATCGAGCGTGGCCAGGCGCATACCCGGCCACGCTCACAAGGTTAGAACGTGATGTGCGACTTGAACCCAAAGATCGCCGCGTCCTTGATATTGGTCTGCGCGTTCGGCCGGAAGTAATACTGGAACACCGGCTCGAGGTTCACGCCGCTCGTGACGTGGATGTCGTAGTTGAGCTCGATGATCTGCTGATGGGACTGACGCCCGGTTGCGCCGTTGCTGAGCGGAAGGTCAAGCTGCTGGTCGAATTCCTGCTGCCTGGAGAGCTGTCCGCTGACCTGCTGGTAGTTGAACAGCAGGCCGATGGTGTCCTGCGGCCGGGCGGCCCAGAAATCGCGGTCCAGGATGGCGAAGAAGGCCTGGTCCTGATAGGCGGACAGGCTTGGGTCGCCATGCGCGTAGCCCGCGAGCAGGATGATGCCGTCCGTGCTGCCGGGGCCGTTGCGGACGATCATCTGGTCGGCCAGCGCCCATTCCTCAAGCTTCTTGCCGCTGCCGCGAACGTTGTTTTGCAGGGCGGCTATCGAGTTGTAGAACTTGGGATATTCCGTGATGTCGTAGGCGGCCCCAAGCTTGTAGTGGCCCGGCAGCTTATTGGGGCCGATCTGCGGCTCATAGGCAACTTCGGCCGGGAATATGGCCCCGGTGTCCTGTGAGGAGCTGAACTTGAAGCCGGACCGGAAGTTTGGGTAAGTATAGATGCCCTGGTTCACCTCATAGGCGCCGATCTGGACGTAGGTGTCGATCGTCGGACGGAGCCGGAAGCGGACAGCCCAGGCGGCGTCGGGGTAGGAGCTGATGCCGACGTCGTTGCCGGGCAGCGACTTCGGGTTGCCGCAGAGCGAGTTGTTCATGAAGTTGCAGTTCAGCGGCGAGGCCGCGAAGTCGTTCAGCAACGGCATCCGCCCGGCCGCGATGTCGACCCGGCCGTTCGCAAGCGCCTGCTCCGCATAGGCATACACAAGATGCACCACCGTGTTGCCGCCGGCGCCATAAATCTCCTGAACCTGGTTCAGGTTGTCGCCGAACGCCGTTCCGACGTTGGTGCCCTGGCGGTTGACAATGACCGTATGGAACGACAGCCCGCGCAGGCCCAGCATCTTCTCGAAATCGATGTCGGCCTCGAAACCGACCTGGCCGGCGTAGCTGGATGCCTTCTTCGTGCCGCCGGTGACGTTGCCGGCGACCTCGGCGATGTAGTCGAGCGTGAGATCGACGCCGACCCTCGCCAGCTTTGCGCGAATGCCGCCCGGATCGCCGAACAGGTGCTCGGTGGGCGCGGCCGGCGCTTCGTTCGGTGGCGAGAGCGCCTCGCTGGGGCCGATGCTGACGCCGCTGTTGACGTTCTGCGCATGGGCCGCTGACGCGCCCAGGCCCAAGGCCAATAAGGCAAGAGTCGCGGCAGAACGCACCCGGCCCGACCGAGATGTCGCGTGTTTAGACATGTTTATTGCCTCCCCTGATGATCGACTTGCTTCGCTTGTGCTTCGGCACCTTTGCGCAGCAACAACGTCTAGTATTCAGCGACCCGAACGCGAATTTACCACGCAAATTTTTCCGACGCCCGGAGGAAATCGGGCGCGACCGCGAATGATGGGCGTTTGTGACATTTTGATCGCATTCGCCCCATAGGCTCAGGCCGGGGCAGCTTGGGCCTGGACTGCCCAGCGCCCGTCGAGCCTTCCAAACAGCGGAAGGAACCCCTCCATGGCCAACCCGACGCCGCCGAGCGCCACAGCGTCGACACCGAGTTCGGAGACCTCGATCTCGACCGCGCTGCCCATCGACGGCAGGACGTTTCCGACGAGTGCGCCCTGGGCGTTGGGCAGCATCGCGGCGCTCAGCGCAGCCAAGCTGCCGGCCAATACGATCCGCCTCGGGTTCAGCAGGTTGATCAGGTTCGACATCGCCAAGCCAAGCACCCAGCCGGCGTCGTCGAGCACGGCCCGCACGGCCGGGTCGGCGGCCCATCGCTGGATTGCGGCGGCATCAAGCGCTCTGGCGTCGGGCAAGGACCGGCCGTTTTCAACGAGCTGCGCCTTGATTGCCGGGTCCGACACGTAGGCCTCCAGGCAGCCGTTCCCGCCGCAACTGCAAGGGCGGCCGTGCGGAAACACCTTCATATGGCCGAGTTCGCCGCCCAGGCCGATCCCATGATACAGCGCGCCCTGCAGGAACAGCGCGCCGCCGATGCCGGAGCCGCCATGCAGCAGCACGAAGTCGGCGATCGCCTGGCAGGACCCGAACAGGTGCTCGGCGATGGCGGCCGCCTTGGTGTCGTTCTCCAGATAGACCGGGACCGGGAACAGGCGGCGCAGCCGGGCGCCCAGCGGCACGTCGCGCCAGCCCATCCGTGGCGCAAGGACGAGATGCCCCGCGCGGTCGATCAACCCATGCTGCCCGACGCCGATCCCGCGGACGTCGGTAAGGTCGAGCTTCAACGATCCGATGAGCTCGGCCACCCCGCGGTGCA
>CAZZWN010000015.1:0-22732 GCA_964657765.1 uncultured Acetobacteraceae bacterium
AGGTCGTCGGACGAGCGCAGCCCCATCTCGGCCAAGGTTTTGCCGCCGAGATGGACCCACAGCAGCGCGCCCACCAGCGAGAACAGCGCAAACTGCAGCATGACGACGACGGCGCTGCCGATCATCGCGCGCCGCGCTTCGGAGAGGGTCCGGCAGGCGAGTACGCGCTGGACCATGAGCTGGTCGGTCCCGTGCGAGGCCATGGAGAAGATCGCACCGCCGAGAATGGCGGCCACGGCGTTGAACGGGCTGGTGAGGATGGGCGCGGACAGGTCGATGACCTGGAACTTGCCTGCCGCGAAGGCTTGGTGCAGCCCTTCCGTCCCGATCTCGCGCAGCAGAACGGCGATGCAGACGCAGGCGCCGCCGACATAGAGCAGCATCTGGATCGCGTCGGTCCAGATCACCGCGCGTATGCCGCCGACGTAGGTATAGACGACAGTCACGAGCGAGAGGCCGGCGATGATGGCGACGTAACTGGTGGGCAAGCCGATCGCGTCCAGCAGGAGCTTGATCGGGATGGCGGACGCGAACAGCCGAACGCCCTCGGCCAGCAGACGGGTGAACAGGAAAGTGACCGAGGCGATCGCCTGCAGGCGAGGCCCGAAGCGCTGGCGCAGGTATTGGTAGGCGCTGACGAGCTGACCTTGCATGTAGAGCGGCAGCAGCACGATGGCGACGAGGGTGCGTCCGAGCAGGTAGCCGAGCGCGAGCTCGACGAAGCCGAACGCGCCGAGATAGGCGACGCCGGGCACGGAAATGACGGTGAGGGTGCTGGTCTCAGTGGCGACGATGGAGAGGCAGACCGCCCACCAGGGCAGGTCCCGCTCGCCCACGAAATAGGCCGCCGCACTGCCCTGCCGGCCGGACAGGCGCAGGCCGACGAGGGCGATCGCGACCACGTAAACCAGGATCACCGTCAGGTCGAGCAGGCGCATGCCTAATCTTTCTTATGTTCGATGGCGTCGCGCACGCGCCCGCCGGCTTCTTGCAGCAGGCGTTCGGCCGTTGCCGTGTCGACGCCGGCGATGAGCGCGACCAGGGCCGGCTTCACACGCTGTCCGGCGGCCTCCAGCGCGTCCCGGGCGGCGTCGGCCGGGGCGCCGGTGATCTCCTGCACGATGCGCAGGGCGCGCCGGCGCAGCTTCTCGTTGGTGGCCCGCACGTCCACCATGCGAGCGCCGTAGGTCTTGCCGAGCGCGATCATGACGGCGGTGCTCAGCGCGTTGAGCGCTATTTTCTGCGTGGTCCCGGCGGTCATGCGGGTGCTGCCGGCCACCAGCTCGGGGCCGGTCAGGATTTCGACGGCGAGGTCGGCGGCGGCTGCGGCGGGGCTGCCGGGATTGTTGACGATCGCGACGGTGAGTGCGCCGATGGCCCGGGCGTGCTGCAGCCCGCCGACGACGAAGGGCGTGCGGCCCGAGGCGGCGATCCCCACCACGGCGTCGCCCGGCGCCAGCCCGTGCGCGTCCAACGCCAGCCCGGCGGCGGCGGGGTCGTCCTCGGCGCCTTCCACGGCCTCCCGCATGGCGGCGGGGCCTCCCGCTAGGAGCGGGATGACGAGACCCGGCGGGGCGTTGTAGGTCGGCGCCAGCTCCGCGGCATCGAGCGTCGCGAGGCGCCCGGGCGTGCCCGCGCCCAGGTAGAACAGCCGGCCGCCGGCTTGCATCCGGGCCGCGACTGCCTCGGCCGCTGCCGCGAGTCGAGGGGCTGCCCGGGCGAGGGCATGGTGAGCCTCGCGCTCGGCATCGAGCACCAGATGGACGATGGCGCCGGGTGGGCGGAGGTCGAGGTCGTCGAGGCCGGGGCGGACGGCTTCGGTGGCCAGGATGTCGAGCGCGTCGCGCGGGCCAGAGACGGGGGCAGGGGCGGTGGCGCGGTGGAGTGAGGGCTCGTGGATCGTCGTGCCGTCCCGCGTCAGCAGGGTGGCGCCGTCCAACGGGGTGCCATCCGGCGCGCGAAGCCGCAACCTTGCGGGCAGGGCGGCCACGAGCGGCTCCATCAGCAGCGGGCCTAATCCCACCAGGCCGCCGGTGATCGCGAGGTCGCAGGGATCGTCGCCAGGCAGACGGGCCGCCGCTGCCCTCGCCGTCCCTACGAGCGCCATGGTGGCCTGCCGCAGCAGCGCCCCGGCGACCGCATCCCCGGCACGGGCCGCTTCAACGACATCGGGTGCGAAGCTTGCCGCCATACGGGCGGGGCTTGCATGGCGCTCGATCTCCGCGACCAAGGCGGGGAGCGGGCCGAACCGGGCCTCCGCCGCTTCACGCAGCCGGGTCGCCGGGCCGCTGCCGTCTGCATGCCGCAGCGCCGCGCGCAGGCCCTGCAAGCCCAGCCATGCGCCACCGCCCTCGTCGCCCAGCCAGCTGCCCCAGCCATCGGCGCGGTGCACAGCGCCGTCCGCTCCCACCGCGACGGCGACCACGCCCGTGCCGATTGCCAGCACCACGCCGGGCCGCCCGGACAGCGCGCCGGCATGGGCGGCCGTCGCGTCGCTGCACACCATCACGCGACGCGCGGGCAGGCTTTCGCACAGGCGTGACGCAAGCTCCTTCGCGGCGGCAGGGGCGGCCAGCGCGCCGGCGGCGGCTACGCCAGCCTGGTCCAGTCCCGCCAGCCCGGCGCGCCGCAGCAGCGGAAGCGCCACGGCCAGGATCGCCGCCTCGGCCCGCGCCGCGCCTGAACCAGCCAGGCCGGGCGCGCCGGGACCGGTATCCTCGCTCATCCGGCCATCCTGGAGCAGGCGGGCGCGGCAACTGGTCTTGCCGAGGTCCACGGCAAGGATGCTATCGGTCAACCGCCACCTCCATTCCCCCAACCCAGACCCGGCGGGGAACCCACGCCTCGTCCCACCACACCAGGTCGGCGAGCGCGCCCACGGCGAGGCGGCCGAGGTCTGGGCGGCCCACCAGGTCGGCCGGCGCCTGCGTTGCGGCGTGCAGCACGGCGGCGGGGTCGATTCCGGCCCGGATCATGCGGCGAATCCCCTCATCGAGCACGATGCCCGCGCCCGCAATCGTCCCGTCATCCCGCCGTCCCAACCCGTCGGGGCCGAGCGTCGCCCTTGCGCCGCCGAAGCAGCAGCTTGCGCCGGGCGGCAGGCCGGCCAGGGCGATGGAATCGGTGACGGCCACCGTGCGCGCGCCTGCCGCCGCGAACACCAGCCTCGCCGCGACGGCATCGACATGCTGGCCGTCGACGATCACGCAGGGGCGGAGGCGCGGGTCCGTCAATGCCACGCCGGACAGGCCGGGATCGCGGTGGGCGAACGGGCGCATGGCGTTGAACACGTGGGTCACGGCGGTGGCCCCGGCCTCTGCCGCTGCGGTGGCCTGCGCCGCCGTCGCGTCCGAATGGCCCAGGGCAACCGCGATCCCCGCGTCGGCCAGGCGCCGCACGGCGGCCAGGCCGCCCGGCTGCTCCGGCGCGAGCGTCACCATGCGTAGCAGGCGTCGGACGGCCGGGTGGTCCAGGAGGGCGTCCAGCCGGTCGGCCGTGGGGTCGGCGATCCAGTCCGCGCGGTGCGCCCCGCGCCGGGCCGGGGCAAGGAACGGCCCTTCCAGATGCACGCCGAGCACCCGGGCGAGAGGAGCGCCCGCCTGCGCCGGCATCGCCGAGCCGATCCGTTCGAGGGCGGCGATCAACGCCGGGATCGGGGCCGTGATGATCGTGGGCTGCACCGACGTGACGCCATGGGCAGCGAGCCGGGCCAGGATCGTGCGCCAGTCCGCTGTGCTGGCCTCGGCAAAATCCACGCCGAATGCGCCATTGTTGTGCAGATCCAGCATCCCGGCGGTGAGCACGCCGCCTTCCAGCACCTCGGCGCCCGCCACTGTTCCAGGCTCGATTCCGGCAATGCGGCCGTCCACCAGCGTCAGCGTCGCCGGACCGCCCCAGTGGCCGCCGGGTTGCAGCAGCCGGGCTGCGGACAAGCGCGTGCTCACAGTGTTTCGGTCACTTTGCGCAGGGCCCGGGGAGTATCGGGATCCTCGCCGCGCCCGGTCGCGAGCTCGAGCGCCAGCAACTGGAACGGCAGGATTTCCAGCAACGGCGACAGCGCTTCCGGCACGCCCGGCGGCAGTAGGACCTGTGAACCCGCCGCGGCGCCGCCGACGATGAACAGGTCGGCCCCGGTGTCCCGGATGCGCTGCAGCGCCGGCGCCATGGCGGCCCCCGCCACGCCGTCCGGCGCCACCGCGAGCACCGGCACCCGGGCGTCGAGCATGGCCAACGGTCCGTGCATCAGGTCCGCGCCGGAGAAGGCCTGGGCGGCGATATAGCTGGTCTCCATCAGCTTCAGGGCCGCCTCCCGCGCGCTGGGATAGGCGTAGCCGCGCCCGGTCACCACCATGCGGCTGACGAAGCGATAACGGCCGGCCTGGCCCTGCATCGGCGCGGCGGCTTGGGGCAGGAGGGCGTCGGCGAGGTCCGGCAGGGGCAGCGCGGCCTCGCCGTCGCCGCCGCGAAGGTGGTCGACCAGCAGGAACAGCGTCAGCAGCTGCGCCGTGTAGGATTTCGTCGCGGCGACCGCCCGCTCCGTCCCGGCCGACACGTCCAGATGCAGTTGCGCGGCCTGGGCGAGCAATGAGGCCGGATCGTTGGTGACGGCCAGCGTCACCGCCCCGCCGCGCCGCCCCTCCTCCACCGTCTTGACGAGGTCGGGAGATGCGCCGGACTGGCTGACCACGATAAGCAGCGTGCCGCGCAGGTCCGGGCGGGCGCCGTAAGCGGTGATCGTCGACGGCGAGACGAGCCCGGCCGGGAGCCGCAGCAGCACTTCGGTCAGGTATTTGGCATAGAGCGCGGCATGGTCGGATGTGCCGCGCGCCGCGAACAGGACGAAGCGAGGCCGGGAGGCGGCGATGGATCGGGCCACTACGGCGACGTCTGCCCGGCGGTCGAGGATGCGCCGCCAAACGCCGGGCTGTTCCGCGATCTCGGTCGCCATGCGGGCGCCGGGCATTGCCGGGGTCGGGGAGGACACGGTCACTACACCTTCCAAAACCTGTGATACCACTTCAATACCAGTCGCCTCGCGTGGTCAATACCCTCGTCCTGCCCGGACGTTCGCGGTATGAGTTCGCGGCATGACCGTCACCGTTGGCTCGATCCGGCCCAATCCCAGCGCCCGGAGCCCGCTTTACCTGCAGCTCGTGCAACGGATCGCAACGTCGATCGAGCTGGGCCAGTGGCCGGGCGGCGACGTCCTGCCGGGCGAGCGGCAGCTCTGCGAGGAGCTTCAGGTGTCGCGGACCACGCTGCGCAAGGCGATCCAGGTTTTGACGCAGCGGGGCCTGATCGTGTCGCGGCAGGGCTCGGGCAACTACGTGTCGCAGCAGGTCATGCAGGGGCTGACGCAGCTCACCAGCTTCAGCGACGACATGCGCGCCCGCGGGTGGGAGCCGGGCGCGCGGGTGCTCTCGGCGGGCATCCATACGGCCGATGCGCTGGAGGCAGCGGCGCTGCAGCTGGACGCCAGGGACCTGGTACTGCGGCTGGTGCGGCTGCGCATGGCCGACGGGGTGCCGCTTGCCCTGGAGCGTGCGACGGTATCGACGGGATACCTGCCGGACCCGGCCGTCGTCGGCTCCTCGCTTTATGCCGCGCTGCAGGACCGGGGCTTGCGGCCGGTCCGGGCCGTCCAGCACTTGCGGGCCGCTGCCGCCTTGCCGGCAGATGCGGAGCATCTCGGCATTGAGGTCGGGACGCCGGTCATGCACACGGTCCGCAGCAGCTTCCTTGCCGACGACCGGCCTATCGAGTTCACTCGATCGGTCTATCGCGGCGACAGATACGACTTCGTTGCCGATCTTCGCTAACACGGGTCGAGCCCGAGATCTACACGGCGCCGGCCAAAGCGCGCGGTGGTCCTTGATGCAGCAAGACCTCGCGCCGCAGCCGCGCAATCGCGGTTATAATCTGCTGCGGCGAGCAGTGGGAGCGTGCAGCCTGCCACGCGACCGCTCCGCCGCCAGCGCATACCGCCTCATGAGTGCACGGCACGTTCGACGAAGCGGTTGGTGTAGGTAGCGGCCATGTCGATGCTGGCCGCCTTGATCTTGGGATCGAATGAGTTGAGCACGCTTTGCGTGACCGCGGCGGCGGCCGGGTCGAACAGGCCGGTGGTCGAGAACATGGGCTTGCTCTTGGCCACCACCTCGATGTTCAGCGCCCGGTCCTCGATGCGCGACGAGGCCGGAAGCGCGTCGACGATCTGGTCCGGCGGCGTGGCATGCAGCCAGTCCAGCGTGCGCATGAAGGCGTTGACCAGCTTCTGCATTGTTTCCGGGTTCTTCTCGATGTAGCCCGGCGTCGCGTAGAGGCAGGCGAAGGGATAGCTGCCGCCGAAGATCGCCGTCGCGCCCTCCTCGGTGCGCGAAGCCACCAGGACGCGACCGAGGTCGCGTTGCTGGATGAGGGTGGCGATCGGGTCGTAGCACCCCAGCACGTCCACGTTCTTCGTTTCCAGCGCAACCATGCCGGGCGCTCCGCTGCCAAGCGCCAGCACCTGGAGATCCCGCGGCGCCAGCCCGCTGCGTGCGGCCCAGTAGCGGGCGAACATGTCGGTCGAGGACCCGAGCGTGGTCACGCCCACCTTGAGGCCCTCAAGGTCGCGGCCATCGCGCACCTTGTCGGCCAAGTCCTTGCGGACGATGAACACCACGCCCGGCAGGATGTTCAGCAGGACGGTTCCCATGATCCGCTTGCCCTGGGCCTGCATGGAGATGGTGTGGTCGTAGGAGCCGACGACGACGTCCACCGACCCGTCGATCAGCGCCTGCAGCGCCTTGCTGCCGCCGGCCTGGAAGTCCTCGGCCTGCACATCCAGGCCCTCGGCCTTGAAGTATCCGAGCTTCACCGCCATCGGCGCCGGCACGTAGTTCACGATCGACGAGCCCACCGCGAGCGTTACGGAACGCGCCTGCGCCCGCGCGCTGCCGATCCAGGGCGCTGCCAGCAGGGCGCCGAGGACCGTACGCCGTCCGGTGATGATATGGTTCATTGCAGTTGCTCCCAACCGGTTTGCAGGTGTTGGCCTCAAGCGTTCAGTGGGCGTCCATCCTCGGGGCCGGGCGCCAGACCAGCAGGCGGCGCTCGAGCCGGTCCACCAGCGCGTCGAGCACGACGACGAAGACCGACAGCACGACGATGCCGGCGAACACGCCCACCGCGAACAGCGCGCTTTGTACGAACTGCCCGCGCCCGGTGCGCCCGCGCTCGATCAACGCAGCCAGCACGCCCATGGCGGCGAAGGGGAACCGTCGCTGGCGCTGAGCGAGGTCTCGGAGCGGACTGGCCTTTATCCCAGGACCGTGCTGCGGCTTGCCGCTTCGCTCGTGCGCTTCGGCTACCTGCATCGGGAGGCGAACGGCCGCTTCAGGCTCGGCCCCACCCCGCTGCGGCTGGGCATCCTCTACCGGGAGGCATGCCAGATGACCGACTACGTCCGGCCGGTGCTGGCGCAGCTCGTCGAGAAGACCAACGAGACCGCCGCCTTCTACGTGCGGGCGGGCGACAAGCGCATCTGCTTGTACCGGCACCACTCCCCGCAGCTGATCCGCCACCATTTGGAGGAAGGGAGCGAACTTCCGCTCGACCGTGGCGCCAGTGCCCATGTGCTGTCGGCGTTCGGAAGCGACGGGGGCGATACGCCTGTCCGCCGCTGCGGCTATGCGGTGTCGCTGGGCGAGCGCGATCCGCAGACGGCGGCGATCGTCGCCCCGGTGTTCGGCCCAGAACAGCGGCTGGCCGGGGCGCTCGGCATCACCGGCCTGCTCAGCCGTTTCCAGGATGCCGACGTGGACATGCTGGCCAGGGTTGTCCTGGACCAGGCGAAGCAGGGCCTGGTTCCGTAGCCGCGCCGCCTGTCGGCTTAGGCCACTGGTCAGCGCAATGGCCGCGCGGCCTCGGGCAGGTCGGTGGTGAAAATCGAAATGGTCGCGCCAGTCTGTCAGGGGGAGGCCCTGCCGCACCGTCGCGCCGCGGCGGTCAGTGCCCGCGGATCAGCCACGGCGTCCTGCCGACGAACACCATCGTATCGTCGTCGGTGTAGCGGCAGAAGAAGCGCCGGTCCGGGGCAGCACCGTTCCGGTCCAGCTCGATGCCGTAGCCGTCCAGCCGGTAGCGCCCGGCCGCGCGGGGACCGGTGGCGCCGCCCCCCACGGCGCCGCCTCCGACGCCAGTGCCGCCGCCCACGGCCGTCGCGGACGCCTGGCCGAAGCTGCCATCGTGCCGCAGGTGCAGATCAGCCTCGCTCAGCGTCACGATGCCGCCCGGGATGATGGGACCGCTGCCGCCGGTGTGGCTGTAGTCGCCAGCGAGCGTGAGGCCGGGCTCGGCCGGGCGGCAGCCGGCAAGCTCGTCGGATTTCTTCACCTCGGTCTGCTGCCCTGGCTTGCGGCTCGGCCAAGTGAAGGCGATCTGGCCGCCTGCCTCGCCCCACCGTCCCCACCGGGCCGGCTCCATGGCGCGCGAGGCAGCGGCGTCGAGGTCGGCCAGCGCCACCTCGGGGTCGTGGTAGACCGTGCCGTCGCGCAGCAGCACATACACGTCGTAGTCGTTGGCGAGCCCCGTGGGCGTGATGCCGAACCAGTGCGTGACGCCCACGCGTGCAATCTCGTCCGCCTTCAAGCCCTGGCCGGGCGTGGTCACCGGACGCGGTGGCGGTGCGGCGGCGACACTGTGCGGCGGCGCCGGGCGGGGTTGGGCCGTCGGGTCGGCGGCCGGGCGTAGGCCATCGTCGGTCAACGTGAGCCGGCGCATGTCGAGCTTGGCTTCCGTCATCATGCGCGCCTCCGCCGCGTCGGCGAGCGAGTGCAGCAGCGCTAGGTCATGGCGGGAGATGGCGGTTTCATAGGCGGCGTATTGCAATACGAAGTTGTAGACCATCGGCTCGGCCATCTCCTGCCGCCCGGCGTCGTCCATGGCGCGGAACGCGGGGTTGGTGGCCAGGCCGCCGGCGACCTGCCGGCGGGTGCCCTGAACCTGGGCAGTGGTGTTGCCGGTCTGGCCGTGCACGATCAGCCAGTTCAGCGCCCAGTACGACGCCACGACGTCGGCCACGTCGTTCGGGCGCAGCCCATCCGACGCCACCGCTCTCGCCCAGATGGCGCGGAAGTCGTCGTGCTGCAGCGCCACTTCGAGCTTTGTCGCCGCGTCCGGGTTGCGCTGCCGCAGCGCCGTCAGCAACCGTTGCCGAACCCGCTCGTTCACGTCCGGTGAAGGCACGTAGGTCGTTATCGCGCCAGCGGGCGTCCGGGACGATGCAGCGTCCGAGGGGGCCGGGCCGGCAACGGGTGCGCTCTGGGCCGCCGCGATGGCCGGGGACAGCAGGAAGGCCAGCATACGCAGCATAGCTAAGGCACGTGGCACGACGGGCTTTCACACGGTGACTGCGATGAGCTTCCTGGCGATCGTGGACATTGTCAATTTTGCCCGGCGGGGCACGACCAGGATCAACTCAGGATTGGCCCGTCGCGTCCGGGTAATCGGCGCCAACGGTCGTCTTCTCCCATGCGTCGAAATCGGCCGCCTTTGCCGCCAGGCCCTTGCGAGCGAGATCGAGGGCGGGTGCGCCGAGCAGTAGATGCAGGGGCGGGTTCGACGATGCGACCACATCGATCATCGCCTGCGCCGCCCGAACCGGGTCGCCCTGCTGCTTGCCCGAACGCTCCGCCGTTTGTTTGCGCCTGACGCCTGCGGTTTCGGCGTAGTCGGCGATTTCGGTTCGCGACATGCCGATCGAGCGGCCCGCGAAATCGGTGCGGAACGGCCCGGGCTCGACCAAGATCACCTTGATGCCGAGCGGCGCGACCTCGAGGGCCAACGACCCCGACAGGCCCTCCACCGCGAATTTCGTCGCGTGGTAGTAGCCGGTGGCGGGAAAACTGACCAGGCCGCCTATCGAGGACAAATTCAGGATATGGCCAGATTTCCGCGCACGCATGCCCGGAAGGACCGCCTTCGTCATGGCGACGAGGCCAAACACGTTGGTATCGAACATGGCCCGGACGGCCGCATCCTCACCTTCCTCGATTGCCGCCAGGTAGCCATACCCGGCGTTGTTCACGAGCACATCGATCCGCCCGAATTTGCCTTCGGCCTGGCGCACGGCGTCGGCGATGGCCGCTTCGTCAGTGACGTCGAGCGGCAACGCGAGCGCGTTGCCCTCGTGGCCAGCCGTCAGCCCGGTCAGCTTCGAAGGATCGCGCGCGGTCGCGACCACCCGGTATCCCTGTGAGAGCAGCAGCGCGGCAAGCTCGCGGCCAAAGCCGGTCGAGCAACCCGTGATGAACCAAACCGCCTGTGAACCATCGGTCATCGGCTTTTTCCTCTCCTCGCGTTCTTGATCCGCATACGCTATAAAGCCTGCTCAGGCAGCCAGCGAGGCCATGTCGATCGAAAAGCGATATGTCACGTCGCTCGGCGGTGGCTGGTGATATCCGTGCCGACTGCAATCCGGACGACCTGCTGCGCGCCCTGACCGGCTTCACCTGGGGCAACGCGGACCCGGGCTGGGAAGCGAGCCTGCGGCGCCTCATCGAGGTCTTCATGGACGGCCTGGGTGCCCGATCCCTCGCTAAAAACGCCACATCGCGGTTGCCGTCCTTATAGAGCTGCTTTGAGACTGGTGTGCATCAACCACGAAGTCAGGCACATCCGCTTGGAAGCCGGCGTTGAACGCGTCCAAGTTCACGGGCATGCTGCTCGCCTCAGAGACGTTGCCAGACTCGGAAAACGAAGTCGCCATGCGAACACCAGACTATCCATCTGCTGACGCCCGGCGCTGGAATGCGGTCGATGCCTACTTCGCCGGCCTGTTGTCACCGGATGACCCCCCGTTGAGCGAAGCGCTCGCGGAAAATGCCAAGGCGGGCATGCCCCCGCAGGACGTTTCCGCCCTACAAGGACAGATGCTCGCCCTTTTCGTCCAGATGACGGGCGCAAAGCGCATCCTGGAAATCGGAACACTCGGCGGCTACAGCACGATCCGTATGGCGCGAGTTCTTCCGCTCGGCGGAACGATCGTGACGATCGAGTCGAACGAGCGCCATGCCGTTGTCGCACGCACGAACTGTGCTCGAGCAAACCTTGAGGATCGGATTGATCTTCGTGTTGGAAAGGCGCTCGACGTGCTGCCGACCCTTGCTGGCCCCTTCGACCTGATCTTTATCGATGCCGATAAGCCGAATAACCCGAGCTATGTGCGCTGGGCGCTCGAACTCTCCCGGCCTGGAACGGTCATCGTCGGCGATAACGTGGTACGTGGCGGAGCGATTTCCGATCCGGAGAGCACGGACCCCAATGTTCAAGGCGTGCGTGGCTTCGTCGACATCATAGCGGCCGAGCCCCGTCTGACTGCAACCGCCATACAAACCGTCGGTGAAAAAGGCTGGGACGGTTTTGTCCTGGCGCGAGTTTGCAGCGAATAGTGCCGACGGCTGGCCCCCACTCTGCTGCCCACGAACATTGCGAGAGCCTTTATCGACTTCGGTGCGGCAGCGGATGCCTGCGCAAGCCAAGCATCGACGCCGCCAGGGTCCGCCACCTGCGTGACGAAAAGAAGCTGGGGCCCGCCGTGCCGGGGCGCCGCAGACTGTGCTATCGGCATCCCATGATCGCGGGGAAACATGCCGACAGACCGAACGCCAAGCCGCGGGACGGCAAACCACGAACCGGCCGCGTCGTGCCGTTCGACGGGGCGGACCCGCCGCAGCCGCTGATCGGGATGCGCGTGCGTGCGCTGCGCCGGCAGCAGCGGCGCCGGCTGAAGGAGGTAGCCGATGAGGTCGGCTGCTCCGAAAGCCTGCTTTCGCGGGTCGAAAACGGCTTGGTCGTGCCGTCGCTGACCACCTTGCACCGGCTGGCCCGCGCGTTGCGCGTGACCGTCTCGCTGCTGGTGCAGGCAGGCGGCGAGGCAACCTGCACGATCTACGCCCCGTCCGAGCGCCCAAGCACCGCGCATGCGGGCAAGGTGGAAGGCGACGGCTCAACGGCGGAAAGCCTGGTGCCCTACGCGGAAAACCGGCGTCTTGATGCGATGGTGGTCTCGCTGCCGAGCGGTGGATCACTCTGCGGCCCATTCACGCACGAGGGCGAGGAAGTCGGCCTCGTACTGGAGGGCACCCTGGAGCTGCACGTGGACGGCACCGTCTATACCGTGCCCACGCAATCGAGCTTCTTTCTATCCTCGACCCGTCCGCACAGCTACCGCGCGAGCGGAGCCGGCACGTGCCGCGTCGTCTGGATGAACACGCCACCGACGTTCTGACGCCAACGTAGCCCGGTGCTACCGCCCTGCGCGTTCGTGTTCGAGGAGCTCCGTCAAGCCGTCCCGGAGCGTCACAGTCGGCACGTAGGCGAGTTCGCGCGAGGCCAAATCCATGGCGAGCGGGCCGAGATGGCCCTCGTTCCAGGCGGGGCCGGAGTCGATCACCGCCAGGCCGGGCAGCATCTCGGCAATCATTCCGGCGATCGCGGCCTCGCTGACGTAGGTGCCGCCGGTGATGTTATAGACGAACGACGGCGCCGGCGCACGCAGCGCCAGCAGCACGGACTGCGCGGCGTCGCCCACATGCAGATATTGGCGGAAGCTGCTGCCCTCCGACGCGACCTCGACCGGGCGCCGCTCCAGCCCCGCAGCGATCACCCGGCGCAGGCCGCACGCGGTCTGGCGGCGGACGCCGAACACCGAGGACATGCGCAGCACCACGGCGGGAAGGCCATAGCGCGCAGTGTAGGCGTGCAGCAGGATTTCACCGGCGGCCTTGGTATGGCCGTAGAAACTCTGCGGGTTCGGCCGCGTGTCCTCGGTGATGGTGTCGAGCGTGGGCTGGTCGCCATAGACCGCGATCGACGACGTCCAGACGAGACGTCGCACGTGCTGCTGGCGGCATGCTTCGAACACCGCCATCGCGCCGCCCAGATTGGCGCGCGCGATGCCGCCGGGGTCGTCCAGCATCAGCATCGGGCCGGATACTGCGCCGGCGTGCACGACATTCGGCCGCCCCTCGATGGCCCGCATCATCGTCGCCAGATCGGCACCGTCGCCGGTGATGTGGCGAAACGGCGCGGCATCGGCGGGTGGCCGTATGTCGAGGCCCAGGACGTCCGCCCCGTCCTGCTGCAACGCCCGGGCAACCTCGAAGCCCACGAGTCCGCTTGTTCCGGTGACCAGGATTGGTTCCAAGGCGTGCTCCTTTGACCGGTTAGAAAACGGGCATGCTCGCCCATCCACATCGGGCATGCCGCCCTTATCATCTGCGCTTGCACCGTGCGCAAGTAACTTGCATAGTCATGCGCGAGATTCTTAGCAGGGATGCACCATGCCGGATACTACCGAGCTTCTAAGCAGGTCCGCCGTCGAGGGGATCAACCAGCCCGTTGCCGACGCAGTGGGCCTTCCGCGGCAGGCGTACACCGACCCTGCTTTCCTGGATCTGGAGCGCCAGCACGTGTTCGATGCGAGCTGGGTCTTCATCACGGCGGCGGCCAGCTTGCCCAACGCGGGCGACATCATACCGCTCGATCTAATCGGCCGGCCGATCATTATCGTCCGCCAGCGCGACGGCGGCATCCGGGCGTTCCACAACGTCTGCCGGCATCGCGGCGTGATCCTGGTGGAGAAGCCGTCCTCCGGGCGTCCGACGATGACGTGCCCGTATCACGCCTGGTCGTACAACCTTGACGGCCAACTGCTGAAGACCCCGCATTTCAGCGGGGACGGTAACCACGGCACCGGATCGATCCCGCGCGACTGCCTCGATCTCAAGGCGATCCGCTGCGACACGTGGCACGGGCTGGTGTTCGTCAACATGTCGGGCAATGCGGTGCCGCTGGCCGAGCACATGGCGCCGGTGGCGCGGCGCTACGCCGATTTCGACTTCTCCGAAATGCGGCTCGGCCGCTCGATGGAGTTCGAGATGGCGGCGAACTGGAAGCTGCCGATCGAGAACTTCATCGAGGGCTACCACCTGCCCTGGACGCACCCGTTCCTCAACTCCGTCTCTTCGATGGCCAATCATTACAGCGTCATCGACGAGCCGATCACCGGCCAGGGCAGCGACCTATACGAGCGCGACAAGGCCGGCCACGATGCACTGCCGCAATATAGCGGCCTGTCGGAGCATTGGAGGGTGCGGGCGGAATACCCGTCGCTGCTGCCCAACATGCTGATGGGCGTGCATGTCGATCACATCACGGTCTGGAGCATCCTGCCGATCGGCGTCGACCGAGCGATAGAGCGCATCTACTTCTTCTATGCGGGTGATGCCGCACTTGCGCCGGACCTGGCGCCGGTGCGCGAGAAGGTCGAGCAGATAATGCACGCGACCAATTTGGAGGATGTCGGCGTCGTCGAGAGCATGCAGCGCGGGCGGTCCTCGCCGGGCTTCGTGGACGCGCATTTCTCGCCCTACCACGAAAGCTGCATCCACTCCTTCGAGCGCCGCATCGCCAACGCTGTCGCTGCGGGGCTCGGCTATGCCTGAGCCGCCCGCGATCGTCGACGACCGCGACTACGTCGGCTACGGCGCCGACCTGCCGCATGCGCAGTGGCCCGGCGGCGCCCCGATCGCGCTCAACATCAACCTCAACTTCGAGGGCGGTGGGGAGCGGTCGGTGATGGACGGCGACGGCACGTCGGAAAGCGTGCTCAACGACATCGGCGCGTCAGCCTATCCGGGCCTGCGCAGCCCCATGGTGGAGAGCGTGTTCGAATACGGCTCGCGCGTCGGCGCATGGCGGCTGCTGGCGCTGTTCCGGCGGTTTGACGTGAAGGTGTGCCTGCTCGCGGTGGCCGCTGCCGCGCGGCGCAACCCGGTGCTCGTCCGGGCCTACCAGGCGGACGGGCACGAGATCGTCAGCCATCATTACCGCTGGCTCGACTACCACGTCGTCCCCGAGGCCGAGGAACGCGAGCACATCCGGCTCGCCTTCGAGACGTTCGAGGCTGTCTGCGGCGTAGCTCCGGTCGGCTGGATGACGGGGCGGCCGGGGGCCAACACGCGGCGCCTGCTCGCCGAGACGGGGCGGTTGCTCTACGACCGCGATTCACTGAACGACGAGCTTCCGTACTGGCGTGATGTCGCAGGCAAGCCGTATCTGGTCGTGCCGTATTCGTTCGAGACGAACGACAACCGTTTCGACCAGAACCACGGCTTTTCCACCGGCGACGACTTCGCCCGCTATATGATCGATTGCTTCGACACGCTGTATGAGGAAGGTGCGCACCGGCCGCGGATGATGTCGCTTGCGGTGCATGACCGGCTGATCGGGCGGCCCGGTCGCGTCACCGGGCTGTCGCGCTTCCTGGAGCATGTCAGGCGGCATGACCGCGTCTGGATCGCGACCGGACGCCAGATCGCCGAACACTGGCGCACCGTCCACCCTCCCGCCGCCGCCGGTGGCACGGCCCCTTACGACAGGTGATTGTCATGACGATATCCCGCTTCATTCTGGCGGCGTTGGCTTGCACGGCGGCGCTCACGACCGCGGCCTACGCTGCGCCGATCTGCGAGCCCGGCAAGCTCGCGTAGAAATACCCCTCGCTGGCCGGCAACACAGTCCGGATCGGCGCCGACCCGCAGACGCCGCCGTATGCGATGCGCGATGGGACGGACTTCAACAAGATCGTCGGCGTCGACATGGAGCTTGCGGCCGCCGTGCTCGACTGCCGTGCAGGCGAACGGCAAACAGGCCGCGACCTTCACGCAGTACAAAATCGACACCGACATGCTGGTGCCGGCCGCCATCAAGACGGGATGAGCCTGCGGACGCGCCTGCCGCCTGCCCGGCCTACTCGACCGGCATCACGGCAGGCGCTCCCTTGTCCTTGACGAGCATGGCGAGGAACTTGGCGGGCTTCGTCTTGCTTGCGTTGCGGCCAACGAGGTGGACGTCGTCAGGCCCCTCATAGAAGGTCTGGCCGGGGTGCAGGGTGACCGGCGCCGCGCCCTTCACCTGCATGACGACCGAGCCCTGCAGCACGTAGACGAAAACATACGCGCTGTGGCGATGGATGGGGTCCGCCGCTCCAGGTGCGTATTCGACCGTCAGCATCACGCCCTCCTTGCCGGCGATGCCGGTGAGCTCGTGAGAAAAGAGCGGCGTGACCTTCGTGGTCTCGGCGGCGCTGGCGCCAGAGGCAAACATCAACGCGCCGGCCAAGAGCAATTGCTTCATGGGGATAAACCTTTGCTCAAGGAAAAAGTCTGCATAAACGCTGCGAAGAAGGCTGGATAACCGGGGAGCGGTCAGGGCAGGACAGCCTCCAGGCTGGTCTCGACCACGATGAACGCGGGCCCGGGTTCGCGGAGCCAGCCGGGCAGCGCCGTCAGGTCCGCCTGCGACCGGATCGTCCGCACCGGGAAGCCGAAAGCCTGGCCGATCAGCGTGAAGTCCGGGTTCGCGAGCCCGGTGCCGATGACCCGGCCGGGGAACTCGCGCTCCTGGTTCACGCGGATCGACCCATAGGAGCCGTTCACTGAGACGATCACCTTCAAGGCCAGCCGGCGCTCGATCGCGACCGCGAGCTCATTGCCCGTCATCAGGAAACCGCCGTCGCCGACCATGCAGACCACGGTGCGGTCCCTGTGGCGCAGGGCCGCCGCGACCGCTGCGGGCACGCCGAAGCCCATCGAGCCCGCAATGGGCGCCAGCAGCCGCTGCGGCGGCCGGAATGGGATGATCCGGTAGGCGGGCGCCGCGAACGTCCCGGCATCGAGGGTCAGGATGGCATCGGCGGGGAGCGCGCGGCCGACCACGTCCACGACGTCCTCGAACGGCACGCCGTCCTTCGCCGTGGAGCGGCGCGGGGCTGCCAGGGCGCGGCGTTCCGCGACCAGCCGGTCCAGCCAGTCGCCACGCGGCCCCGGCGCTTCGGCGGGAGCGCCGAGCAGCCCGAGCAGGCTCGCGGGATCGCAGGCGATGCCGAGATGCGTGGCGAAGTGGCTCCCGATGGCCGCCGGGTCCGCATGCACGTGCACCAGCCGGGTTCCCGGGGCCGGGATGGCGTAGCCCTGGGTCGTGATGTCCGACAGGCGCGCGCCCAGCACCAGCAGCAGGTCGGCCTGTTGCAGCAGCGCCATCTGCGACGCTGTGTTCGCCAGCGCCATGTTGCCGGCATACAGGCGGTGGGTGTTGTCGAACAGGTCGTGGCGGCGGAAGGATACGAGCAACGGCAGGTCCCACGCCTCGATAAAGCGCTGCAGCGCGTCCGTTGCTTGCTGCAGCGCGCCGCCGGCCAGGACCAGCGGCCGGCGCGCCTGGGCCAGCAGGGCCCGAAGCTGGTCGAGGTCCACCCCGAGTGGCGCGGCGCGGACTGGCATTGCCGGGCTGGCGACGGGCGCCCGGCTGCCGGCAGTCAGCATGTCTTCCGGCAGTGCGACGACGACCGGTCCGGGCGTGCCCGAGGTCGCCACCTGCAGCGCCCGCTGGATGGTCTCGCCGATACGATCGGGGTCGGACACCTCGGCGACCCATTTGGCGATGCCGCCGAACATCCGCTGGTAGTCGATCTCCTGGAACGCATCCCGCCGCAGGTCGCGCACGGCCACCTGGCCGATCAGCAGCAGGAACGGCACGGCGTCCTGTTGCGCGGTATGCACGGCGATGGCGGCGTTGCTGGCGCCGGGGCCGCGGCTGACGCAGGCGACGCCGGGCCGATGGGTCAGGCGGGCATCCGCCAGGGCCATGAAGCCGGCGCCCGATTCGTGCCGGCAGACCACGGTGTCGATATCGATGCGGCCATATAGCGCATCGAGCAGGCCGAGGTAGCTCTCGCCGGGCACGCAGAACAGGCGGTCGATGCCTTGGGCCGCCAGGCTGTCGACCAGCACATGCCCGGCGGTGCGGACGATCACGGGGGACACGTCGTTCATCGGGCCCCTTATCTGCCGCCCATCAAGTGCGGCACGATCAACGCGATGCCGGGCACGAAGGCGATCAGCACGACGGCCAGCACGAGCACGACGATGAACGGCACCATCGTGCGCGCCGCCGGCTCCACGCGGCTGCCCGCCACTGCCGCCGCCACGTAGAACCCGATCCCCACCGGCGGCATGAACGCACCGACGCCCATCGCCAGGATCAGCACGATGCCGTACTGCACGGGGTCGATCCCCAGCCCCGTCGCGATCGGCATCAGCAGCGGGGCCAGGATGATCAGCGCCGGCAGGCCTTCGAGCAGCGTCCCGATCAGGATCAGCAGCACGATCGACCCGATCCAGAACGCGACGGCGCTGCGCCCGGTGTCGTCCAGCAGTTCCACCAGGTGCTGCGGCATGTTCGCCGCCGTCAGCACCCAGGCGAACGACGACGCCGAGGACAGCACCAGCAGCACCATCCCGGCCGTCATCGCGCAGGACAGCACCAGCTCGAGCACCTGCCGCCACGGCAGCCCGCGATAGACGGCGACGGAGAGCACCAGGCCATACAGCACCGCCAGGGTGGACACCTCGGTCGGCGTCGCGATGCCGAACCGGATGCCGCAGACCATCGCCACCGGCATGGCCAGCGGCAGGATCGCCGGAGCCAGCGCGGCCATCCGCCGGGTTCCCGCAGGTGGCGGCGCCTCCACCCGGCCCCGTGCCTGATAGGCAATCAGCCCCATCAGGCAGACCGCGATCAGGGCGGCCGGCAGCAACCCGGCCACGAACAGCGTGCCGATCGAGATCGGCGTCACCGAGCCCAGCACCAGCATGGCGATGCTGGGCGGGATGGTCTCCGCCATCGCCGCCGAGGCCGCCAAGACCGCCGCGCCCTGGTCCGGGCGGTAGCCATGCCGCTTCAGCTCGCCCCGCATCACGGAGCCGACCGCGGCCACGTCGGCGATCTTGGAGCCCGAAATCCCGCTGACCAGGTAGATGGTCACGACCACGACCTGCAGCAGGCCGCCGCGGATGCCGCCCACCAGGGCCATCGCGAACTGCACCAGGCGTACGCTGATGCCGCCGCGCTCCATGATCAGCCCGGCGAAAATGAAGAACGGCAGCGCCAGCAGGATGAAGTTCCCGGTGCCGTCGACCATGTTCTGCGGCACCGCGATCGCCGGCGCCGCATCCGTCAGCGCCAAATAGGTCAGCGTCGAGAGCAGCATGGCGAAGCTGACCGGCAGGCCGAGCAGCACGCTGCCGAAGAACAGCGCGATCAGCACGACCAGCGCGCCGTCGGGATGGGCGCCGAAGAAGCCGGTGGCGTCGTAGAGCATCAGCGCCGCCGTGGCCGCGGCCACCAGCGGCAAGGCGGACGCCGCGATGGCCGGGCGATGCTGCAACGCCAGTCTTTCCAGAGCGAACAGCGCCACCAGGCCCATGCCGACCGGCAGCGGCAGCGCGATCCAGCCGGTGCTGATCTGCAGGATAGGCGTGAGCGTCTGCCAGTTGCCCTCCATCAGCAGCAGGCTCTGCCAGCCCGCGATGGCGGCCACGACGACCACGGCCCATTCGAGCACGGCGAGCACGAAGTCGCACAACGCGCCCGGCATCAGGTCGAGCAGCACCCGCACCGAGGTATGCTGCCGCGAGCGGTAGGCTGCGGCGCCGCCGACGAAGGCGATGGTGGACAGGCTCAGCTTCGCCGACTCGTCGGACCACAAGAACGACCGGCTGAGGAATTCCCGCTGCGTCACGTCCCACAGGATGATCACGAGCTCGATGACGAGCGCCGACGCGGCGATGCAGGTCGCGGCCAAATGGACGGCATCGACCAAGCGCCGCGCCGTTGCGCGCAGAACGGTCAGCCGCGGTCCCGCAGACAACGAGCCGCCAGGCAGCTGCCCGGCGGCGTTGTCGGATAGCAGCTCCATCCCGGCTAGACGCCGGCCTGCTGCATCGCCTGGTCCACCAGCTCGGCGCCGATGATGGGCCGGAACTTGTCGTAGATCGGCCGGGTCGCGGCGATGTAGGCGGGAAGGTCCACCGGGCCGATCGTGACGCCGGCCGCCTTCAGCACGCCGGCGGCCTGATCGGTCGCGGACGCCACCGACGTGCGCCAGTCGGCCGACATCTCCTTCGCGGCGGCCCGCACCGCGGCCTGCTGCTCGGGCGTGAAGCCGTCCATCCGGCGCTTGCTGACCATCAGCGCCCCGGCATTGTAGACGAAGTTGCTCTCGTTGCTGTGCTTGACGACTTCCTGGAATTTGTTCGCCACCATAGAGATGTAGGGCAGCTCCACCGCCTGGACCGCGCCCTGCGACATGGCGAGATAGGCCTCGCTGATGTCGACCGCGACCGGGATGGCGCCGACGATCTTGTAGGTCTCGGCGTAGATGGCGCCGGGCTGGATGCGGATCTTGATCCCGTTCATGTCCGACGGGTGCGTGACCGGAGCGGCCGTGCTGGTCGTGATCGGGCGCCATCCCCACCAGCCCCAGCACAGGCCGTAGATCCCGCGCTCGGGGAACGGCTTGAACAGCTCCTCGCCGATGGGGCCGTCCAGCACCTTCTCGGCCGTCGCGGCGTCGCGGAACAGGAACGGCAGGTCCAGCACGGCGACCTTGGGGAAGACCGTCTCGATATACCCGGTGGTGTGCGCCACGAAGTCGACGATGCCGGTCTGCAGGCTGGTCAATGCGTTGGCCTGGCTGCCGAGCTGCCCGGCGCCATAAACCTGAACGTCGAGCGTGCCGCCGCTTTTCTGCTTCAGGTTGGCCGCGAACCGCTGGCAGATGGGAAAGACCGGGCTCGCGACCGTGTCGGCGAGCGTCATCTTCAGGGTCCGTGCGGTCTGCGCCCGCGCGATCGCGGGCATGGCGAGGCTGCTTACAAGCAGCGCCCGTCGACTGATGGCTGGCATTCGGACCGTCCTCCGGTTTTTGAGGACGCTAAACGTGATCCAGCCGCGGGGTCAACGGCAGGGGATCGCAGGCAAACGCGAGACTGTGTCGGGGCGTCCGGCTTGCAGGAACAGGATGCGAACTGTTTCCCGCGGCGACGTCCAGGACACGACGCGCCGGCTCAAGGCCCGCCCCATCGGCAAGGATCGCCACAATGCGCTGATGGACCCCGGCCTGATCGTAGGTCGCGCCGCGTTGGTTTCTTGAAACTCCGGACCGAAAGCGTCAGCCCGCGTCGCTCGCCCCTTGCCCGACAGCCTCCGCCGGCGCAGTCGCCCGGCCGACCGGACTCGCGGCATTCGGCCATGTCCGCATCGCCTCAGCGACCAGCGGATCGAGGCCGGGACCGCCCGTCCTTGCAAACGCCAGGAACGTCGAGCGCATCCCCGGCGTCCAGAACGCGACGATGTGGTCCCGAATGCCGGCACAGGCTTGATCTTCGGGATAGGTCCGGAAGAAGCTCGCGATCTGGTTGGCCATCCGCGCCAGCTTCTCCGGCTTCATCGCACGCTACTCCGCGGCATCGAGCGGCGCCGCGATCCGGGTGAGCGACACGTCCTCGTCGAAGAAGCGCGCCTGCCAGTCGGAAGGCCGGTTGGTGCGCCGCACCTGGACGGCGGTGACCTTGTATTCCGGGCAGTTGGTCGCCCAGTCGGAGAAGTCGGTCGTGATCACGTTGGCGCCGGTCTTGGCGTGGTGGAAGGTGGTGTAGACGACGCCGGGCTGCATCCGCTCGCTGATGCGGGCGCGCAGCGCGATGTCGCCGGAGCGGCTTTCCAGCGCCACCAGGTCGCCGTCCTGCACGCCGCGGCTCTCGGCGTCGAACGGGTGGATGTCCAGCATGTCCTCCTCGTGCCAGCGGCTGTTCTCGGTGCGCCGGGTCTGCGCGCCGACGTTGTATTGGGACAATATGCGCCCGGTGGTCAGGATCAGCGGGAACAGCGCGCCGGTGCGTTCCTCGGTCGGCACGAACTCGGTCAGCATGAACCGGCCCTTGCCGCGCACGAAGCGGTCCACGTGCATCATCGGCGTGCCCAGCGGCGCCGCCTCGTTGCACGGCCACTGCAGCGAGCCCTCGGCATCCAGCTTGGCGTACGACACGCCGGCGAAGCTTGGGGTGAGCGCCGCGATCTCGTCCATGATCTCGCTCGGATGGCGGTAGCTCATCGGGAAGCCGAGCGCATTCGACAGCGCCACCGTTGCCTCCCAGTCCGCCAGGCCGCCCAGCGGTGACATCACCTTGCGCACCCGGTTGATCCGCCGCTCCGCGTTGGTGAAGGTGCCGTCCTTCTCCAGAAACGACGAACCCGGCAGGAAGACATGCGCGTACTTCGCCGTCTCGTTCAGGAAGATGTCCTGCACGACGATGCACTCCATCGCCCGCAGCCCGGCCGTCACGTGCTGCGTGTCGGGATCGGACTGCGCGATGTCTTCCCCCTGGATATACAACGCCTTGAACGTGCCCTCGACCGCATCGTCCAGCATATTGGGGATGCGCAGGCCGGGGTCGGCGAAGATCGGCACGCCCCAGGTCGCCTCGAACATCTCCCGCGCCGCGTCGTCCGACACATGGCGGTAGCCGGTCAATTCATGCGGGAAGCTGCCCATGTCGCAGGCACCCTGCACGTTGTTCTGGCCGCGCAGCGGGTTCACCCCGGCGCCCAGCTTGCCGATGTTGCCCGTCGCCATCGCGAGGTTCGCCATCGCCATCACGGTCGTGGTGCCCTGGCTGTGCTCGGTGACGCCCAGCCCGTAATAGATGGCGCCGTTGCCCCCGGTGGCGAACAGCCGCGCCGCCGCACGCACCGCGATGGCCGGCACGCCGGTCAGCGCCTCGCTCATTTCCGGCGAGTTCTTTTCCAGTGCGATGAAGCGGGCCCAGCTCTCGAACTCCGCCCA
>CAZZWN010000015.1:22832-25271 GCA_964657765.1 uncultured Acetobacteraceae bacterium
TCGACGTTGTTGTTGCCGAACGCGCCGCGGATCAGCTTCTGCACCAGGAAGGTCTCTTCGTTGGTGCAGCGGGACGAGGTGATGCCGCCGATGCTGTCCCGGCCGTACTCCGCCTGGATGCGCTTGAACTCGCCAGCCGCATGGGCGATGGCCTGCTCCCACGACACCTCCTGCCACGGGTCGGTGATGGCGGCGCGGATCATCGGCTTCGTCTTGCGGTCCTTGTGCGTGGCGTAGCCGAAGGCGAAACGGCCCTTGACGCAGGAGTGGCCCGCATTGGCCTTGCCGTCCTTGTAGGGGACCATGCGGACGACGGTCTCGCCCTTCATCTCCGCCTTGAACGAGCAGCCGACGCCGCAATAGGCGCAGGTGGTGACGACCGAATGCTCGGGCGTGCCGAGGGCGATGACCGACTTCTCGTTCAGCGTCGCCGTCGGGCAGGCCTGCACGCAGGCGCCGCACGACACGCATTCGGACCCCATGAAGTCCGTGCCGCCGGCGGAGATCTTCGACGCGAAGCCGCGCCCCTCCAAGGTCAGGGCGAAGGTGCCCTGGATGTCCTCGCAGGCCCGCACGCAGCGCGAGCAGGCGATGCACTTGCTGGCCTCGAAGGTGAAGTACGGGTTGCTCTCGTCCTTCGGCGCCGCCAGGTGGTTCGCGCCGTCGTAGCCGTAGCGCACCTCGCGCAGCCCGACCTTGCCCGCCATGTCCTGCAACTCGCAGTCGCCGTTGGCCGAGCAGGTCAGGCAATCGAGCGGGTGGTCGGAGATATACAGCTCCATCACGCCGCGCCGCCGCTTGGCGATGGCGGCGTTCTCGGTGTGCACTACGAGACCATCCTCGGCCGGGGTGGTGCAGGACGCCGGGTAGCCGCGGCGGCCCTCGATCTGCACGATGCACAAGCGGCAGGAACCGAACGGCTCCAGGCTGTCGGTCGCGCACAGCTTTGGGACTTGCGTGCCCATCGTGGCCGCGGCGGCCATGACGGAGGTGCCCTTCGGCACCGTCACCGACTGGCCGTCGATGGTGAGCGTCACGGACGTGTCCGAAACGCGGATGGGCGTGCCGGTGTCGAGCTCGCGGATCAGGGTCATGCCGTTTTCCTATTCCGCCGCCACAGGGAGCCGGACGCCGCGGTCGAAATCCTCGGGGAAGTGGGTCAGCGCGCTGTTGACCGGAACCGGCGTCAGCCCGCCCATGGCACACAGCGACGCGTCGGTCATCGTCTCGCACAGGTCGTCCAGCACGGCAAAGTTCTTCGTGGGCTCGATACCGGCCAGAATACGGTCGATCACCTCCATGCCGCGCACCGCGCCGATGCGGCAGGGCGTGCACTTGCCGCAGCTCTCGGCGGCGCAGAACTCGAAGGCAAAGCGAGCCTGTTGCGCCAGGTCGACGGTGTCGTCGAACACCACGACGCCGCCATGGCCCAAAAGGCCGCCGGCCTTGGCCATCTCCTCGTAGCCCAGCGGCGTGTCGAGCAGCGCGTCGGGAAAGTAGGCGCCGAGCGGCCCACCCACCTGCACCGCGCGGAACGGCCGGCCGGTGCGGGTGCCTTGGCCCCAATCCTCGATCAGGCCGCGGATCGGCGCGCCGAACGGGATTTCGATCAGCCCGCCGCGCGCCACGTTGCCGGCGAGCTGCACCGGCAGGGTGCCGAGCGACCGCCCGGTGCCGAACGCGGCATAGGCGGCGGCGCCGTTCGCCATGATCCACGGCACGCTGGCGAGCGACAGCACGTTGTTGACCACGGTCGGACGCCCGAACAGGCCCTCGATCGCCGGCAGCGGCGGCTTCGCGCGCACCATGCCGCGCTTGCCCTCCAGGCTTTCGAGCAAGGACGTCTCCTCGCCGCAGATATACGCCCCGGCACCCATCCGGACCTCGATGTCGAAGCAATGGCCGGACCCCATGACGTCGTCGCCCAGCAGCCGGGCCTGGCGGGCAGCCACGATCGCCGCGCGCATGGTGCGAATGGCGTGCGGGTATTCCGACCGGGTGTAGATGTAGCCCTTGGTGGCACCCACCGCGACGGCGGCGATCGTCATGCCCTCGATCAGGCTGAGCGGGTCGCCCTCCATCAGCATGCGGTCGGCGAAGGTGCCGCTGTCGCCCTCGTCGGCGTTGCAGACGATGTACTTGCGGTCCGATTGCGCCAGCCGGACGGTGTTCCACTTGATGCCTGTCGGGAACCCGGCGCCACCGCGCCCGCGCAGGCCGGACAGTTTGATCTCGTCCACCAGCGCCACATCGCCGAGCGCCAGCGCGCGCTCGAGCCCCGAATAGCCGCCATGGGCACGGTAATCCTCGACCGAAACCGGATCGATGACGCCGCAGCGGGCGAAGGTGAGGCGGGTCTGGCCGGCGAACCAGGGGTGCTGCTCCGGACGGCCGATGCGCAGCGCGTGCGCGCCGCCGTCCAGCAGCCCGGCGTCCAGC
>CAZZWN010000016.1:0-20349 GCA_964657765.1 uncultured Acetobacteraceae bacterium
GTCGCCACCACCGCGTCGTATTCGCGGGCGTCGTGCAGCGGAGCCAGCGCAGCGCACCAGGCGACCAGTTGGTTGGTGGTCCCCGCCATGGCGGAGACGACGACCGCGACCTCGTGCCCCGCCGCCACCTCGCGATGCACCCGGCTGGCAGCGCTGCGGATGCGGTCGAGGTCGGCCACCGAGGTCCCGCCGAACTTCATCACGATCCGCGCCATGCCTGCTTCATGCCTCCTCATCGCTGATCCGGCTGTTGCGGCGACGCCCCTGCCGGGTCACATATTCCGGGGTCGCATACTCCCAGGTCACTTACTCATCGAAAACAGCGCAGGGCAACATGAGAGACGCGCAACCCAGCATCCGCCCCATGATACACAAAGCCGGATCGGTCGTTGCGGAAGAAGTCGCGCGGTTCGATGCATTGGCGGCGGAGTGGTGGGACCTGTCCGGACCCATGCGTGCGCTGCATGCGATGAACCCGCTGCGGGTGGGCTGGATCGACCAGCGCATCCGGGCGCGGCGTGGTCTGCCGGTGCGGCTGCTCGATATCGGCTGCGGCGCCGGGCTGGCGGCGGAGGCGCTTGCGCGGCTGGGCTACGACGTGCTCGGCCTCGATGCGGCGGCGGATGCGGTGGCGGCGGCGCAGGCGCACGCGGCCGGTCAGGATTTGTCATTATCGTATCGAGCCGGCGCCGCCGAGGACCTGGTGGCGGAGGGCGCGCGTTTCTCCGTCGTGACCGCGCTCGAGGTGATCGAGCATGTCGCCGACCCGGCGGCGTTCCTACGGCTGCTGGCCCGACTGCTCGAACCCGGCGGCTTGCTGTTCGTGTCCACGCTCAACCGCACGCTGCGCTCGCTCGCGGTGGCGAAGCTTGGGGCCGAGTACGTGCTGCGGCTGTTGCCGGTCGGCACGCATGAGTGGCGGCGGTTCGTGACGCCCACCGAGCTCGGCGCATATGGCAAGGCGGCCAAGCTGCCGCTGACGGATATCAGCGGCATGCTGTTCGACGTGCGGTCCCGGGGGTGGCATGCGGGCGCGGACCTGGCGGTGAACTACATCGCGATGCTGGAAAGGCGCTAGCTATCGGCGCGGGGGATCCAGGGGATGCGGGCGACCTCGATGCCCTCGTCGGCCAGGGCTTCGGCCTGTTCGGGAGTGCTCTCGCCGTAGATGCCGCGCTTGTCGCTCTCGCCGTTATGGATGCGCCTGGCTTCCTCGGCGAAACCGGGGCCGACGTAGTCGCAGTTCCGCTCCACGTCGGCTCGCAGCTTCTGCAGCATGGCGCGCACATGGTCGGGAACCGCGACGCCGGCCTTTTCCGGCATCGCCGCGGGTGCGGCTGCGCCGGTCGGGTCGACGACGGCGATGCCTTTCGTGATGCGTGGCGCCATCAGCGCACGGTTCACGGTGGTGTCGCCGCAGGCTGGGCAGGACACCAGGCCCTGCTGCGCCTGTGCGTCAAAAGCCGCGCTGTCGCGAAACCAGCCGTCGAACGTATGGTCGGCGCTGCATCGCAACTGGTAGTGGATCATTCCTCATCCATGTAAACAGGGTTCGACTTACCCTTATAACATGGCCCAGCGAAAATGCTGCACAAGGCGGGGGTCCGCAGGCGCTCAGGCGGCGGCGAGCAGCGGATCGAGCTTCCCGGCACGGTCCAGCGCGACCAGGTCGTCGCAACCGCCGATATGCCGGCCATCGATGAAGATCTGCGGCACGCTGGTCTGGTGGGATCGCGCCGTCGCCTCCTCGCGCTGCGGCGTGCCGTGCGGCGCGTTGATTTCGTGGAACTCCACACCTTTTTTCTGCAGCAAGTTCACGGCCCGGCTGCAGTAGGGGCACCAGGGTTGCGTATAAATCTCGATTTTGGGCATTGGTCTCTCCAAGGATTGTTGGAGGATTGGGACCGGCAGGGCCGCATGCAAGATGCGCTGGGCGTCTGGCCAAAAGCGGCCGAGCCGCATGGGAGTGGATTGGGCGTGGACGCGGCCATACGTCAGCCGTGGCCACAAGCCGCGGGTCTCACGCTTTGCAGACTTTCTAAACCGGCTAACGTCGTGTCGTCCCTCGGCGGCACAATCTCCGCTGCAGCTCGCGGCAGCCGAGGCATCGTTCAAGAGTGCCCAGGAGAGGCCAACAAAAGGAGATCAGGGATGAGGATATCGGTTCCGGCCGCAGTGGCCGCTCTGCTGGTCAGCACGGCCGCCTACGCTCAACCATCCACATCGCCCGTAAACCAAGGCACGCCAGAACCGGACTGCACGATGCACGTCAACTACGATCGAAACGCCGACCTGCCCGGCTATCGCCTGGGCACGGCATGCATCCCGTTCACCCGGACCTATCAATTGCTTCCGGCGGGCCAGGAGCTTGACTTCTACATCAGCGGGTTCAGCGACGCTGCGATCCGCAAGCGATGGGAGGCGTGCCGCCAGGATACTGCTTGCCACGCCGCTGCCATGACTGGCGCCAAGCCCTTCATCGCCTATGAGCCGCGTTTGACCGGTACGGTCGATGCGGCCGGGCGGATCGATCCGGAAGGTGATGTCGACCTGAAAGCCATCCGTAGGCCCGCATACTTCGCTGCACCTGCCTACGCCGAACCGGTAGCACAGGCGGAGCTACGGACTTACACCGTAGAGTTCACCGTGCCTCGGGATAGCTACGAACGCCGTCACCTTGGCAAGACCGGGACCATCAAGTTGCGAGGCTGGTATCTCGAAGGCGCTGGTATCGCCGAGGGCGCCGGGCCGAAACGGCGAGCCCTGGTCATCCTGAACAACGGCGGCGGCAGCGAGCTGACCGCTATCGACAACCCGCAGTCACCCGGTGTCGAGCGCAATGCAACGGGTCAGTACATGCTGAACAAGCAGCCCGATGCTTTGTCCGAGCAGTATGGAATGCGCTATTGGCGCGGCTTCGTAGGAATCCTGAACCAGGCCGGGTTCGATGTGCTGATCACCGACCGTCGCGGCAACGGTATCTCCGGCGGAGTGGCAGGCTTCAACACCGCGGAACAAGCCAACGACATGTATCGCGAACTCGACCAGATGCAGAGCGGCGAGGGCCTGCGCCTGGTAGCGCCGAACGGGGACGTGCTGGCTGGCCAGGCTGCCGGCGGCAAGTTGATGGCCGGCATGGCGGCCAGGGAGATACCGGTGGTGTTGGCCGGCTACTCCCGCGGATCGTATGCCGTAGCCTGGGCCATGCAGAAGAATTTCGTGCGCGATTGCGACCTGGATGTCCCGGACGGACGCTGCCAACCGGCCCTGGGTCTCCCCAATATCAAGGGCGCTATCCTGTATGGACCGAACTCAGGCGGGCTCGGCTACCGTCCAGCAGGCCATGACATGATCGAGGCGGCGCTGCGGACCGAGTACAACACCACTTATTACCCGGACTCCGATGTGTTCGCGAATATCGACAAGTGGCCCGGCTTGCTGATCGTGAAGGGCACCTGGGATTATGTGGAGAGCATGGAAGGCTCGCTGGAAGCCTTTCGTCGCGCCCGCGAGCCCAAGGAGATATACTTGTTCCGCGGCCCTCATCCCCTAGCGACCCAGAACCCCGAGAACATGCGGCTTGCCGGCGCGCGCATGGTGGCCTTCGCACGGGCAGCCGTGTTGGGGCAGCCAAAGGTGGAAGGCGCGCACGTTCCTGCCGACCTCAGGGAATTGGTAACAGCCAGCCCCGACTTTTGGGAGCGCACCACAGCGCCCGCTCAGCCCTGAAGGATCAGGCATGCCGTCTGGAGCGGACCAGATCCTCCTGCATGGAAGGGCGAGCATATCCGTCTGATCCGCTCCACTAATCCACCGGCTGGCCTGCGACGCACGCCGCCACCAGCAGGTCGACCCTGGCCACCCCGCCGGCCAGCAGCGCACGGGCGCAAGCGTCCGCCGTGGCGCCGGAGGTCATCACGTCGTCGATCAGCAACACCCGCGCGTCCGCAAGCTGTGTCTGCCGCGATGGGCGAACGGAAAATGCGCCGGCGATCTCCGTCCTGCGTTCCAGGCCGGACTTCCGCCCGAGCGACGCCGTCGCGCGCGTCCGGCGCAGACCGTCCAACACCATGGGACGCTTCGTGATCCGCGACAAAGCCTGGGCCAGCAGCGCCGATTGATTGTAGCGGCGCGACAGCAACCGGCCTCGATGCAGCGGCACCGGGACCAGCCAATCCGCCGCACGCAACAATACGGCCCCTGCCCGCGCCATATGTGGCGCCAGCGCCCGCGCGGTCTCGATGCGGTCGCCGTGCTTGAACGGCAGCAGGATGCGCCGGGTCTGGTCGTCGTAGCGCAACGCGGCGCGGGCGGCGGTCCAGGCCGGCGGATGCGCCCGGCACTCCGAGCAAAGCCCCGACACGCCCCCCTGCCCCGGCGAGCCGAACGGCCGGCCGCAGCAGCCGCAGCACGGGTCGGTCACAAATGCGGTACGGCGGAAGCAAGCGGCGCAGAACTGGCCCGGCGCACCCACCGGCGCGTCACAGGTCAGGCACTGCGGCGGCAGCAGGACGTCGAGCAGCAGCCCAGCGCCACGCCGCCACAGGCCGCTCATGATCCAGACTTCATTATCCGGACATTATGATCCAAACACCACGGTGCCGTCACGCTCGATCTCGTGCACCAGGTTGATCTCCCAGGACAAATAGGCCTGCATCGCCGCCTCGATGCCCGAGTTGCGGTCGTAGGGGCGCAGATAAAAGTCGACGCAGGCCGCATCCGGCGGATCGTTGCGGTCCGCAGCGGGCGTATTCCCGGCGGCGATCCATGCCGCCGTGCCGCCGTCCAGGACCTGGACCGGTGCTGAGGTCAGGCCCCGCAGCTCCGCGACCGCAAGCCGGGCCAGCATGCCCTCGGACGAGGTCGCCACGACCCGCTTCGCCCCGGCGAGCCGTCCGGCCAACGCGTCGAGCCGGGTGCGGATGCCCCATACCGCGCCGGGGATGTGCCCCGCACGGAAGTCGACGCTGCGCGCCAGGTCCACAACCAGCGCGTCATCGAGGCTCGCAGTCGGGGCCACCAGCTCGGCATCGGGCAGCGACGGCGTCATCACCGCGGCCGGGTCGAGGTCAAGCAGGCCGCCCTCGACCACGAACACGTCCCGGAAGCCCATCTGCCGCAGCCAGGCGCCGGCCATGCGGGCGCGCACGCCGTCGTCGTCCAGCAACGCAATGCGGGCGCCGTGGACGGCGATCCACTGGTCGGTCGCCTGAATGAGCTGTCCGCCGGGCGCGTTGCGGCTGCCGGGGCGGTGCATCTCGGCAAACTCGGCGGGGTCGCGCACATCCAGCACATAGAGCGTGCGGTCCGGATCGTCCGCGTAGCGCTCGAGGTCGAGCGGGCCGATCACGCCGACGCCCGACGCCTCGGCAAAGGCGCGGGCACGGTCGAGCGCCAGGCCAGCGGTCGCCGGCGGGCCCGACCTATAGCGCCGCGTCTGCCCACGCTCGCATTCCAGCCCGGCGAGCTCCCATCCCATGGTGCCGTTGCGCAGCGCCACGACGGGATTCGGCACCCCGGCGCGACGCAGGCTCTCGGCGCCCATGATGCTGCGGGTGCGCCCGGCGCAGTTGACGACGATCATGGTGGCCGGATCGGGCGCGAGGTCGCCGATGCGGTAGGCGAGCTCGCCGCCGGGCACGTTGACGCCGCCCGGGATCGACATGCGGCGGAATTCGTCCAGCGGCCGGCTGTCGAGCACGACCATGTCGCGCCCGCTGTCGATCCAGGCCTTGAGCTCGGCCGCGTCGACGCTCTCGGTGCCGTAATGGTGCTCGACCCACTCGCCGAACGCCTTGCTCGGCACGTTCACGCCGCTGAACAGCACGAACCCGGCCGCTTCCCAGGCGGGCGTGCCGCCGTCCAGCACGTATAGGTCGACAGCACCCTGGCTGGCCAAATACTCCGCCAGCCGTTCCGCCAGGCCGCGCCCGTCCCCGCCTTCATCCCCGTCCCCGCCTTGATCATCGACGCAGACAATGCGGGTGGCGATGCGCGGCAGCAGGACGGGCGCGCGCAGCTCGGCGCGCGAAAGCGGGCAGGGCACGGCCCAGAACAGGTGGCTGGCGCCGAACTCGCCCTCCTCGCGCGCGTCCAGGATGGCCAGTTCGCGCCCATCCATGATCCAGCCGCGCAGGGTGGCGGCATCGACGCGCTGGCTTGGCCGGTTCATCGGTTCGCGGTCGGCGTCATGAAGGCCTTGTTGTAGGGCTGCACCGTGCCCTGGTCGGGATCGAAACCCTGGCGCGCATCGAGCTTCTCCAGCGCCATGCCATACACGTGCAGGTGCCGCGCCGGCGTGTCGCCGGAGGTGTGGATCGAGTGGATGTCGTCGGGCATGAAGGCGATGCCGCGGCCGGGCTCGACCATGACCTCGCGCTCCAGTTCCAGGCTCGCCTTGCCGGCAACCGAGGCGTCGTCGGTCCGGCGATACACCCGGTTGAGCTCCTGGCCCTCGACCGCGGTGATGACGGCCCAGGTGGTGTGGTCGTGCGGATTGGTGGACTTGCCAGGGTTCAGCGCCAGGAGATACAGCGCGAAACGTCCGTCCGGATCCTCCTGCAGCAGATATCGGTTGGAGCCCACTTCCCCCTTGGGCGGCGGCGGGAACTCGGTCAGTGAAAACAGCGCCTCATGCTCGGCCAAGGCGAGCATTTCGGCCAGGATGGCGTCGAGCGCCGGGCGGGTGACGCCGTGCTCGTGCTCGATGGCCTTGATACGGTCGATGGCGACGGCGACCGCGGCGCTTCGGGCGGCGGAGGTTGCGGGCATATTCATGGCGGGTCTTCCTGGCTTTTGTGGGCACAGCTTTGCGGCACATCTTAAAGGCGGGGCGGCGGTCCGGTCAAAGCGCTTGGCAACCGGGAACAACGTCCGCACATGGGTGGCATGAGCGCTCCTGTCATTTTCGACCGCCGGGCCGTGCGCCTGCACCGCGACCGCGCCGCCGCCACCGTCGGTCAGGTGGCCGACGTGCTCACGCAATGCGCGGAGCGGCTGCTTGACCGGCTGGACGACACCACACGCACGTTCTCCCGTGCGCTCGACGTCGGCGGACGGGGCGTGGTGGCGCCGTTGCTGCGGGCACGGGGCATCGAGGTGGTGAGCTGCGACCTATCGGCGCGCATGGCCGCGATCAACGGCGGCCCGTGCGTGGCGGCGGACGAGGAGTGGCTGCCCTTTGCGCCCGGCAGTTTCGACCTTGTTGTGGCGAGCCTGTCGCTGCATTGGGTGAACGACCTGCCCGGGGCGCTGCTGCAATTGCGGCAGGCGCTGGAGCCGGACGGGCTCATCCTGGCGAGCTTGCCGGCACTGGGCACACTGGGGGAGCTGCGCGCGGCCTTGACCCAGGTCGAGGCTGAGCTGCTGGGCGGCGCATCGCCCCGGGTTTCGCCGTTCCCGGAGCTGCGCGACCTCGGGGCCCTGTTGCAGCGGGCCGGGTTCGCGCTGCCGGTCGCGGATGTGGAGGATATCGAGCTGCTTTATGCCGAGCCGCTCGCCCTGCTGCATGATCTGCGCGTGGCCGGCGAGGCCAATGCAATTGCCCTGCGGGACCGGCGCGTTGTTTCGCCGGCGTTGTTTCCGGCTGCGTTGGCGAAATGCGGCGAGCGGGACCGGCGCATGGCTGCAACGCTACGGATGGCGACGATGACCGGATGGGCCGTCGGGCAACCGTGATGCGGTGGTCACTTGCGATGCCTGAGCCGCCCGATGGCAATCCCACCACCACATGTTGTCCAGCGGTAATGGGTCAGGTTGATCATGCAAAAGATTGCCGTCATTGCGAGCCGGCTACGGCGCGGCAATCCAGTCCCGCATGGACCACAATTCGTGCGTGCGGTTCTGGATTGCCGCGTCGCAAACGCTGCTCGCAATGACGAACAAAGCGGCGCGTGCCAAGTGCGATTACCCTGGGTCCGGCCCTGATCACCCGGCACTCTGGCCAGCAATCGCTCAGGGCTGGTTGGGATCGAAGTGCTTGGCGAGTTTCTGGCCATAGAAGCCGTAATCCGCCTGCAGCGCCGCGTGGCCGGCGGCAAACGCCGACACATGCTGCGGAAAACGCGTCTCGAACATGAAAGCGAGCGTGCCTTCGAGCTTGCGCGGCGCCAAATCCACGGTGCTGGCCTTCTCGAAGGCGTCCAGGTCCGGACCGTGCGGCAGCATCGTGTTGTGCAGGCTGATGCCCCCCGGCGCAAAGCCGCCGCCGCTTTTGGCGTCGTACACGCCGTAGATCAGGCCCATGAACTCGCTCATGACGTTCATGTGATACCACGGTGGCCGGAAGGTGTTCTCCGCCACCAGCCAGCGGTCGGGGAAGATGACGAAGTCGATATTGGCCGTGCCGGGCGTCTCGGAAGCCGAGGTCAGCACGGTGAAGATGCTGGGATCGGCATGGTCGAACAGCAGCGGCCCGACCGGGGAGAACCGGCGTAAATCATACTTGTAAGGCGCGTAGTTGCCATGCCAGGCGACGACGTCGAGCGGCGAATGTGCGATCTCGGCGGCATGCAGCCGGCCGCCCCACTTCACGAACAGCGTCGACGGTGCGTCATGGTCCTCGTAGGCCGCCACGGGGGTGAGGAAGTCGCGCTGGTTGGCGAGGCAGTTGGCGCCGATCGGCCCACGCTCCGGCAGGGTCAAGGCGCCACCGTAGTTCTCGCATAAATAGCCGCGGGCCGGCCCGCCAGGCAGCTCGACCCGGATTTTGACCCCGCGCGGGATGACGCAGATCTCGCCGGGCTCGACGTCGATGGCGCCGAACTCGGTGGCGAAGCGAAGGCTGCCCTGCTGCGGCACGACCAGCATCTCGGCGTCGGCGTTGTAGAAATATTCGTCCTGCATGGAGCGGGTCACGAAATACAGGTGCGCGCCCATCCCCGTTTGTGCCCCGGCATCGCCCGCCGTCGTCATGGTGCGGACGCCCTCGACGAACGAGAGCGGCTCCGACGGGATGGCGATCGGGTCCCAACGCAGGGGGGCCAGCGGTGTCTCGGCCGAGCCACTCTCGTTCGGCGCCGGCGCAGTGCGCCAGAGCGGGGCGTCGATCCTACGGAAGCGGCCCCAGTTCGCCACCGTCGGACGAATGCGATAGAGCCAGGAGCGCTCGTTGCTGGTGCGCGGCGCCGTGAACGGCGAGCCGGAGATCTGCTCGGCATACAGGCCGTAGGCGCATTTCTGCGGCGAGTTCCGGCCCAGCGGCAGGGCACCGGGCAAGGCCTCGGTCTCGAAGCCATTGCCAAAGCCCGACATGTAGCCCGGCGTGAGGCCGGACCCATGCGCCAGACTGGACAAGTTGGACGGGGATTGAACGTTCATGTCGAGGTTTACCCGCCCGTAAGGCTCATGTGCCGAGCCACCGACGGTGCATTACTGCGACGATCGATCACGAAGTCGTGCCCCTTCGGCTTGCGCGTGATCGCCAGCCGTATGGCGGCATCCAGCTCGACGTCGGTCGCACCATCCCGCAGCACCCGCCGCAGATCGGCCGCGTCGTCCTGCCCCAGGCACATGTACAGCGTCCCCGTGCAGGTCAGCCGCACGCGGTTGCAGCTCTCGCAAAAGTTGTGGGTCATCGGCGTAATGAACCCAACCCGGGTCCCGGTCTCCGCCACGTCGAAGTACCGGGCCGGGCCGCCAGTCTGGTAGTCGGTTCCCTGCAGCGTCCAGCGCTGCCGCAGCCGGGCACGGACCAGCGACAACGGAAGGTACTGGTCCGTGCGGTCGCCATCGATGGCGCCCATCGGCATCGTCTCGATCAGGCATAGGTCATGGCCATGCTTGCCGCACCAGGCCAGCATGTCGTCGATCTCGTGCTCGTTCACGCCCTTTAGCGCGACGGCGTTGATCTTCACGTGCAGCCCGGCCGCCTTCGCCGCCGCGATGCCGTCCAGCACCTTCTCGATCTTGCCCCAACGGGTGACGGCGGTGAACCGGGCCGGGTCCAGCGTGTCGAGGCTCACGTTCACCCGGCGGACCCCGGCGGCATACAGCGCAGCGGCGTGCTTCGTGAGCTGGGTGCCGTTGGTCGTCAACGTCAGCTCATCGAGCCCCAGGCCCAGCCGCCCGCCAAGCCGCTGGAACAGCGTCTGTACATCCCGGCGCACCAGCGGCTCGCCGCCGGTAATGCGGATTTTGTTGGTACCCAGCCGTATGAACGCCGTGCACAACCGCTCCAGTTCCTCCAGCGACAGCACGTCCGCCTTGGGCAGGAACGTCATGTCCTCCGACATGCAATATACGCAGCGCAGGTCGCAGCGGTCGGTGACGGATACCCGCAAGTAGGTGATGGCGCGGCCAAACGGATCGATCATGTCCATAGAGTCGGGCGTACACCCGCCGTGTTCAACTGTCATCCCCGTCCAAGATGTCCAACGCGACGACCGCTGCGTTAACCAGCACCTTGCCCGCGTGCTCGAAATTGACGGTGATGCGGTCGCCGACGGCCGACTGCACCTGGCCCACGCCCCAATCCGGCCGGCCCGGATGCAGCACTCGCATGCCCGGCTCGATCAGCGACCCCAACGAGCGATGCGGCCCACTCATGTCGGCTCGGTCATAACAATCCTCCCCGGGCCGCCACGGGCCACAAGCACTCTACCTTGCCGGCGCGCACGCCGACATACCAGTCGAACCGGTCCACCGTCGGGTCGCAGTGGCCCGGCACCAGGCGCAGCTTCTCGCCCAGTTTCGGCCCGCTGCTCTCGGCGCCCCACTCCAACTTGCCATGCTCGTCGGACGCGCCGGTATAGCGCACGCCGTCCCGCTGCCATACCAGAGGCAGGCCGCTGTCGACCGCGACCGCCTTGTGCCCGGCGTCCAGCACCGCAAGGCCGGGCCGCGTCGCGCTCATCACCGTCGCCAGCACGAACAACGCCTGTTGGAACCCGGCCGAGACGCCGTCGTGGTTGCGGCCGTAATCCGCGTCCATGAAGCAGTAGCTGCCGGCCTGTATTTCGTTGTAGACGCCGCTCGCCGCCTCGATCTCGAAGGTGCCGGTCCCGCCGCCGCCGACGATGGCGCAGTCGAGGCCGCGCTGGCGCAACTGCTCGACGGTGCGCCGGGCATGGTCTACGGCACCGCCGGTCGCCTCGCTGCGCGCCGCCACGGAGCGGATATGCTGGGCGCTGCCGTGATAGGCCTGCAGCCCGCCGAACACCAAATGCGGCGACCCGGCAATCCGCAAAGCGAGCGCCACCGCGTCCGGACCCGGCGCCAGCCCGGCCCTGGCCGCGCCGACGTCGATCTCGACCAGCACCGTCATTCGCCGTCCCGCCGCCTCCGCCGCGGCCTCGATCCGGGCGACGTTCGCAGCATCGTCGGCGCAGACCCCCACCCGGGCGATGCGGGACAGCGCCAGCAGGCGCGCGAGCTTCGCGTTGCCCACGACCTCGTTGGTCACCAGGATGTCGGGCACGCCGCCCCAGGCCAGGATCTCGGCCTCCATGACCTTCTGCACGCACTGGCCGACCGCGCCGCGGGCGAGCTGCAGCTGGGCAATGACCGGCGACTTATGCGTCTTGGCGTGGGCGCGCAGCCGGGCGCCGGTGGGGCGCAACAGCTCGGCCATGCGGTCGAGGTTGCGCTCGAAACTGTCGAGGTCGATCAGCAGCGCTGGGGTATCGACCTCGTCCTCGCGCATGCCGGGCTGGGCGGGGGGCGGCTGCAGCATCGATCTCTCCTAGATGTCCAGACCGAAACCGGGATCGTCCAGCGCCGCCTCGAGCTGGTCGAGTCCAAGCGACCACGCGCGCGCGTGCACTGTGCCCTCCCCGGGCTCGGCCTGCCCGATCATGCAGCCATAGCGCACCTCGACCGTCGCGGCGAGACGGCGGAAGCACCAGTTCACATAACGGTCCATGTGCAGCTCCAGCAGCGCCGCGCCCGGCCGGCAGAACAGCAGGTTGGCGAGCCCGGCCCCATGCGGCGCCACGATTCGTCGCGCGCCCGCAAACAGCGCAACCTGATCCATGACCGCCAGCTTCTCCAGGCGCACGACCTGATATCCCCGGTCCGCACAAAGCCGTGCGACCGCGGCCTCGTTCCGCAGCGGCCGGTTGGATGCGCCGCCTCGGCAAATATACAGCGCGGGCGAACCTGCGGCCACGACGGATGACCGCATCGAGGCCCCAAGGCGGCGCAGCGCCGGGTGGAACCGGGTGCCGAAGCCGGTCAGGCTGGCTGTCCAATGCAGGCGGCCGACCTCCACAGCCTGCCCGGAAGCGAGCGTCAACGCCCGCGCCTGCAGGCCCGGCACCAGCGCGGGGCCGGCCTGCTGGAACGACAGGCCGGACCAGGGCAACAGGCATGGAAACGACCCAGCGGGGCAGACACTCCATCGCCCAAGGCCGTCGAGCAGCCAATGGTAGTAGTTGCGGCAGTTGCCATGCAGCAAATGCTCGGCCTCGGCAAAGCGGGCGCTGGTGTATTGGTCGTGCGCCAGCCAGAGCGCGCCGTCGCGCCATGCCCCGGCCAAAGGCGGCCAGACATGATCCAGCGTCGGCTCGACCACATAGCGCCCCACCGTGACGATCCCCTCCGGCCCATGCACGGTCGCGTCTTGAAACGTGTAGCGGACCGCCGGGGCGATGGAGATGCCGCGGGAGAGCGTGCGCCAATCGACGCCGCCGGGGTATTGTTCGATCGCATAGGCCGTAAGGTCAGTTTGTCCGTAGGTGAGCGGGGGAACGGCCACCGTATCGCCCGGCGCCACCACTTCGACCGGGGCGAGCCCCCGTCCTACCAGCGTCTCCAGCGAGCAAACCTGGTAGAACCGCGGGGCGAGCGCCACCCGGCGGTTTAGTGCCCGGCGTTCTCCCCGGAGAAGTCCGGCGCCTCCAAGCCCGACGCCAGCAACTGCTCCACCAATGCCGCCTTGAGCCGTTCCAGCCCGGCGTCGTCCCGCGCCTCCGCCCGCGCCACCAACACCGCCTGCGTGTTCGACGCGCGCAGCAGCCACCAGCCGTCGGGCGTCAACACCCGCACGCCGTCGATGTCGTTCACATCGGCGCGGGCCGCCCGCAGCCGTGCCGCAACCTCCTGCACAACGGTGAACTTGCGGGTGTCGTCGCAGTCGAAGCGCAGCTCCGGCGTATTCACCACCTGGGGCAAAGCCTTACGCACCGCCTCCAGCGTGCCGTCCATGCGGGCGACAATGCCCAGCAGGCGCACGGCCACATACAGTGCGTCGTCAAACCCGTACCAGCGGTCGGCATAGAAGATGTGGCCCGACATCTCGCCGGCGAACGGCGCCCCGATCTCGGCCATCTTCGCCTTGATCAGGCTGTGCCCGGTCTTGAACATCAACGGTTTGCCGCCGGCGCGGGCGATCTCGTCATACAGGACCTGACTCGCCTTCACGTCGGCGATGATGGTGGCGCCGGGGTGGGTGCGCAGCACGTCGCGCGCCAGCACGACCATGAGCTGATCGCCGACCAGCATGCCGCCGCCGCCGTCCACCACGCCGACCCGGTCCGCGTCGCCGTCGAAGCCGATGCCGAGGTCGGCCCCCTGCTCGCGCACGGCGGCCATCAGCTGCTCCTGATTGCGGGCGATGGTCGGGTCCGGATGGTGCGCCGGGAAGCGGCCGTCGATCTCGGCGTTGAGCACGGTATGCCGGCCCGGCAGAACCTTGAGCAACCGGGCGAGGATTTCGCCAGCCGCACCGTTGGCGTTGTCCCATACGACGCGGAGCTTGCGGTCGCCGCCGTCCCAGTCCTGCATCAGCCGTGCGACGTAATCGTCGGCCACGTCGACCGCTCGGTCGCTACCCGTGGTTTCCTCGACCACGTCGCCCGCCGCCGCCATGCGGCCCAACGCTTGGATGTCGGCGCCGAAGAAGGCGCGCTTGCCCAGCATCATCTTGAAGCCGTTGTAGTCCGGCGGGTTATGGCTGCCGGTCACCATCACCGCCCCGTCGGTATTCAGCGTGGTCGCGGCGAAATACAGCATCGGCGTCGGCCCGCGGCCCACCCGCAGCACCTCCATGCCGCTGGCCTTCAACCCGTCCACCAACGAAGCGGCCAGCTCCGGCGACGACAGCCGGCCGTCATAGCCCACCGCCACCACATGGCCCCCGGCGCGCGCCACGACGGTGCCGAAGCAGCGGCCGATGGCGAAGGCGTCCGCCGGATGCAGGGTGCGGCCCACCACGCCGCGTATGTCGTATTCCCGCAGGCTGGTCGGATCGAACGTGTGCTGGAAACCCATCATTCGGCATCCCTATACCGCTTCATGAACTCACGCACCTCAGGCGCCAGCTCGGGCCGCTTCAGCGCAAACGCGATCTGCGCCTCCAGAAAGCCGATCTTGTCGCCGCAGTCGAAGCGGCGGCCCTCGTAACGCAGGCCGTTGAACGGGTGGTGGCCGATCATCTTGGCCATCGCGTCGGTGAGCTGCACCTCATTGCCGGCGCCGCGCTCCAACTGCGACAGATGGTCGAGCACCTCCGGCAGCAGCACGTAGCGGCCGATCACCGACAGGTTGCTGGGCGCGTCCGCAGGCTTCGGCTTCTCGATCAGGCCGAGCACCTCGACCAGGCGGCCGTCGTCCTTGCCGATCTTCAGGATGCCATATTTGTTGGTCTGGTCATGCGGCACCTCGGTCACGGCGACCACGTTGCCGCCGGTCTCCGCATAGACGTTGGCGAGCTGCTGCAGGCAGGGGGTCTCGCTGAGCACCAAGTCGTCCGGCAGCAGGATGGCGAAGGGGTCGTCGCCGATGAACGCCCGTGCGCACCAGATGGCGTGGCCAAGGCCCAGCGGCACCTGCTGGCGCACCGTCGCGATCGAACCCGGCGGCACCTTCATCGCGTCCAGCATGTCGAGCATGTCGGTCTTGCCACGCTCCCGCAGGGTCGCCTCCAGCTCGTACGCGACGTCGAAATGATCGATCAGCGCGGTCTTGCCGCGGCCGCTCACCATGCAGAACTGCTCGATGCCAGCGGCGCGCGCCTCCTCGATCGCATACTGGATCAATGGCTTGTCCACGATCGGCAGCATCTCCTTCGCCATGGCCTTGGTCGCGGGCAGGAACCGTGTGCCCAGGCCGGCAACCGGCAGGACAGCCTTGTGCAGCTTTTTCATCACGTGGTTGCGTTCCGTATTGGTTGTGGTTGCGACGCGACTAGACCACTTTCCGGCTAATTGGAACGGTGCCACGCCTAGTTGCGGGCAGCAAGCCGTTCGAATTTGTCAAAACGATGGTATCAGCCGCCCCGATATCAGCCGCCCTTAAGCAGCACGTCGCGCGCCTGGTTCACCCGCGACGCCAAACCGTGCGATCCGCCGCCATCCGGGTGCGCCACCCGCATCATCTGCACCCAGGCCGCGCGCACGTCGGCGTCGGACACCGGGTCCACCAAGCCGAGGATGTCCAGCGCCTCCGCCCGGCCCATCTTGCCGGCACGCGGCCGGGCCGGCGCGCCCGGCCGCGTGCCGAGCTTGCCCTGAGACTCCTGCCACCAGCTCCAGGCGAGCGGGCCCAGGAACACGGCCGCCCCCACCGCCAGCCCGCCCCGACCCGTCAGCAGCAGCATCGTCCCCAGCGCCAGGCCGCCCAACGCCACGACCCAGGCCAGCAAAGCCTTGAGCGACGCGACGTTCGCACGCGAGAACGCGTTCGCCGCCCATAGCAGCAGGCCGAGTGCCCCGAGACCCAGGCCGACGAGGATCATGACGTCATCCCGGCTTGGCTCCTTCCGCCGCTGCGCGCCGCGCCGCGTCCATCGCGACGACCGCGCTGACGTTCACGATGCCCCGCGCGGTCACGCTGGGGACCAGCACGTGCACCGGCTGCGACATGCCCAGCAGCAGCGGCGCAATGGCGAGGCCGTCCGCACCCGCCTTCAGCAGGTTGAAGCCGATATTGGCCGCATCCAGACCCGGCATGACCAGCAGGTTGGCGACGCCGGTCAGCCGGCTGTCCGGCACCGCGCGGCCGCGCAGATGCTCGATCAGCGCAGCGTCGCCGTGCATCTCGCCGTCCACCTCCAGCTCCGGGCTGCCGGCCCGGATCAGCGCCAGCGCATGCCGCATCTTGCGCGCCGTGGCGGAGTTGCTGGAGCCGAAGCTCGAATGCGACAGCAGCGCCGCCTTGGGCTCCAGGCCGAAGCTCCGCACCGCGTCGGCCGCGAGCGCCGTCATTTCGGCGATCTGCTCCGCGGTCGGGTCGAGGTTCATGTGGGTGTCGCACATGAACAGCGCCCCGCTCTGCAGGATCAGGCATGACAGCGCGAAAATGCGCGACACCTCCGGCCGCCGCGGGATGATCGGAACCATGTATTGGATGTGACGCCACCAGTCGCCGACGCCGCCGCAGATCGCCGCGTCGGCCTGGCCCGCGCGCAGCAGCATCGACGCCGCGACCGTCGGCCGCCGGTCCATATAGCGGGTCGCCGCGTCCGGCGGCGTGCCCCGGCGTCCGACCATCCGCTGGTAGTCGTGCAGCAGCGGGTCGAACACCGCCCGGTCCTCGGCCGGGTCGAGCACGCGGACGTTGTCGTCCAGTTTCATCCGCAGTCCCATGTCGCGCACGCGGGCGGCGATCACGGCGCGGCGGCCGAGCAGGATCGGCTCGGCCATGCCGTCGTCCAACAGGGTCTGCACGGCGCGCAACACCCGCTCGTCCTCGCCCTCGGCATAGACGATGCGTTGCGGCGCCTGGCGCGCGGCCTCGAACACCGGGCGCATGAGCTGGCCGGAGCGAAAGACGAACTTCTCCAGGTCGCGGCGATAGGCGGCGAAGTCGGCGATGGGCCGCTTCGCGACGCCGCTCTGCATGGCGGCTGCGGCAACGGCGGGGGCGATCTGCAGGATCAGGCGCGGGTCGAACGGCTTCGGGATGATGTATTCGGGGCCGAATACCGGGGCAGCGCCGCCATAAGCCGCCGCGACGACCTCACTCGCCTCCACCCGGGCGAGGCTCGCGATCGCCTCGACGCAGGCGACCTTCATCGCCTCGTTGATCTCGCTGGCGCCGACGTCCAGCGCGCCGCGGAAGATGAACGGGAAGCACAGCACGTTGTTGACCTGGTTGGGGAAGTCGCTGCGCCCGGTGGCGATGATCGCGTCGGGGCGCCCGGCCCGCACCAGCTCGGGCATGATCTCCGGATCTGGATTGGCCAGCGCCAGGATCAGCGGCTTGTCTGCCAGCAGGTCGAGCCACTCGGGTTTCAGCACATTCGGCGCCGAGAGCCCGAGGAACACGTCGGCCCCGGCCAGCACATCGCGCAGTCGCCGTGCGTCGGTGTTCCTGGCATAGTGCGCCATGTTGGGCGGCATGGCCTCGTCGCGGCCCGCATACACGACGCCCTTCACGTCCGTGAGCGTCACGTTGCCCGGCGGCAGCCCCATCGCGACCAGCAGGTCGACGCAGGCCAGCGCCGCCGCACCGGCGCCGCTGGTGACGAGCCGGATCTCTTCCAGCCGCTTGCCTTGCAGCAAAAGGCCGTTGCGCACCGCGGCGGCCACGATGATCGCGGTGCCGTGCTGGTCGTCGTGGAACACCGGGATGCCCATGCGGGCGCGCAACCGGCGCTCGATCTCGAAGCACTCCGGCGCCTTGATGTCCTCGAGGTTGATGGCGCCGAACGTCGGCTCCAGGGCTGCCACCACGTTCACGAACAGGTCGGGGTCGGACGCGTCGACCTCGATGTCGAACACGTCGATGCCGGCGAATTTCTTGAACAGGACGGCCTTGCCCTCCATCACCGGCTTGCCCGCCAACGCCCCGATGTTGCCGAGGCCCAGCACCGCCGTGCCGTTGGAGATCACCGCCACGAGGTTGCCGCGCGCCGTCAAGTCCCGCGCCGCATCCGGGTCGGCGACGATGGCCTCGCACGCCGCCGCTACGCCCGGCGAGTAGGCGAGCGCCAAATCACGCTGCGTCGCCATGCGTTTGGTGGGCTCGATCGCCAATTTGCCGGGGCGGGGCAGGCGGTGGTAGTCCAGCGCTGCCTTACGGAAATCCTCGTCCATCGCCACCTGCTCCCTGCGTATGGGCCCTGAGTTCAAGATAGACGGGCAGGTTTAGCCGGGCGGGACGAGAAGGCAATGCGGGATCAGTCAAGAATGCGGTCGAGAAGACTCGAACTTCCACAGGGTTTCCCCCACAAGCACCTCAAGCTTGCGCGTCTACCATTTCGCCACGACCGCATCGTGCCCGGGCCGGCTCGTAGCCCAGGGTTGGCGGCGTATAGCGGATGACGCCGCTCGATTCAACTGCGTCCGCCGCAAGTGGTGCGCTGGATTGGCGCATCGAGGACCGGCTGCTGCCCTACCCCGAGGCGCTGGCGGCGATGCAGGCCCGTGCGGACGCAATCCGCGCTGGCCGGGCCGAGGAGCAGGTTTGGCTGGTCGAGCATCCGCCGCTGTATACCGCGGGCACCTCGGCCAAGCCCGGGGACCTGGCGGACCCTGGCCGTTTTCCCACGTACGCCGCCGGGCGCGGCGGGCAATGGACCTATCACGGACCCGGCCAGCGCACCGCCTACGTCATGCTCGACCTGACGCGTCCGCACGGCAGCGTCCGCCCGCGCGATGTCCGCGCCTTCGTGCACGGGCTGGAGGAGTGGCTGATCCGCGCACTCGACCGGTTCAACGTGCGGGGCGAGCGGCGGGACGGCCGGGTCGGCATCTGGGTCGCGGACCGCACGGCCGGCACGGAGGCGAAGATTGCCGCGATCGGTGTCCGCGTCACCCGCTGGGTGAGCTGGCACGGCGTGGCGCTGAACGTCGAGCCGGACCTTGGGCATTTCGCGGGGATCGTGCCCTGCGGCATCCAGGGGCACGGGGTCACGAGCCTGCACGCGCTCGGCCGGCCGGTGACGATGGCCGACGCGGACCTGGCGCTGCGGGCGGCTTGGGGCGAGGTGTTCGGGAGCTGAAATGGGCGGACGGACGTTGCAGGTCTGTGCAAAGATACAGCAATGGAGTGCAGGAGGCATCATGCCCGACGGTCTCTATGAACGTGACGTTTTAGCTTGGTCCGAGCGGCAGGCGGACCTGCTGCGCCGGTTGGCGGCCGGCGAACGGCTAAATGAGGCGGTGGACTGGCTCAACGTCATCGAGGAGGTGCAAGACGTGGGGCGCTCGGCGTTGCGGTCGTGCCGGAGCCTGCTGCGGCACGCCCTCGTGCATCTGCTGAAGCTGCACGCCTGGCCCATGAGTCTGGCGGCGGCGCACTGGCGCGAGGAGACGGCGAATTTTCTGAACGATGCGGAGGATTGTTTCACGCCGTCCATGCGCCAGCACATCGATCTGGCCGATCTTTACAGGCGCAGTCTGAAGCAGGTGCGCGCCGCGACGGACAATGCCGGCGAGCCGCGTCCGCTGCCGGAGGCGTGCCCGTTCGTGCTGGATGACCTGCTCGATGCGAACGCCGATATACCGACCCTGGTGGACCGGATCTGAGGCTGTGTTTGTTGGTGCGTCGGCCGCAACGGAAGTGGTTGGCGCGTTCGTGCCCGGGGTGGGCCTGATCGGGTCCGGCCTCGGGCTGGCCCGCGCGGCCCTGGACGGAATGCGAGCAGAGCGGCAGGCTGTCATGCTGGCGGTGATATCCAGAGACGGTGGCGTGGTGCGGGACTGCACCTATGCCAGCACGGCCGCTCTGGCCGGCGTGGCCCAAACCGCTGCGGATGCGGCAAGGCTTTTGGACTGCCAGAGGTCCATCCCTGGCGCTGCACGCGCTCTATGAGGCCACACGGTTCAACTGGAGCCGGACCGACCGGGTTCAGCCATTCGGCTGAGATGGTTTGAAAGCGCATCGATAAACACGCGGACCTTGGCAGACAGGCTGCGATGGCTGGGATAAAGCGCGTGCACATCGACGGAGTCGTCTTGGTGCTCCGGCAACAGCCTGACCAACGTTCCGTCGGCGATCGCGTCTGCCGCATAAAAATCCGGCAGACGGCCGATGCCCGCGCCACCGATCAATACTGTTTTCAGCACAGCGGGTTCGGGAATGACCGTCCCGGGCGCGACTTCGATCTCATGGAGCACGCCGCCGGGCCTCGGAACCGCCATGTCGACCTGCGGTCGATGCGCCCGATCAGTTGGTGTGAGCGAAGGTCGTCGACCGTCGCGGGCGTGCCGCGTGCCGCGTGCCGCAAGATAGGCGGGGCTGGCGCATGTCCAGTGCGCGATCGTCGTCAGCCGGCGCGCGATAAGGTCGGAGTCGCGCAGCGGCCCGATCCGGATGGCGACGTCGAAGTCCTCGGCGAGCAGGTCGACGTTGCGGTTGTCTATGCTAAGGGCCACGCGCACGTCGGGATACTGGGCGAGGAACTGCGGCAGCATCGGCGCCAGCGGCCCGACGGCAAAGGTGAACCCCACGCTGACCCGGAGCGTG
>CAZZWN010000016.1:20359-25015 GCA_964657765.1 uncultured Acetobacteraceae bacterium
CGCCACGCCGATCAGCCCGGTCAGTGCGTTCTCGGCCTCGCCGACATCGTCGAGGATGCGCTGCGCATGGCGCTGCAGCAGACGCCCGGCATCGGTCAGCCGCAGGTGCCGCGTCGAGCGCTCGATCAGCGCTGCGCCGGCTACCGTCTCCAATCGCGCGAGCGAGCGGCTTGCGGAGGACTTTGGCATGCCGAGCGCACGGGCCGCGGCGGACAGGCTGCCAAGGTCCGCGATGCGGGCGAAGGCGCGGAGGTCGATCAGTTCGAACATAGCACCCATCGTTCCAAAACGGGAACGCACTGTCCAGAAGCGAACACGAGAGGTCTCCTTCGATGACCCAGACCGTTCTACTCGCCGGTGCGACCGGCATGCTCGGCAGCCAGATTGCCCATCAGTTGCTAAACCAGTCGGAGGCACGCCTGCGCCTGCTGGTCCGCGGTGGCACCTGCGCGCCGCGATGGCTGACCGGCCAGACGGCGTTGTCTGACCTGCAGAACGACCGCTATCCCGACCTGAAACTCGAAAGCTTTGCCCAGTTCGCCGCGCGGACGCTGCCGAGCCGAGCGGCGGCCTGAACCGTCATCCCCAACGCTGCCGTCCTCCGCTCGCTTGGTGGCGCTGTGGCGTCCAACACCCGAGGAGAGTTCGTCATGAGCAAAGACACCCCTGTAGCCCTGCCGCCGATCCCCGGATCGGTGCCGTCCATCCGCAACGCCGATACGGCGCCCGCCTACTGGATGGTCGACGTCCTGTGGATGGTCCTGGCAGACGGGCGCGACACCGGCGGCCGGTTCTCGCTGATGGAGCAGCTGCTGCCGAAGGGTTCGGGTCCGGGTCCGCACAAGCACACCTGGTCGGACGAGACCTTCTACATGCTCGACGGCGAGATCACCTTGCTGGTCGGCGACGAGATCAAGACCGCCCGCAAGGGCGACTTCGTGATGGTCCCGCGCGACACCCGCCATGCCTTCCGCGTGGACAGCGAGACCGCACGCTTCCTCAACGGCTACACGCCCGCGAGCATGGAAGCGCTGGTCATCGAGCGGGGAACGCCCACGAACGAACGTGTCCTGCCGCCCAAGAACATGGGGCCGCCGCCGGCGATGAACCCCAGCTTGCCTGCGCGGTATGGAACGGACGCCCTACGAGGTCCGGACCCTCTGCGGCCACACGGGCGCTGAGCCTACTTGGCGACCGTTCCGCCCGATCGATCGACCCCTGACCGACTCTGAAAGGAAGCAACGCATGGCCCAACAAACCATCGTGCTTGCAGGCGCAGGTGGCGACCTTGGCACCCGGATCGCCAAGGCTCTCATCGCACGTGGTGCGGCCGTCCACGCGCTGGTGCGGCACGGATCATCTGCCGCCGAACGCGATCGGCTCACCGGGATGGGGGCGGTCACCCTGCCGGCCGACGCATCCGATATCGGCTCGGTCGCCGCGGCGTGCTCGGGCGCAGCTTGCGTCGTTTCCGCGCTCAACGGGCTGCGCGAGGTCATCGTCGAACGGCAGGGCGTGCTGCTCGACGGCGCAGTGCAGGCCGGCGTGCCGCGCTTCATCTCGTCGGACTATTCGGCCGACTTCACAAAGACCCGGCCCGGCGACAATCGAAACCTTGACCTCCGGCGCGAGTTCATGGCCCGCGCCGATGCCGTGGCAGCCCGGGCGCCGATCCAGGTCACCTCGATCCTCAACGGCGCGTTCATGGACATGCTCCGCGCCGAGATGCCGATCATCCAGCCGCGCATCCATCGCGTGCTGCACTGGGGCAGCGCCGACCAGCCGCTCAACTTCACCATCAAGGACGACGTCGGCGCCTATGTTTCCGCCGCCGCGCTCGATGACAGGGCGCCGCGCATCCTGCGCATCGCCGGCGATACGCTGAGCGCGCGAGACATCGCCGCCGCGATGGGCGTCGCGACCGGCGAACCGTATCGCACGTTGCGGATGGGTGGGATTGGCTCGCTTGGCGTTCTGATCCGTTTGGCAAAGCTAGTCGCGCCGCAACCACAAGCCGCGTTCCCGCCGTGGCAGGGCATGCAGTATATGCGCGACATGTTCAGCGGACGCGGCCAGCTCGAGCCGCTCGACAACGACCGCTATCCCGGGCTTCGGTGGACATCGGTGCGCAGCTTGCTTGCTGATCGCGCTCATCATCTTGGCAAAGGAAATCCATGACGCTTGGCGCCGTTCACGCCCGGCGTATGTTCCAAAACAGCGGCATGCCCTGCAAACCCCCGGTCAAACCCCGCGACCAAGCCGTCGGCTGGAAGAACTGTCCAAGCGGCAAGAACGGCACGTCCTCGAACGCCTGCCCCTGCAAATCCGCCGCAATGCGCCGCTGGCTCGCGAGGTCCGGCGCGGCCAGCCATGCGTCCCGCAGCTGCTCCAGCCGCGGCGCGGTCGGCCAGCCGAACCAGCCGTCGCCGCCGATGCCGCGCAGCGCCGGGTTGCTGGCCGGGCTCGCCATGTCGGCGCCGGTGAACGTGGTGATGAACACGCTCCAGCCCCCCTGCCCCGGCGCCGCCTTGCTGGCCCGGCGCTGGATCACGCTGCCCCAGTCCATTTCCTGCATGTCGACGTTCATGCCGCAGCGCTGCATCAGGTCCGCGGCGACGGCGGCCAAGGCGGCGATGCGCGGATAGTCGCCGGGGCTCATCAGCACCACGCGCTCCCCCGAATAGCCCGCCGCCTGTATGGCCCGCCGCGCTGCGTCGGCGTCGCGCGGTCCATCGAGCACCTCCAGCCCCCGATCGCTCGCCATCGGCGTGCCCGGCGCAAAGAAACCGACCCCGGTCCGCCAATATGCCTCCTGGTCGCCGGCGACGGCGCGCATGAAGTCGGCCTGGTCCAGCGCGAGCAGCAGCGCCCGGCGGATCGCAGGATTGTCGAACGGCGGATGCAGCGCGTTCATGCGCAGCAGGCCGATATTACCGTTAATTTCGACCACCGGCGTCACGATCCCCGGATTGCCCGCCAGCATGGGCAACAGGTCGAACAGCGGCTGCTCCCACCAATCCGCCTCGCCCCGGTGCAGCGCCGCCGCTGCCGTGGCGCCGTCGGGGATCACGGTCCACTCGACCCGGTCGAAATGCACCACCTTCGGACCCGCAGTCCAATCCGCGACGCCATCCTCCCGCGGCTTGTATCCCTCGAACCGGGCGTAGGCGACGCGGGCGCCCGACACGCGCTCGTCCGCCAGGAAGCGAAACGGGCCGCTGCCGACCATCTCCGTCACCTGCTTGAACGGGTCAATGAGCGCCAGGCGCTCCGGCATGATCGGCAGCATGTTGATGCCGATCTTTCCCAGCGCATCCGGCAGCCAGGGGCACGGCGTGCGCAGGCGGAACAAGATGGTGCGATCGTCCGCCGCCGAAAGCTCGTTCGTCGCGTGCATCAAGGTCTGGCCAAAGGCGTCCCGCCGGCCCCAGCGGCGGATGCTGGCGACGCAATCGCGCGCGAGCACCGGTTCGCCGTCATGGAAGCGCAGCCCGTCGCGCAACCGCAGCCGCCATTCGAGGCCGTCCCGCCCGGTCGTGGCGCCCTCGACCATCTGCGGCTGGGTGCGGAAGCCGCTGTCTTGGCCATACAGGGTGTCGAACACCATGTAGCCGTGGTTGCGGGTGACGTAGACAGACGTCCAAACGGGATCGAGGGCCGCGAGGTCGGCCTGCGGGATGAAGCGCAGGACGCGGGGGGCCTCGGCCGTGACGATGCTTGGCGCGGCCAAGGCGCCGATGGAGGCTGCAAGGAGCATACGGCGGCGCATTGGCCCTCGCTTCAAACCACGAACTTGCTGCTGTGACGGACGTTGGATGGTGCGCCGCATTGCCGGCATCTGCCAATATGCCCGCCATCACAAAGCCTCGCGGGAGAAGAATTGGCCAAGCAATCGCAAGCCTGGGTTCGTGCGCTCAGCGCCCTCTCGGGCCTGGCCGAAGACGGGCGCACGCTGCCGCAGCGCCTGCCGGAGCTTGCGGAACGCTTCGGGCCGCAGCCGGCGCTGATCTCCGAAACCGAAGCCGTGACCTACGCCGACCTCGCGGCGCGATCGAACCAGTATGGCCGCTGGGCGCAGCAGCAGGGACTCGGCCACGGCGAGGTCGTTTGCCTGCTGATGCCCAACCGCGCCGAATATGCGGCCATCTGGCTCGGCATCGGCAGTGTCGGAGGGGTGGCGGCGCTACTGAACACCGGGCTGCGGCACGACGCTTTGATCCATGCCATCGCCATCGTGGCCCCGCGGCATGTGATCGCCGACGCGGCACTGGCCGATACGCTGGACGCGGTGCGCCCGCGCCTGCCGCCGGGCACGACGTGCTGGGTGCATGGGGCCGAACGCCCGGGCTGGCCGCGCATCCACGTCGCGGCGCTGCCGGACGGCCCCGTCGCCATGCAGCATCGACCCGTGCTGACGGACCGCGCGCTGCATATCTACACCTCGGGCACCACCGGGCTGCCGAAGGCGGTCAACATCAGCCATGCACGGGTATTGGAGTGGAGCCTGTGGTTCGCCGGGCTGATGGACATCGGGCCGGACGACCGGATGTACGATTGCCTGCCGATGTATCACAGCATCGGCGGCGTGGTCGCGGTCGGCGCGATGCTGGTGCATGGCGGCTCCGTGCTGATCCGGCCCGGCTTCTCCGCGTCGCG
>CAZZWN010000017.1:0-2688 GCA_964657765.1 uncultured Acetobacteraceae bacterium
GGCGGGCGCAGCAGCGCGCGGGAGACGGCGATGCGGGTGGCCGCGGGCGCCATCGCGCGGATCGTGCTGGGTTCGAGCGTACGGGTGCGCGGCGCGATGGTGCAGATGGGCGGGCACGCCGTTGACCGGGGACGCTGGGATTGGGACGTTGTTAGCCAGAATGCGCTATTCTGCCCGGACGCGGTGGCCGCGGCCGCATGGGAGGCGGAATTGGCGGCGATCCGCAAGGCTGGGTCGAGCGTGGGCGCCGTGATCGAGATCGTCGCCGATGGTGTTCCGCCGGGCTTGGGCGCACCTATCTATGGTAAGCTCGACGCGGACCTCGCTTCGGCGCTGATGGGGATCAATGCCGTGAAGGGCGTGGAGATTGGCGACGGGTTCGCTGCTGCGGCGCTCCGGGGCGAGGGCAACGCGGACGAGATGCGGATGCAGGACGGGGTCGTGCGGTTCGGCTCGAACCACGCGGGCGGCGTGCTGGGCGGGATTTCGACAGGACAGCCGGTGGTGGCGCGGTTCGCGGTGAAACCAACGAGTTCTATCCTGGTGCCGCGGCTGTCGGTGGACCAGGCCGGACGCGACGTGGAGGTGGTGACGCGGGGCCGGCACGACCCGTGCGTCGGCATACGCGCGGTGCCGGTGGGCGAGGCGATGATGGCGTGCGTGCTGGCGGACCATTTGCTGCGACATCGGGCGCAGGTTCCGGACGCGCCGTGCTCGGCACGGCTGCAGCGCAATTAGTCGTGCGATTGCAGCGCAACGAGCGCAATCTATTGCGCGCAACAATTCCCGGTGGCAGGGATGTGCGTTAGATGCAGCCGTGTCCTGATCCTATCGATTCCGCCGCGCTCGACGCTTTCGTCGATTGCGTTGGTGCGCGTTTGTGGCGGGACCGGTTGGCGACACTACGGTCGGGCGCCGCGGCGCAGACCCGGTCGGGCCGACAGCGGTCGCAACGTCATTGCATCGAGCTCGCGATCGAGCGGCTGCGGTCAAATGCGTCGGGCCGGCCTGCCAGCACCGCGGAGCGCTGGATCGCGACTCTAGCCGCCACGGCCGTCACGTTGTTCGAAGCGTTGCCGAACGAGGGCCGGCTGCGGCTGGCGGCACTGCTCCGCTCCGCCATCATCGAGGACGCCTGCCTGGTGCCGCCGTTCCATCTGCTGCGCACGGCGGAGCTGCAGCGCTCGCGCGGTTTCGCGGTGGCGTTCGCGGGGCTGGAGGATGCGGCGCCGTTCGACCTGTTGCTGCATCGGGACGGCGTGGAGGCCGAGGTCGCCTGCGACGTGATCTCGGCCGAGAATGGGCGCGGCGTGCACCGGGGCGCGTGGTTCAACCTGGTGGACCGTATCGACGCGGAGCTGCAGAACTGGCTTTGCGCGCATCCCGGCCGCTACATCCTGAAAATGACACTGCCGCAGGGCTTGAGGGCCGAGCGGGACGGCGAGTTGCTCGCGACGCTGCATGCCCGCATTACCGCGATGCTAGGCGAGTCGCGCCGGGCGGACCATGACGAGGCAGCGGTGCTGCGGCTCGATCCGCTGATGCTGGCGGCGGCGCAGGCGGACGAGCTGGGGCTGATGCCGCGCCTGCGCCGCGAGTTCGGGCCGGAGGCGCATCTCTCCGTTACGGCCGCCAACGGAGGCATCTTCGTGATGGCGGCGCGGGCCGGGCAGGAGGACGAGGTTGCGGTCGCGATCCGCCGCCGCATGGCCGCCATCGCTCCCGCCCGCCTGACTGGCACCCGGCCCGGCATCCTAGCGATGTTCATCGAGGACACCGACCGCGCCGAGTGGCGGAGCCTGCGCGAGAAGCTGGAGCTAGAGGGGGAGGCGCGAAAGTTCATGACGCATCCCGAGGCGCGCAGCGTGGTGGCGGTGACCTGCGTGTCTCGCCTGGAGCTGTTCGGCTTGCCGGTGCCGGACAGCGCGCCCGATGGCGAGCTGCGTTTCCGCAACCCGGCCCATCCGGCGGCCAAGGCGCCCGAGCTGGCCCCGGCGGTGCTGTCGTCGGTTTAGCCACAGGAGGCCCGCCATGCCTGATACCCCGCTGCCATCCCTCGACACCCGTGGCATCCCCGCCGCCGCCGATCCTCTGTTGCTGTTCCAGGCCTGGTTCGACGAGGCCAAGGGCAGCGAGATCAACGACCCGAACGCCATGACGGTCGCCACCTGCACATCCGACGGGGCACCCTCTGCCCGAATCGTGCTGCTGAAGGACTTCGACGCGCGCGGCTTCGTTTTCTATACCAATCGGGAGGGTCGCAAGGGAGGCGAGCTGATCGCCAATCCGCGCGCCGCTTTGCTGTTTCATTGGAAGACGCTGCAGCGTCAGGTTCGCATCGAGGGCGAGGTCGAGGCCGTGACCGACGCCGAGGCCGATGCCTATTTCAACAGCCGCGCCCGCATCTCCCGTTTGGGTGCGCTGGCGTCGGACCAGTCGCGCCCGCTGGCATCGCGCGGCGAGCTGGAGCGCCGGGTTGCCGAGCTCGACGCGCGCTACCCCGGCGACAGCATTCCGCGTCCGCCGCACTGGTCCGGGTTTCGGGTGAAGCCGCGGCTGATCGAGTTCTGGCAGGACATGCCGTTCCGGCTGCATGACCGCCGGGTCTATACGCGGGCGGGCGCCGGCTGGGAGATTGGGGCGCTTTACCCCTAAGCGGCGGTCTTGTCCGAGCAGGTGGCGGTCGCG
>CAZZWN010000017.1:2788-24531 GCA_964657765.1 uncultured Acetobacteraceae bacterium
GATTGGGGCGCTTTACCCCTAAGCGGCGGTCTTGTCCGAGCAGGTGGCGGTCGCGGCGTTCCTCGGGTGCTGCGGCCGGAGGATTGGCGGCGTATCGAGGTGACTGATGCAAGCGCGGCGTTGTGCGCAGCATGGCTGGCGATGGGGGAGAACGTGCTAGCGTTTCCGCAACGATTGGGGAGTTCAGGCTGTGCATCGCTTTATCATCGATCGTGCGCTTTGCCCTAGCAGACGCTTTCCTGAGTAATCGTGATCATAAGGATACGAACGGCACGCTTTGCTACCTGATCTCTCGTGACGAAATCCCAGCTTTTAACCGCGCTCTGGCGTCGTCAATAGAAGTCATCGCCGAGCGAGCGGTGGCCAAGGAAGCCTCCGGCATCGCGTAGCAGAACTGTGCAGGCATCCATCGAACAAACTATGGTAACATTCTCCTCACAACCGTGATCAAGGAGCTTGGACCATGGCCATACGCAAGCTGCTGCTGCCCCTGACCGGCACCGCCGCCGGCGAGGCCGCGTTGTCCACCGCGTTGATCGTCGCGCGCCTGTGGGACGCGCACGTGACCGCGCTGCATGTCCGCGTCGATAGCCGCGACGTGGCGCCGCTGGCCGGCGAGGGCTTGTCGGGCGCGATGATCGAGGAAATGATGTCGGCGACCGAAAAGGAGAGCACCGACCGCAGCAACGCCGTGCGCACCATGTTCGACCGCTTCGTGGCGGCGCACGGCGTCGTCGTTGCCGAGCCGCACTTCCGAGCCGGCGCGACCGCCGATTTTACCAGCATCACCGGGCGGGAGGAGGACCTGGTCGCGCAGCTCGCCCGGCTGGCAGACCTCACGGTCGTGCCGCATCCGGAGGCCGGGGACGACGTATCGAGCTCCGACGCGCTGCACGCCGTGCTGTTCGACAGCGGCCGCCCGGTGCTGATCGCGCCGCAGCAGGCCGGGTCGACGATCGGCACCCGCATCTGCGTCGCCTGGAACGGCACCGCCGAGAGCGCCGCCGCGGTCCATGCGGCCATTCCCTGGATGCAGCGGGCCGAGGCCGTCCGCGTGCTGTCCGCCGATGAGTATCAACGCCGCGGCCCCGGCGCGGCCGAGCTCGCCAGCTATTTGGCGCTGCACGGCATCCGGCCCGAGATCGCGCAGTTCCGGCCGTTGGAGCGCGAGGTCGGGCGCGGCGTCTTGGCCGCCGCGAAGGAGTTTGGCGCCGACATGCTGGCGATGGGCGCCTATAGCCACTCCCGGCTTCGGCAATTGATCCTCGGCGGCGTAACCCGGCACGTGCTGGAGAACGCGGCGCTCCCGGTCCTGATGGCAAGGTAGCGCGTTGGCGATACAGGGCGACTATCCCCGGGTCGAAAGTGGCTGAGCCGAACTCGGCAGGTTGCCGAGGCGTTGCAGCATCAAATCTGGAGGATGCGATGCGCAAGCTTTTGATGGTTGCGGCAATTGGTGCGACTGTGACCGGCCCGGTCGCGGCACAGAGCCTGAACGACGTCGGGCGGCTCTTGCAGCAGCAAATCGCGCCGGGTCAGCAACAGCCTAGCCAGCAGGAGCGCGATCGGGCGATCTACGAGCAGGGTCGCCGCGACCAGGAGGAAAGCCGGCGTCAGGAACTGCGCCAACGGGACGAGGCCGGCCGTGGCCGTGACGACCGGCGGGATGATGACCGCCGCCGTGCCGAGGAGCGCGAGCGTCTCGACCGCGATCAGGGCCGCCAGCGTACGGAGCAGGATCGTAGGTATGACGACGACCGGCGCAGCCGTGAGCAGCCGGGCCGGTATTAACCCAGACAGGATGCGACGGCCGGTCTGAGTTCAGGCGGTCGCCAGGCGATAGAGCCGGGTGATCCGCAACATCCGGTCCTCCAGCTCTAGCGATGTCGGCACTGCATATTCTCCAAGCAGCGACAAGCCATGCGGCGGTAGATAAGCGCGCCCAGGGTCGGCGATCCAGACCTCGCATGCTCCGGCCATGCGGCGCAGCCATGGCAAAATGTGTTCGGTCATAGGGGCTTCGTAGCAGACGTCACCACATAGGATGAGGTCCCACCGGCATACGCAGCCGACGATATCCTCGGCCAAGACTTGAATTGTCGCGTCGTTCGCCCGTGCGTTGGCCAGGGTCGCCTCGATTGCCATGGCGTCGATTTCAGCGGCCTCGGTTCGGGAAGCGCCTGCCAAGGCGCAGGCGATCCCGGCGATGCCGCAACCGGCGGCGAAGTCCAGCACTCGGCGGCCGCGCACGGCTTCCGGGTGGTCGAGGATGTGCCGGGCCAGCGCCTGTCCGCCGGGCCAGGCGAAGGCCCAGAATGGCGGCTCGATGTTGGCCTGGTGCAGCCAGGCTTCGCTGGCCTGCCAGATCGGCGTGATCTCGGTCGCCAGATGCAGCGCGATTTCCGGCACGAGCGGCGTGCGGGTCAGCACGGTATGCGCGCGGATAAACTCCGTCGTCATTGCACCGCTGCCCCACCGAACTGCGCGTCGTGCAGCCGGCGATAGGCGCCCTCGGTCGCCAAAAGCTCGGCATGCGTGCCCTGCTCGGCGATGCCCGCCTCGGTCACGACGACGATCCGGTCCGCCTCGCGGATTGTCGCCAACCGGTGGGCGATAATCAGGGTCGTGCGCCCATCCGCCAACTCGGCAAGGGATTGTTGGATGGCTCGCTCGGTTTCGCTGTCCAGGGCCGACGTCGCCTCGTCGAGGATCAGCAACGGCGGGTTCTTGAGAAAAATGCGGGCAATCGCGAGCCGTTGCTTCTGCCCGCCGGAGAGCTTGACGCCACGCTCTCCGACGACTGTGTCGAGGCCCTGCGGCAGGCTATCGATCAGGTCGCCCAGCCGTGCGCGGGCGGCGGCGTCGCGGATTGCGGCCTGGCTTGCCCCGAGCCGGCCATAGCCGATGTTGTCCCGCAAGCTGCCAGCGAAGAGGAATACGTCCTGCTGCACGATGCCGATCTGCCGCCGGAGCGAGGCGCGCGTCATGTGGCGGATATCAATGCCGTCGATGGTGATGCGCCCGGCCTCGACCTCGTAGAAACGCGGCAGCAGCGAGCACAACGTCGTCTTGCCCGCGCCGGACGGTCCGACCAGCGCCACCGTTTCTCCGGCGCGGATATCGAGATCGATCGCCTGCAGCACCGGGCGGCCGGGCTCGTAGCCGAAGGTCACGTCGTCATAGCGGACATCGCCGCGCAGAGGCGGCGCCGTGATGGCGTCCGCGCGGTCGGCGATGTCGGGCGCGATGGCCAGGAACTCCAAATAGCGCCGGAAGCCGGCGATGCCGCGCGGGTAGGTCTCGATGACGGCGCTGATTTTATCGAGTGGGCGGTAGAACACGCCGACCAGCAACAGGAAAGCCACGAAGTCGCCGACCGATAGCCTGCCGCGCGCGATGAGGGCTGTTCCCGCCAGCATGATGACGATCTGCACCATCCGCATGCCGAGATAATTTAACGTCAAGCTGACGGCCATGGCCGCGTAGGCGCGTAATTTCTCGGTTTTGTAGCTGGCGTTGTCGGCGGCGAACAGGGCGCGCTCGTGGTCCTCGTTGGCGAACGCTTGCACGACGCGCACGCCGCCTACGTTCTCCTCGATCCGGGCGTTGAACCCGGCGATGCGGCGGAACTGCGCCTGCCAGCTCCGGTCCATCCGGCCGCCGTAATGTGCCACGATCCCCATTGCGATCGGCACGACCAGCGCTGCGATCAGGGCCAAAGGCGGGCTGATGAGAACCATGAGCACGAAGGCGCCGAGGAAGGTCAGCAGGGCGATGATCAGGTCCTCGGGGCCGTGATGCGCGACCTCGCCGACATCGACCAGGTCGGTGGTCAGGCGGCTGACCAAATGTCCGGTTTTCTGGTTGTCGAAAAACCGGAACGAGAGCTTCTGCAGGTGGTCGAAGGCGCGCCGGCGCAACTCGGTCTCGATGTTGATGCCGAGCACGTGGCCCCAATAGATGATCATCGCCGTCAGCCCGCCGTTCAGCAGGTAGATGGCGAGCAGGGCAGCGATGGCGAGAAGGATGACCGTGAGGTCGCCCTGGGGCAGCAGGCGGTCGATGAAGGCGCGCACCGCCATCGGAAAGCCAAGCTCCAGCACGCCGGATATCGCGGCGCAGCCAAAATCGAGCAACAACAGCCGGATGTGCGGCCGGTAATAGGCCAGAAATGGCCGCAGCAGTTTCAAAGTCGGCCGGCCAGGATTGCGGCGGCCACCAGAAGCCCGGCCTCGCGGTTTGATTTGAACCGTTGCAGGCAGCCGCGTGGGTCGTTGATGTCGATGGTCACGACCTGCCATGCCAGCAGTGCGGCCGGAAGTGCCAGGGCTGCAAGGAACCAAGCCGATAATCCAGCGAGCCAACCTGCCGACGCCAGCAACCCAATCGTTGCGGCGTAGCACATCGCTAGGAACGGCCGCGTTTGCCCGGCGAACAGCCGCGCCGTGCTGCGCACCCCGATCAGCGCATCGTCCTCACGATCCTGATGCGCATAGACGGTATCGTAGCCCAGTATCCACATGAACGCCGCCGCATACAGCAACAAGGCCGAAAGATCGATGGATCCCGTCGCTGCGGCGTAGCCCATCGGCGCGCCCCAGCCGAAGGTGAGGCCCAGCACCGCCTGCGGCCACCATGTCAGGCGTTTCGCCAGCGGATACAACGCCACCAGCGCGAGCGATCCCACACCCAGCGACTGCGCCAGTCCGTTTAACTGCACCAAGATAAGCAGGCCAAGGCAGAGCAGCGTGGCGAGGAACCCGAACGCCTGCCGCATGCGCAAGGCGCCGCTCGCGAGCGGGCGCCCGGCAGTCCGCGTCACGAGGCGGTCCAAGTCGCGGTCCCACATGTCGTTCACGACGCAACCCGCGCCGCGCATCACGACGCTCCCCACGCCGAAAAGTATAACGAGCCATGCGGCACGCGCATTCCTAGGTCCTGTCAGCAGGATGCCCCACAGACCCGGCAGAAAGAGCAACCAAGCGCCAATCGGACGGTCCAGTCGCGCCAGCATCGCATAGGGGCGCCACGTGGACGGCAGCCGTGCGACCCAGCCATCCCACCCGATGTCGGTCCAACCCACCATCGGCGCATCCATACGAAGGAAGCAGCGGCCGCACCAGCCCGATCGAGCAGGTTGTTTACGTGAACTCAGCGCCCGGGCCGTTTGAGAACCACGGCAGGCGCCGACTCGGTCACGGCGCTGGCTCCGCGTGCGAGACACGCCAATGGCCGCGGCCGGCGCGCTTGACCTCGTACATCACTTGGTCGGCGCGTTGCAGGAGGCTTTCGAGCCCCTCGCCGCCGGCGGGCTGACGGCAGGCGATGCCGATCGACAAGGTCATCTCCCGCTCCTGCCCCATCATTAAATGAGCGAGGGCTTGCGGACAGCCGATACGCAGGCCCTCGGCGCGCTCGGCAGCGGTCAGCTCATCCGAGCCGTCGAGCCATAGCGCGAACTCATCGCCACCGAGACGCGCGACGAGGTCGGCGGGGCGCACGGTCCGGCGCAGCAGGTCGGCAACCAACACAAGTGCAGCGTCGCCGGTCTCATGCCCCAATCGATCGTTGAGCAGCTTCATCCGGTCCAGGTCGACGAACAAAAGAGTGCCGGGCATGGCCTCGCGGTCCAGCCGGTCGATCCGCCGCCCAGCCTCGTCCAAAAATGCCCGGCGGTTCAGCAAGCCTGTCAGCGGATCGGTCCGCGCCTGGTTCGCCAATTCGCGCTGGATAGATTCGTGTTCCATAACCATGCGGATCAGCCCAGTGACCGATGCTGCCAGCTTGAGATCGTCGCTCGTCCACGCCGGACCACCGGCGGCACGCCAAATAACGAGGCCAGCCCGTTCGCCAAACCGCGTAGAGGCAGGGCAGGCCAGCAGTTTATAACCATGCGGAGTCCGCTCGACGCTCACTGCCTCATCCTGCCCCTGCAGCAACGCCAAGGCGTCCGCGAGTATCGGCAGCGGGTCCGCTCCGACCTGGTGCAGCACGGGCCAGGGCAGCGGCGGCGGTTCGTCGAGCGACATCGTCGCCAAATCCAGCAAAATAGCCCCCGTGGCACCCAGTGCGAGCATGATCGCGTTCAGCCCCGCCAGCATCATGTGCGGCGCCATCAACTCCTGCCGCATCTGGTTCATCGTGTGATCCAGCACGTCCACACGTTGCAACGCCGCCGCAGCGGCTACATTGCGTTGTTCCTGCTCGGTTATGTCCACACCGATGCCGCGAACGCCATACTGTTTGCCGTACTGGTCCAGCAATGGCTGTGACGATATCAACATGCACACAGCCCGTCCCGCCGCATCGCGAAGCCAGACCCGGCGCTTATGCGCCAGCGCGGCAAAGCGGAACGGCTTCAACTCTTGATCGGGTGCATTAGGCTCGATCAGCAGTTGGTCGGCCGCGTTGCCCAAGAAAGCGGCAGCAGGCCAACCCAGCGCATGGTCGGGCGCCACGAAGGTCACACGCCCATGCAGGTCTGTCTCGAACATCAGATCGGCGGCGATCATGCCGAAGTCTCGCCAGCGCTGCCGGCTGTCGACCAGGCTCGTCCCCAGCGGATCGGTCCTGGCGGGCGGTATTTCGGCAACGGCAACCATCGACATCATTTTCATGAGCCGAGTTTGCGCACCAAGTGCTGAAGAATTCGTTAACGGGCTAGTCGAGGCCTGTGTAGGCACCGCGAGGCGGCGGCGGAGGCTGTTTGCCGCTGCGTCGAATTGACACTGGAGGGCTGTCTGCGCATGGTCCGCGGCACGCCAGCCGAGAGTTCCAACCCATGTCGCAGCACAACCTTCGCCCCGAAATCGAGCAGCTATGGGAACGGCGGGAGACGTTGTCCGCCGCGACTGCCGGCCCCGGGCGCCAGGCGGTGGAGGATGCGCTGGCAGCGCTCGATACGGGTGCCTTGCGGGTCGCCGAGCCGACTGCGCAGGGCTGGGTCGTGCATGAATGGCTCAAAAAAGCCGTCCTGCTATCGTTTCGCATAAACGACTCGGTCTTGATGCCTGGCGTTGGGGACGCGCCGTCGTTTGATAAGGTGGCGTTAAAGACCGCTGGATGGGGCGCGAATCGCTTCGCCGCCGCCGGGTTCCGCGCCGTGCCGGGATCGGTGGTTCGCCACAGCGCATACATCGCACCAGGCGTGATCCTGATGCCCAGTTTCGTGAACGTGGGCGCCTATGTCGGCGGCGGCACCATGATCGACACCTGGGTGACCGTCGGAAGCTGCGCCCAGGTGGGCCGCAACTGCCACCTCAGCGGCGGCGTCGGCCTGGGCGGCGTGTTGGAGCCGTTGCAGGCCAATCCTACTATAATAGAGGACGATTGCTTCATCGGCGCGCGGTCGGAGGTCGTCGAGGGCGTGGTGGTCGAGCGTGGCAGCGTGCTGGCGATGGGCGTGTTCATCAGCCAGTCGACCAAGATCGTGGATCGCGCCACGGGTGAGATCTTCATGGGCAGGGTGCCGGCGTATTCGGTCGTCGTTCCCGGCACGTTGCCCGGGCGGCCCATGGCGAACGGCGAACCCGGCCCCGCGCTGACCTGCGCCGTGATCGTCAAGCGCGTCGACGAGCGCACCCGGGCCAAGACGTCGATCAACGACTTGCTGCGGGATTAGTGACCGACCCGGTTCCGCTGGCGCAGGCGCTGATCCGCTGCGCCTCCGTGACGCCGGCCGACGCCGGGGCGCAGGATGTGTTGGCGGCGGCGCTGGAGGCGCTCGGGTTCCAGGTGTGGCGCCTGCCGTTTGGCACGACGGCCAACCTGTTTGCGCGGCGCGGCGCGGCGGGGATGCATCTTTGCTTCGCTGGGCACACGGATGTCGTGCCGCCGGGCGCCGCCTGGGTCACCGATCCGTTTGGCGGCGAGGTCCGGGACGGCGTGCTCTATGGCCGCGGCGCTTGCGACATGAAGGGCGCCATCGCAGCCTTCGTCGCCGCGGTGACGGATCATAAAGGTTCTGGGTCTATAAGCCTGTTGATAACCGGTGACGAGGAGGGGCCGGCGACGGACGGCACCATCCGCGTGCTGGAGTGGATGTCGATGCATGGCCATATCCCCGATCTGTGTTTGGTCGGTGAGCCTACTAACCCCGGGCGTTTGGGCGAGATGATCAAGATTGGACGCCGCGGCAGTCTGAATGCTGCGATAACGGTGCATGGCGTCCAGGGTCATGTTGCCTATCCACACCGGGCGGACAATCCGGTGCATCGCCTGATCAGCGCTTTGTCGGCCCTGACTGCCGTTCCGCTCGACGTTGGGAACGATTGGTTCGAGCCGTCCTCGTTACAGGTGACCAGCGTCGATGTCGGCAACCCTGCGACGAACGTGATCCCCGCGAGCGCTATGGCGCGGCTCAATATCCGGTTCAACGACCTGCATAGCGGCGCGACGCTTGAGGCCTGGTTACGGTCGGTGCTGGCGGAGCACATCGAGCAGTTCGATCTCACGGTTGCGATAAGCGGCGAAGCGTTCCTGACTGCGCCGGGTCCGCTGGTGCAGCGTTTGGCGAACGCGATTGCAGAAACGTCGGGGATTACGCCTCGGCTCGATACCGGGGGCGGCACGTCGGACGCTCGGTTCATCGCGCAGTATTGCCCGGTCGCAGAGTTTGGCCTCGTCGGCGCGACCATGCACCAGTCGGACGAGCGGGTGCCGGTCGCGGAGTTGCGACAGCTCGCCCAGATATACGGTGGCGTTCTGGCGGCCTTTGCATGACGCCGCAGGTCTCTGGCCGGCTCAAGCCGCTGCTCGGCATGGCTCGGCTGGCGCGCGGGCGGGTCGACGGCTTGGAGCAGTTCGGCGACACGCCGCAGGCATTCCTCACGAGCCTGGCGCCGCTGCTGGCGTTCCCAATCGTGAGCGCGGCGCTGATGCTGCCGACCGAGGGCGTCGTTCGGGCGCTTGCGACTCTGCTCGCCACCCTGGTGTTCCAACTCGCTCCTGCGGTGTTGTCGCATGCGTTGGCGCGCGCATGGGGCCGTGAGGCGCAGTGGTTGCGTTATGCAATCGCGTTCAACTGGTGCCAGTGGGCATTGCCGCTCATGGCGATGGCGTTGCTGATCGTGCTGCAGTTCGCCCTTCGGCTCGGTCTGCCCGACGAGGCAGCGGACCAGGTGCTGATTTTCGGGTTGGCGGCCTATGGTTTGTGGCTGAACTGGCTGTTGGCCCGGTATGGGCTTAACCTATCCAAGGGCCGAGCGGCTGGGCTGGTGGCACTGACGAACCTCGGTACTGTCGTGCTGGCCATCGGACCGCGGCTGATAGTCTTGGCCTTGGGAATGGACAAAGGACTTGGTGGATAAAGGGTGCGGCTGACGAGCCGGCCAGACCTCAGCAACGGCCGGGACTGAACGGATCCTGAGCATAGTCGACCGTTAGCAACGTCAGCCCATCTGGCGGTGCGGTCGGGCCTGCAGCACGGCGGTCACGCGCCTCCAATGCTGTCCGGATCTGCTCCGGCCGCCAGCGAGCCTCGCCGACCAGCCGCAGCGTGCCGACCATGTTGCGGACCTGATGATGCAGAAAGCTGCGGGCCGCGGCGGTGATCGTGAGCACGTCGCCATCGCGGGCCACGTCCAGCCGATCCATTGTGCGAATAGGGCTTTTGGCCTGGCAAGCGCTGGCGCGAAACGAGGTGAAGTCGTGCCGGCCGAGCAGCATTGCCGCCGCTTCGGCCATCGCGGCGTGGTCCAGGCGACGCTCCACGTGCCACGCCCGGTGGAGGGCCAGCGCCGGACGGGCACGGCGGTTGAGAATACGGTAGGCATAGGCGCGACTGACAGCGTCGAAGCGCGGGTTCCAGTCATGGACAGCCGGGACCGCATCGAGCACGACGATAGGATGCGGTTTCAGATGGTAATTGAGCGCGTCCCGTACCTGGCCCGGGTGATAGCGGTCCGGGAGCGTGACCTGAACGACTTGGCCGGCCGCATGCACCCCGGAGTCCGTGCGTCCTGCCGCGGTGGCCGCAACCGGCGCGCCGTCATTGAGCCGGGCGCAGGCGTCTTCCAGGACGGCCTGGATCGATAGGCCGCTTGCTTGGCGCTGCCAGCCGACATAGGGCGTCCCGTCATATTCCAGCAGCAGCGCCCAGCTTCTCAAGTCAGGCGAGTGCCCGGCGGGATTGCGAAACCGCGCAGCAAGGCGGCAGCGTCCATCGGCGCGCGGCCGGGCCGCTGAACACGCAGCAGTCGCAATGCGCCCTCGCCACAGGCGACCAGCAATCCATCGTCGAGCACGACGCCGGGCACGCCGGATGCCAGGGCGGGCTCGGCGCGCAATATCTTCAGGACTTCGGTGTCCAGCATGGCCCAGGTGCCGGGCCAAGGTGTCAGGCCCCGGACTTGCCGTTCAAGCTGCGCCGCCGGATGCCGCCAATCCAACCGGCCGCTATCGCGGGTCAGTTTTGCGGCGTAGCAAGCGCCCTCGGAGGGCTGCGGCACCGGGATGGGGTGCGTCTCCAGCGTTTCCAAAAGCAGATTGGAGCCCAGAGCAGCCAGGATGTCGTGCAGATCCGCCGCCGTCGTCCGCGGCCCGATCGGCACGCGGCCTTGAGCGAGCATGGCGCCGGTATCCAGCCCAGCGTCCATCTGCATGATCGTAATCCCCGTCTCGGTGTCGCCTGCCAGCACGGCGGCCTGGATGGGGGCGGCGCCTCGCCAGCGCGGCAGCAAGCTGGCGTGGATGTTGAGGCAGCCGCGGCGGGGAGCATCGAGCATCGCTTGCGGCAGTATCAGGCCGTAGGCGGCGACCACGGCAACGTCGAGGTCGAGCGCTGCAAAGGCGGCGTGCTCTGCGGCGTCGTTTCGTAGACGTGCGGGCGTATGCACCGGCAAACCGAGCGTCAGCGCAGCGGCATGCACAGGGCAGGGTCGGATGGCGAAACCGCGTCCGGATGGCCGCGGCGGCTGGCTGTAGACCGCCACGATCTCGTGACCGGCGCGATGCAAGGCCTCCAGTGCAGGAACTGCGAAGGCCGGGCTGCCCATGAACGCGACGCGCAACGGGGCCGACGTCGTCACCCGGCGGCCTTCAGCTTGAGTTCCTTCGCCAGCTTACGCATGAGCATGTTGCGCTTCAAAGCCGAGAGGTGATCGACGAACAGCACGCCGTCCAAATGGTCGATCTCGTGCTGCAGACAGGCTGCGAACAGGCCCTCGGCCTCGACTTCGTGCGTGGCGCACTCGGCGTCTTGATAGCGGACCGCAACCCGTGCAGGGCGCGACACGTCGGCGTATTGGCCCGGCAGCGACAAGCACCCCTCTTCGCGCACCGTCCAGTCCTCGCTGACGCGGATGATCTCGGGATTGATCAATACCAATGGGGCCTTTGCGTCGTCGGGCATGAGGTCGACCACCGCAAAGCGCAGGCCGACGCCGACTTGCGGTGCGGCAAGGCCGATGCCGGGCGCGGCGTACATCGTCGCGAACATCTTCGGCAACAGCGATTGCACCTGATCGAGATCGGCCGGAACGACTTTGCGGGTCTTCGCGCGAAGAATGGGGTTAGGCGGCATTAGGATCGACATCATAGCGTCGGCAAGCGGTGGCATCGGACTGTTCATGGTTGCGATGTAGCGGGCCGGGCGATTGGGTTCAATGTTCGTTCTGTGCGGCGGGGGAACCTGCGCAGCAATCCCAGGACCTCTTGCAACCACGGGCCATTCTGCCAACATCGGCACCGTCGGGATGCCGCAATGGGTCCCATCCGCTGCTTCGCTCGTAGGAGGGGGCCCCTAATGTCGTCGACCCGCATGTTCACCTCGCCATTGTTCCTTGGCTTCGACCATCTCGAACAGATGCTCGAGCGCGCAGCAAAATCCCCGAGCGATGGGTACCCGCCCTACAATATCGAGCAAACGTCGCCCAGCGGGCTGCGGATCACCCTGGCGGTTGCAGGATTCACGATGAGCGACCTGCAGATTACGCAGGAGGATAATCAGCTTGTCATACGCGGCCGGCAGATGGACGACGCGCAGGGCCGCGTTTATTTGCACCGCGGCATCGCTGCCCGGCAATTCCAGCGTGCTTTCGTGCTTGCCGAGGGCATTGAGGTGAAGGGCGCTTGGCTGGACAATGGACTCTTGCACATTGATCTGGCGCGGCCGCAGCCAGAGATCCGCGTGCGGACCATTGAGATCACCAAATCCGAATCGGCTGGTCGCGATCAGGTGATGGATGCAAACCCGGAATGATGGTGAATTGACGCGGCGTTGCGCATCTAAATCAGATAATAACGCGTTATGACATCACGCCTTTAGTTTTTCATTTGAAAGGCTGTTGGTGTGACCACCGTCACACGCCGTCCGATCGCTTCGGTGTAGCTTGTTATCAATGTTTGCGGCATTGCCGCTTTGGGGGTTTGGCTATGAACATGACGGCTAGCGATTTGGAAGCCGATGGCATCTCGACGCCAGAGCCCATTGACATCCGCAACTTGACCCAGGCGCAGCTTATGCAGCTTGGCATGTCGCAGCTTGCTTATGTAAAGCCGGTTTGGATGGACGGCGAGACTGCGTTCGCGATCTTTGCCGCGGACGGCTCGCCGATGGCGGTTGCCGCTGATTGTGAGCTTGCAGTCGCTGCGATCGTGCAGCATGAAATGGTTGCGGCTTCGGTACACTAGTACTTTGCTACAGAGGTTTTGACGGTTTGAACGAAGCCCGGTCTTAGTCTGGGTAGGTGGTGTTCATGCAGCAAGACAATGATGTACCCTGGCGTTTCCGGCCATCGTAAAATCAAGCTCGCCTGCTCCTGCGTGAAAACCATGCAGCGCACGCTTGGTAATATGACCCTGAAAAACTGTATCATCTTGTGTCTTGTCGGCGGTCGTTCGTTGACGAGTTCATAGGGATGGATGAACGCGAGATATTGACCCTGTAGGGGCGTGAAAACGGGTCGAACCGCATTCCTCCTTTGCCCCATGACATGTCCCAGCATTGACGGCGCATGGCATAGACAAGCGCACTCGGGTCGAATGGGACGAGGCGCAAGAGGTGCGACGCCGCGGACCGATCCGGCTGACTGGGCGTGAGGATTGTCGTATGGGGCGGTGCGCCGCCGTCTGGCCGAGGGTGGTCACAAACCATGGCCTTGATCGCCGAAACGCAGAGCGCACCGTGCTTGAGGCGGACGTCAAAGCCCGGCAGCAGGTTCGCAACGAAGCGGGCGCTCGCATGCAGGAGGGCGCGGGCGCATAAGGCGGCCGGCGCGGGAAGGAGATCGGGCCAGCGTTGACCAATGCATCATCGCCCCTCGCGACCCACGTCGCCCACCGCGCCAAACCGTCGAATTTTGGACGAAGAGCGCGGATTGTTAGGCCAGCATGCTGAGCCCGAAATAGGCCTGCTCCAGCCGTTTCCCAAGCGTCGGGTCACCGGTCGCGGCTTCAAGGGCGACGCGACCCTGGGCCAGCGCATAGACCCGGTCGGCCACCGCCAGCGCCTTCTCAATCAACTGCTCCACCAGCAGGACGGCGGCGCCCCGCGCGCGCAACTGATCGACGACGGACAGCACCCGGTCGACCAGCACCGGGGACAATCCCGCAGACGGCTCGTCGAGCATCAGCAGGCGCGGACGCCGCACCAAGCCCTGCGCTACCGCCAGCATCTGCTGCTGTCCCCCGCTGAGCGCGCCGGCGAGCTGATGCCGCTTGGCGGCGATCTCGGGAAAGAAGGCAAACGCCTCCTCGACCCGCGCCGCCCGCTCGCCGCGCGCGATGTCGTAGCCGGCCAGCAACAGATTGTCGGCAACCGTGCTCTGGGTGAATACCCGGTGGCCCTCGACGACGTGCACCAGCCCGGCCCGCGCGGCCTCCCGGGGTCCGACGTTGCGCAGGCTTTGCCCGGCAAACCGGGCCTCGCCCACGCTCCAGGGCAGCAGCCCGGAGAGCGCTCGCAGCAGCGTCGTCTTGCCGGCGCCGTTCGGTCCCAGCAACGCCACGACCTCGCCGGGCGCGATGTGCAGGCTCACGCCATGCAGGACGGCGATCTTGCCGTAGCCCGCTTCCAGGCCGGCAACCGCCAGCAGCGGTTCAGCCGCCGAGATAGGCACTGACGACCTCCTTATGCGCGCGGATTTCCGCGGGCGTGCCGCGAGCCAAGACTCGGCCCAGGTTCAGCACCGTGACTTCGTCGCAGATGTCGAAGATCAGGTCCGCATGGTGCTCGACCAGCAGCACGCCCACGCCATGCCGGCTGACCGCCTTGATCAAGGCGCCGAGCCGTTGGATTTCATCGGGCGACAGACCCGCCGCCGGTTCATCCAGCAGCAGGAACGCCGGGCGCAGCATCAGCGCGCGGGCGATCTCTACGAAGCGCAGCTCGCTGTGCTGCAGCCGGTCCGCCCGTACGCTGGCCAGCGTCCCGAGCCCGACCGCATCGAGCGCCAGCCGCGCCGTCGCCTCGATCCGCCGCTCGTCCCGGCCCTGGCGCGGCAAGGACAGCAGCGCCTCGATAAAGCTCGCCTGCCCGATGATGGTGCCGCCGACCATGGTGTTCTGCAGTACCGTCGCCTCGCCGATGATCCGCGGGGTCTGGAACGTGCGGGCGATCCCGTGGCCGGCGCGGGTGGACGGCGCGCGGCTCGCCAGGCGGTCGCCGCCGACGGTCAGGCTGCCGGATTGTGGGGCGTAGTAGCCGGAGACGACGTTGAGCGTCGTCGTCTTGCCGCTGCCGTTGGGGCCGATCAGCCCGTGCACTTGGCCCGGCCGAACGTCGAGGTCGAGCCCGTCGATGGCCCGCACGCCGCCGAAGCTCAGTACAACGCCACGCAGCTGCATCGCGCCGGCGACGCGCTCCCGCTGCATCAGCTCGCCCAGCGCGGCCGGGTTCGGCAGGATCGTGCGGTCGCGCGGCAACGGCCGACGGCTGCGGAAGTCCAGCAGCGCCGCGATTCCGCCGGGCATCGCGAGCACGATCACCGACAAAAGGATCGCGTAGACGAAGGTCGACCAGGCCGCGAGCGGGGCGGCGATTTCGGGCAGCATCGTCAGGATGATGGTGCCCAGCAACGGGCCCAGGATGGAGCCGCGGCCGCCGATCAGCACGGCGATGAAGAATAGCAGCGACAGGTCGAAGGTGAAGGCGTCGGGCGTGATGTAGGTCTGCAGGCTGGCGAACAGCCCGCCCGCCAGCCCGGCGGCAGCGCCGGCGAACAGGAACACGCTGATCAGCAGCGCTGGCTTGGAGATTCCGGCGGCCTCGGCCGCGACCTCGGTCTCGCGGGTGGCGATCAAGGCGCGGCCAAACCGGCTGCGGGCGACGTTGGCGGTCATCCACGTGGAGGCGGCGGCGACGGCGAGGCAGAGGTAATACAGCCCCCAGGCGGTATCGAACGGTGCCGGCATGGATGGCCCGGCGACACCGACCCCGCCGCCGGTCACGCTTTGCCAGCCGAGCGCCACCTGGGTGACGATGGTGGCGAAGCCCAACGTGGTCATGGCGAAGTAGAACGTCCGCAGGCGCAACGCCGGCAGCCCAACGATCACGCCGAAAACCGCGCCCATGGCGGTGCCCCCGGCCAACGCGACGGCGACCGGCGCCGGTGGCATCACGTTGCCGGCCGCCAGCACGCTGGCCGTATAGGCGCCGAGGGCGAACAGCGCGACGTAGCCGATCGCGAGCTGTCCGGCGAAGCCGACGATCAGGTTCAGCCCCGCGACCAGGATCCAGTAGATCGCCGCCCGGGTCGCGATCAGCGCGTAGTATTCGTTGCCGGTCAGCGGCAGGACGATTGCCAGCCCCAGCAGGGCGAGGAACGGGAGCAGCGCCGGGTGCGCCCGCAAAAGGCTCGTGCCGCGGGCCGGCACGCCGGTGCGCCCGGCATCTATTATTCCAGGCGCGGAACCAGGCGCGGAGAACGTATCGGCTGGCTTATCCATCAAACCCGCCGCGCGGTTGCGGAGCCGAATAATCCCTGCGGCGCGGCGAGCAGCGTGACGATGAACAGCACGAACACCGCGACCGAGGCGAAGATGCCGCCGAAGGTGAAATTGGCCGCCTGCTGAAACAGCCCGAGCGCCAGGCCGCCGATCACCGCGCCACGATTATTGCCCAGGCCGCCCAGTGCGACGGGGATGAAGCCGTAGAAATTCAGCAGCGGACCATTGGCGAAAAAGGCGAGCAGCAGCTGGCCGCCCGAGAACCCAGCCAGCGCGCCGATCGCTCCGGCGATGGCATAGCTCGCCACCCGCAGGTTCCGCTCCGGCAGTCCCAGCGCCCGGGCGGCGAAATTGTCCTCGGCCACCGCGAGGAATGCCCGGCCGACCAAGGTGCGACGGTACAAATATTCCAGCCCGCCGACCGTCACTGCGCAGGCGGCGACCGGGAGCCAGTATTTCTGGTCCCACACGCCGCTGCCCAGCGGCAGCAAGGACGGGAACGGCCGCGGCTCCGTGCTCCATTCGATGGCGGTGACCTGCTGGATCACCAACGCCAGCGCCAGCGTCGACAGGACATAGAGGTGCTGGTCGAGGCTTTTCAGCACTGGGCGCACCGCGACGAACTCGGTGACGACGCCCACCAGCGCACAGGCGAGCAGCGTCAGCGGCAGGCCGACGAGGACCGGCAAGCCCCAGCGCAGCACGAACAGCGACCCGAACACCCCGCCGAGCATGCCCAGCATGCCGGAGGTGAAGCTCATGACGCGCGAGGTCGCGAACATCGTGTTGTAGGTGATGCCGATCAGCGCATAGACGGCGCCCATGGCCAGGCCGGAGACGACGATCGACGCGAGCATGTCAGCCGTAGCCCGGCGCGAGCGCGAACGAGCCGGACTTCGCCGTGTTGGCGGCCGACATCACCACGGCGTCCTCCGGATAGCCGTTATGCTGCTCCTTGGTGAAACGGTAGTCGCCGAAATACCCGGGATATGGATCGAGCGCGTTCCAATATCCGATGATGCTGGCGCCGGATGTCTCGCCGGTGGCCTCGACGGCCTTGGCGACGAGGTTGACGGCATCGGCGCCGCAGGCGACCCACCACAGCAGCGAGTCCGACAGGTTGACCTTGCCGGCCAGCTTGTTCACCAGCTCCTGGCTGCGGGGCGGCAGCGCGCCGTTCGCGTCGTAGCTGCAGCTCCGGTAGCCGACGGCGAAGACCTTTTCCCAATTCGCCGGCTTCGCGATCAGCCCGGCGATGTCGCCCGAGGCCAGCGAAGGGTGCCCGGTGAACGGCACGTCCCACTCCATGGCCGCACGGGTGTTGAGCATGCGCGCGACCATTCCGGTGGCGACGGTCCAGACCACGATCGCCTCCGCCCCGGCGTTGCGGGCGCGCAGCATGTCGGGCGTCATGTCCGGCTGGGTCGCGTCGATGTTGGCCACGACGACCGCCTCCGCCCCGGCCTTCTTGAACCCGGCCGCGCAGGCGTTGGCGGCGGTCACGCCATAGCCGGTGGTGTCGCCGAACACCGCGATCTTCTTGGCCTTGAGGACGTTCAGGCAGTAGTTGCGGGCGGCCTCGTCCCATTGCCCGTTGGAGGGGGCGATGCGGAAGGCGTTGGGGAACTTCACCGGGTCGATCAGGGTGTCGACGACGCAGGGATGGATGTTGGGCATCTTGGCGCGCGCCATGATCGCAGTGACCGCGAGTGACTCGCCGGAGTTGGTCGGCCCCCAGATCGCATGGACCTTCTGCTGGCTGATCATCTCCTGCGTCGCGTTCACGCATTTGGTCGGGTCGCCCTGGGTGTCCCGCGTGACCACCTCGATCATCCGGCCCTTCACGCCGCCGGCGGCATTGATCGCGCCGGCGGCGAACTCCACCCCGCGGTTGAAGCCGATCCCGGGCGCCGAGCCGGCCCCGGTGAGCGTCGTGAGCCAGCCCAGCCGGATGGGCTCGTTGGCGGCGATCGCCGGGCGCGGCAATGCGGTGACCGACGCCCCGATTACGGCGGCACTGCCGGCCAAGACGTGGCGTCGGGTGAAATCCATACGCTTGCTCTCCCAAAGATTTTTGTCGCCCCGGATTGGCCCGGGTTCGTTCGGCAAGCTTAGCGCGACAAGTGCGCGATGTAATCCTTGTTGAAAGTGAACCCCCAGCCCGGCCGCTCCGGCACGACGGCGCATCCATCCGCGAATACCAGCGCCTCGTTGTACAAGGGCGAAAACCAGGGCATGTATTCGAGGAAGATCGCGTTGCTCAGCGCGCCCAGCACCTGCAGGCTGGTTTCCGGGAACAGATGGCTCGAGACGGCGATGTCGTGGCTTTCGGCCATGTGGCCCACCCGCATGAACTCGCTGACGCCGCCCACGCGCTGCAGGTCCGGCATCAGGATGTCCGCCGAGCGCAGTTCCAGCATGCGGCGGAAGCCGTAGCGGGTGTACTCCGTCTCGCCGCTGGCGATCGGCATGTCCAGCGCGGCGGCGACCCGGGCCAGGCCGTCGAGGTCCCAGGCGGGCAGCGGTTCCTCGAACCAGGTGAGGTCGAACGGCTCCAACCGGCGGCCGAGCCGGATCGCCTGTGCCTCCGTCAGGCCCTGGTTGGCGTCGGCCATCAGCTTCACCGTGGGGCCGATCGCGTCCCGCACGGCCTTGACGCGGGCGATGTCCTGCGCCGGGTCGGGCAGGCCTAGGCGCATCTTCATCGCGCGGAAGCCCTGGTCCACGAAGCCCTGCGCCTCCTGCACCAGCGCGTCGATGGAACGGTCCAGCCACAGGCCGCCACTGTGATATGCCGGCACCCGGTCCTGCGCCCCGCCCAACAGGCGATACAGCGGCAGCCCGGCCGTCTTGCCGAGGGCGTCCCACAGCGCCCCGTCGATCGCGGAGATGCCGGCGACCGGCACGCCCTTATGGCCCAAGAAGTTGATGTCCTTCCATGCCCGCGCCCAGAACCCGGCGATGTGCCCGGCATCGCGCCCGATCACCACATCCGCCAGTTCGTCGACCATTTGGCGCAGCACTTTCGTGCGCCGGTCGTTCAGGGTGAAGATCAGGTTCTCGCCGGTGATGCCGCCATCCGTGCGAATGGTGACCAGGATGCAGCCGAAGCTGGCGATCTGGCCCAAGGCGCTGCCGATCGGCTGGTCCAAGCGGACGACCACGGGCTGGGTGTCGACTGTGGTGACTTTCATGCGCCTTGCCTCATGCTGGTTCGGGTGGGCGTGCCGATGGTATAGCGGGCAAGCACGGCCGGATCGGGGTCGCAGCCCAGGCCGGGACCACTGGGCACGGCGACCTTGCCATTGACCGGGCGCACCCAGGGATCGAATGGGTTGGCCTCCATGTCGAGCCACAACACCTCGACCAGCGGACGCTCGATCAGGGCAGCGATCACGTGCAGGGTCGCGACGAAGCCGGGGCCGAAATACGGGCTGTGCGGCGCGACCGTGATGCCGTGCGCCTGACATAACTGAATGATCTTCACCATTTCAGTTATGCCGCCGATCTTGGTGACGCTGGGTTGCGCGACGTCGATTGCGCCGGCCTCCAGCAACGCCCTGAAACCATAGAGCCCGGCCACGTTCTCCCCAGCCGCGATCGGCATCCCGGCACGGCGAACGCTGGCCAGGCCATGAACATCTTCCGGGGGCCAAACTGGCTCCTCCAGCCAGGCCAAGCCGTCGCCTACGAACGAGGCGGCCATGTCACGCGCCACCGGGGGGGACCAGGCGCAATTCACGTCCAGCATGATGGCGGCGTCGTGCGTCCCGAGTGCCGCGCGCGCCGCAAGGACGGCAGGGCGGGTCGTCTCGTGCAGCTTGAAGGAGCGATAGCCGGCCGAATAAGCAGCCGCGGTGTTGGCGGCAATCAGATCGGGGTCGGTATAGTTGAGCAGGCTGGCATAGGCATCCATCGGCGACGTCTCCGCCCCGCCCAGCAGACGCCAGAGCGGCAATCCGGCGCGCTTGCCCATCAGGTCCCACAGTGCGGTCTCAATGCCGGCATACCCATAGACGAACGGTCCGTTGCGGCCGAGCAGGTGCGTCGAGTGCAGCATATGCCGCTGGAGCGCGTTGATGTCCGCCGCGTTCCGCCCGAGGGCCAACGGCGCGACGATGGTGTCCAGCGCCGTCTTGGTCGCGGCAATCGCAGCATGGCCGAACGACTCGCCCCAGCCGACAAGCCCGTCCTCGGTCTCGACCTTCACAAGCAGGATGTCCATCCGTTGCCATGGACGCCCGGCAAACATCGGGTGCGGACCGCCCATGGTGAATGGGAGGGAGACGACCGAAGTCTCGATGGCAGTGATACGCATGGTCAAACGCTACAGCCGGCATCGAATAAGCTCAATTGAGCTTCGATGAAATTGTAGCCGGAGCCACTATCGTCAGGCTGCCACGCTGGCGGCAGCCCTGATTCAGCTTGAAGGGCGGGCGTCTATGGTCAGAAAGCGAGCAAGCTCCTTACGTTAGCTAGGCTTGCAGCACCACCGGACACGTGCATGCAACGCGCTGCCGCAAGCTGCTTGATCTGTGACTGAAGTCACATTCAAAACGAGAGATCCTTGATTTAAGCGTGCCGACGGCGCCGAAGCGCACAGTCGATAGCTCGGATTTTGCAACAATCACCTTGTGGAGGCTTGCATGCCTATTGAAACCTCTTTCAAATTTGGTCACAGAATCGACGCAGCTGCCGCTGTGGTGCGCCCGGACCCGCGGGGTCTCCTCGCCGGGTTCGTCGGCAATCTGCCGCTTGCGGGACTCGGTCAAGAAAACCCCAAAAGGAGTTGGTCGGGACAGGGCTTTAATTTGATCTGGAGACCCAATTTCGGCAATCAGACCGGCACGAAGAATTTCTTCCTCGAACTGAATTCGACTGACGAAACCCTCGACTTCACAGACATCTCAGGCAGCGGACAGAATGTCGGCATCGCAAACCGAGGGGCGTTGCAACAGGACATCCTACTCGGCGGCATCTCGTATCTGCAACAAGTGACGGATCGCGCCAGCGGCATCGGACAGCACTTCGAGCCCGGCGTTTGGATCAACGTTCCCAACACCACCCATCCGGCCGAGCCGGCGAACGTCGCGCGCATGGGATCAATCCCCCACGGAACGACCGTCAATCTTGAGGGCGTCGCATTTACCGCGCCGGCACCGGCGATCGCCAACACCACGATCACGCCTTTCACCGTCGGAAGCCCCGACGACGGAACAACTGGGTTGACGCATTTCCCGGAGGAAACGCTTACCAACGTCACCACATCGCGAACACCGACGGCCAACGTGCCCGGCCTGACGCAGGCTATATTGGCCAATCCGAACAAACTGCTGCAGGACGCCATCGTTGGACAGAACATTACACAAACGACGGTGCTCATCATTGCGTCGGACCCCACCCTGATGCCGCCGCCGGGAGGGCCGGTGCCGGCTCATGCGACGGCCGGTGGCGGCGTCGCAAACATCGGGTTCTTGTCGGGAGGAATCTCCACGGGATCGAACGCGAATGTCTTGGCGACGACGGCTATCTTCTGGATCGAGACTGTGAAGAATGCGGACGGCACCACGTTCCTGCAGCTGCAATACACGCAGCGTGTTCTTCTCGCTTTCAATGGTCTGATCTGGCCCCACATCTCGGTCGCGACACTGACCTAAAGCGCTCGCCGCGCTTATTGGCAGCGAGCGTTGCACCGAGCAACTGACACGGGCCGTGCGTCTGAATGGGATGGGATGCCGACATAGCAATCGTGCGGAACCTGAGGCATTCGCACGCCGCGTTCCAGCAAATCCGGAATGTGCTTTTCCGAAAAGATAGCGTATGCATAAATCCAACGCGGAACTGGCAGGCTTCCGCGA
>CAZZWN010000018.1:0-24188 GCA_964657765.1 uncultured Acetobacteraceae bacterium
CCCGGAGCTGTTGCGGAGAGCGTCCAGCACCAAGCCGCGCGCCGCCAGCGCCGCCCGCGCGCCCACGCGGCGGCCGGGGTAGGGCAGCCAGTGCGGCGCCCGCAGCAGGCTGAGCGCCAGATGCCAGGTGCTCTGCTCGAGATAGATCGTAAGCGTGTCGCCGAAACGCGTCCGGTCGAACGTCTCGGCGCTCGGCAGCAGCGCGCCGAGGATGACGTCGAGCGTCGCGCGCATCATCTCCCTCGCCACGTTGACCGCCTGTCCTGGCGCTGCTTGTTCGGGCGGGGCCAGCCAGCGGTCGCAGGCGGCCTCGGCGGCGGCAGTCATGAGCGGCAGCAGCCGCAGCACCTCCTCGTTGCGGAACGCCGAAGCGGCGGCCCGGCGCTGGTGCCGCCAGCGCACTCCGTCGGCCGTCAGCACTCCATTTCCCAGCAACGGCGCGAGGGAACGCCGCATCACGTCGCTCTGGCCGAAGGTGTCGGGATCGGTGAGCACGCGGCGCACGAGGTCCGGATGCGCGACGTAGACGAGGTCGCGGCCGAACAGCCGCACCGGGACGCAGCCGGCGCGATAGGCGCGTTCGGGGATGGCCTCGAGCGCATTGCGCACGAGGGCTCGCAAGATCGCCATGCTGCCGGCGTCATCCGGCAAACTCGACAACGGCTCCGGGATGTAATGCTGCTCAAGCACGACGCCCTCCGCACGTGATTGCGTTGCAGGCGCAATGGTGCAGGAAATGGCCGGGTTCGCCTAGGGCGCGCCTAATGGTCCGATCCTAACGCTGGGTGTCCAGGCGTTAGGTGGATCGGTCCAGCAGAAAAAGGCTAGTCGTGCAGTCCCCATCGCCGTACTCGGCCGGATCAGTTCGTCGTCACCACCTGGATGTCGCCCGCGCGCTCAAGCACGCTGAGCGATACCTGACCCGGCGTGCGGCTGACGGACACGCTCACCCACGCGCCGCCCAACGAGAGGTTGCGCAGAATAAGGCTGTCGACGAAGGCGGGCAGGCTGGGACGGTCGAAGCGCACGATGCGTGCAGCGGGGTCGAAGCTCAGGCCGAGGCTCGCCTGCACCAGGGCCGGAAGCGTGGCGGCCGCCCAAGCCTGCGGCGTGCACGCCACCGGGTAGGACGTGGGTCCCTGGCCCGGCCGCCGGTGGAAGCCGCAGAACAGCTCCGGCAGGCGGCGCAGGTCCATCGTCCCGGAGGCCGCATACAGTCCGTCAAAGAGGCGGGCCGTTCCAGCCCGCAGGCCCATCCGGGCCATGCCGAGCGCAATCATCGCGTTGTCGTGCGGCCAAACCGAGCCGTTGTGATACGACATCGGGTTGTAGCGCGCCTCGTCGGACGCGAGCGTGCGTATGCCCCAGCCGTTGAACAGCCGCGACTGCATCAACCCCGCCGCCACGAGGCGGGCCCGGTCGGGCGCCGCGATCCCGGTCATCAGGACCTGTCCGGCGTTGGACGACCGCACTTGGCACTGCCGTCCCTCGCCGTCCAGCGCCAGCGCGTAGGTGCCCAGGCGTTCGCACCAGAATTGCGCCTCGAACGCCTGCTGCAGGCGGCCGGCCGTCGTTTCCAGGCGCGCAGCTTGCTCGTCGTCGCCGAGCCGCCGGGCGATCGCCGCTCCGGCCAGACGCGCGGCATAGGCGTAGCCCTGCACCTCGCACAGCGCGATCGCGCCGCGCGCCAGGGTGCCGTCCGCGTGCGAGATGGCGTCGTAGCTGTCTTTCCAGCCCTGGTTCGCCAGCCCGTCCTCGGTGCTGCGCTCATAGCGGATGAAGCCGTCGGCGTCGGCCCGGCGGTCCATCCATGCGAGCGCCAGGTCGATATGCGGCAGCAGGCCGCGCAGGGTGTCGATGTCGCCGGTGCGGGCGAGATAGGCGCCGGCAAGCATGACGAACAGCGGCGTCGAATCGACGCTGCCGTAATATCGGCGGAACGGTACTTCGCCCAGCGCCGCCATCTCGCCGCCGCGGGTCTCGTGCAGGATCTTGCCCGGTTCGGCCTCGGAGGCCGGGTCGAACTCGGTCGCCTGCTCCTGCGCCAGGAAGCGCAGCACGCCGGCGGCGAGCGTCGGGTCGAACGCCAGGGTCAGCAGCGCGGTGATCAGCGCGTCGCGTCCGAAGGCGGTGCTGAACCAGGGAATGCCGGCATAGGGATAGGGCCCGGTCGGTTTCTCGGTGACCAGCATGCGCAGGTCGATGGCCGACCGGTCCATCGTTTGATCGAACTCCTCGTGGCGCGAGGTGATGGTTGCGGTGCGGGCGGTGCTGGCCCGCAGGCGGCGCTTGACCTGGACATAGGCGGCCAGGAACGCCGCACGCGGACGCCGTCCCGAGGCCGTTGCGCCGTCCGGCGCCAGGCAGGCCGCCTCCAGGAAGATCGTGGCCCGGCCCCGCGGCTCGAGCTCCAGCTCGAACACCACCGCCCCCGGCGTCAGCGCCTGCGGCGCCGGCTCGAAGGCGAGGCGCGTCGCGCGCACCAGCCCATCGAGGCCGCGGTAGGACAGAGTGACGCTGTTCTCCGTCAGCGCCGCCGGCAGCCGCTCGCCCCGGCGCTCGCGGTGCATGCCGCGCACCTCGAACAGGTCGGCGAAGTCCGCGTCGAAGCGCAGCTCGAGCCGCACCCGGTTGCGCGTGAAGGCGAAGTTGCGGATGGCGAGGCGTCCGTGGCAGGCGCTTTCGCCCAGGAACAGCGAGCGCTGCACGTGGATGACGCCCTGGTCCAGCGCGGCCGGGCCCAGGTCGGAGGCGGCGGCGTTGGACAGGTCGGACGTGAGCATCACGTTGTCCCTGCCCAGGTTGGCGCTGAGCAACAGCGGCCGCGTGCCGCCGAGCGTAAGGTCGAAGCGGGAGAGATACCGCGTATCGCAGTAATACAGGCCGTCGGTGCCGCCGCGCATCGCGAGCATATCGCCGCCATGGTCGAACACGCCAAAGGTGTCGCCGTTCTTTATGGTGCGGTAGCGCCGTTCCTGTAAAGAAACGGACGCCGAGACGGAGAAAGGCTCGGGCGTCTCCGTGGCCGGATCGCCGTCCTGCAAGGAAAGCACGTTCATGGGCAAGGCCTCAACTGTTGGGTGGTGCCGAGCGGTGACATGCGGCGCAGCCTGCCGCTGCACGAACCAGGATTGCACGCTGGGCTGATATCTACGAGAGAGAAACGATCCTTAACGGATTCTGGAGTGCTGTCCGGCGATCGGGAGCGCTGACCGAGCTGGGTTTGCAACAGCATACGTCAAGTGCTGCGCCGGCCCAGAGGATTTTCTGCGCACTGGATGCAACATTTACCGAAAGTTAGTAGCTCGCAACATATTGTCCAATGATCGGCAACATGTGATGTTTACCCCATTGAACATCGAAAGCGTGCCATGCAAGCGAATGAGGTCGGGCACGCCAGGTTCTTCACCCAAACGGGTCCGCATGACCTCGCCACCGTCGCGCGCGTCGCCGGCGCACAACCGCCGGACCGGACCGGCTGGCTGCAGGGCGTGTCGGGGCTGGAGCGCGCCGGGCCGCACGATCTCGCCTTCATCGGCCATGCCCGCCACCTGACGTCGTTGCGCGACACTCAGGCGGGCGCCGTCATTGTCCACCCAGACCTGCGGGATCACGTGCCGGCGTCCAGCGTCGCGCTCGTGACCGGCAACCCCTATCTCGGTTGGGCCTTGGCGGCCGGGCTGTTCCATCCGAGGCCGGATGCCCGGCCCGGCGTGCACCCCGCCGCGTGCGTCGATCCCGGCGCCACGCTGGACCCCAGCGCGGAGGTCGGCCCGATGGCCGTCGTGGAAGCTGGCGCCGAGATCGGACCCGGCTGCTGCATCGGCCCCGGCGCAGTGGTCGGCGCGGGCGTGATCATGGGGCCAGGCTGCCGACGCTCAGCCATGCGATCCTCGGGGCCCGGGTGTATGTCTATCCCGGCGCGCGCATCGGCCAGGAGGGCTTCGGCTTCGCCATCACCGCGGCTGGCTTCCAGACCGTGCCGCAGTTGGGCCGCGTGCTGATCGGCGACGACGTCGAAATCGGATCCAACGCCACGGTCGACCGCGGCTCGACGCGGGACACGCGCATCGGCGACGGCACCCGGCTCGATAACGGCGTGCAGGTTGCGCACAACGTGCACATCGGCCGGTATTGCGCGCTGGCGGCGCACGTCGCGATCTCGGGATCGGTCAGTATCGGCGATTTCGTGCAAATGGGCGGCCAGGTCGGTATGTCGGAGCACCTGCATATCGGCAGCTTCGTGCGCATCGGAGCGCAGGCGGGGGTGATCACCGACCTCGCGGAGAAGGCGGTCGTGCTAGGCAGCCCGGCGCAGCCGGTCGGCGCGTTCTGGCGTCAGGTGGCGACGCTCAAGCGGCTGGCGCGACGGAACCCGCCTGGGGCGTTGCCCGACGGCGGTCCGAAGTAGGGCGTTTCGACGCAGCTTGGCCTAAAAACCATCGCGAGCGACCTCGCGCGCGAAGTAGCTCAGGATCAGGTCCGCGCCCGCGCGCTTGAAGGCGCCGAGCGTCTCGCGCACCACCCGAGCCTCGTCCAATGCACCGGCCTGTGCGGCGAACTTGATCATCGCGTACTCGCCGCTGACTTGGTAGACCGCCACCGGCAGCAGTGTTTGGGCACGTATGCCGGCGAGGATGTCCAGATAAGCGAGGCCGGGCTTCACCATCAACAGGTCGGCGCCTTCGGCTTCGTCCTCCTGGCTCTCGCGCAGCGCCTCGCGGCCGTTCATCGGGTCCATCTGGTAGGTTTTCCGATCGCCCCGCAGGTCGCAGCCGGAGGCAGAGCGGAACGGGCCGTAGAACGCCGAGGCGAACTTGGTCGAATATGCCATGATCGGCACCCCCGAATGCCCGGCGCCGTCCAGCGCACGGCGAAGCGCGCCGATCTGCCCGTCCATCATCGCCGACGGCGCGATCACGTCCGCCCCGGCGTCGGCAGCCACCACCGCCTGGCGCGCCAGGTTTTCGAGCGTCGGGTCGTTCAGCACCTGCTGCTCGCCGCCCTCGTGGCCCAATACGCCACAGTGTCCGTGGTCGGTGTACTCACAGAAGCAGTTGTCGGTCATCACGACCAGCTCCGGGACCGCCGACTTGACGATGCGGGTCATGCGCGCCATCAGGCCGCCGGCCCGCATCGTGTCGCTGCCGGTGCTGTCCTTATAATGGCTGATGCCGAACAGCATAACGGCCCGGACTCCATCGCGGGCGATCGCCTCGATCTCGTGCGCCAGCCGAGCTTCGGGGATGCGAGACACTCCGGGCATCTCTGCGATGGGCACCGGCGTGTCGATCTCCTCCTCGACGAAGATCGGCAGGATTAGGTCATTGGCGGTCACCGACGTCTCGCGCATCAGGGAGCGCAATGCCTCGGTGCGGCGCAGGCGGCGCAGGCGGGTGGTGGGGAACATCGGCCCTCGCTGGCAAGCGCGCCACGGAGTGGAGTCCCGGGCGGCAGCGCTAAAATGCCCGGGTTGCGCCAATTTTGCTAGACCGTCCGGGAGGTGGGCTACTCGGGACCGGCAACGCCGCCCGGATGCTCGCCGCGCTTTGCCTGGCTCTTGCGGACGCGCATGAATTGGTAAATGCCGACGGCCAGCACGATCGCCAGGGTGACGAAGGAGAGAATGACGGGCAGCGAAATCTGATGGTCCATCGCGAATTTTCCCAATTAGTTTTTAGTTGCACGGTGACGCTTGACGGCGAACGCCGGTTGCATCTGATTGCAACTATCTCGGAGGTTTGAGCAGACCACCCTGACCTGCTAACATCCCGCCATGCAAACTAGCTCCGCGCTGTGCCGGACCGCTCCCTGATGCGCGAGGCGTTCCCATTCTCCGCCATCGTCGGTCAGGACGAGATGAAGCAGGCGCTGCTCATCGCCGCGGTCGATCCGACGATCGGCGGCGTGCTGGTGTTCGGCGACCGCGGCACCGGCAAGTCGACGGCGGTCCGCTCGCTGGCAGCCCTGTTGCCGACGATGCTGGCCGTCACGGGCTGTCCATACAACTGCTCGCCCGGCTTCGAGGCCGGGCTGTGCGGCCAGTGCGAGGGCCGCGCGCCGGGAATGGCGCCGGGCCACATGGCTGCGGTTCCCGTCGTCGATATGCCCCTGGGCGCGACGGAGGACCGGGTGGTCGGCGCGCTCGACCTTGAGCGGGCGCTGTCCCGCGGGGAGAAGGCGTTCGAGCCCGGACTGCTGGCCCGCGCCAACCGCGGGTTCCTGTATATCGACGAGGTGAACCTGCTGGAGGACCACTTGGTCGACCTGCTGATCGACGTCGCGGCCTCGGGCGAGAACGTCGTGGAGCGCGAGGGGCTCAGCATCCGGCACCCGGCGCGCTTCGTGCTGGTCGGCAGCGGCAACCCGGAGGAGGGGGAGCTGCGGCCGCAGCTGCTGGACCGGTTCGGCCTCTCGGTCGAGGTGCGGACGCCGGACGACATCGCGACGCGGATCGCCATCGTGCGCCGGCGCGACGCGTTCGACCGCGACCGTGCCGGCTTCGTCGCGGAGTGGCGCGCGGAGGACGGGCGCTGCCGCGAGCGGATCGAGGCCGGGCGGGAGCTGTTGTCGACGGTCGAGATGCCGGATGCGGTGCTGGAGGACGCGGCCCGGCTTTGCATGCGGCTCGGCACCGACGGGCTGCGCGCCGAGCTCACCTTGCTGCGCGCCGCCCGTGCGCTGGCGGCGCTCGACGGTGACGTCGAGGTGGCGCGGGGCCACCTGCTGCGGATCGCCCCGTCCGCCTTGCGGCACCGGTTGCGCCGCGACCCGCTGGACGAGGCCGGGTCGACGACGCGGGTGGCGCGGGCGATCGGGGAGCAGTTCGGGGAATGACCGAGGCCGGGTTCGACGACGGCTGGACCGACCCGCGCTGGTGCAACGCGAACTGGGCGGCGGCGCTGTTCGCGGTCGATCCCGTCGGCACCGGCATCTCCTTGCGGGCGCTCGCAGGCCCGGTGCGCGTGCGATGGCTGGCCCTGCTGCGCGGCCTGTTGCCGGCGGGTCCGCTGCGGACCATCCCGCTCAATGTGCCCGATGCCCGGCTGTTGGGTGGCCTCGACCTCGCCGCGACGCTGCAGGCGGGCCGGCCGGTGGCGGAACGCGGCATCCTGGCCGAAGCCAATGGCGGCGTCGTACTGCTGGCGATGGCGGAGCGCCTGTCGTCCGGCGTCGCCGCGCGCATCGCCGCCGTGATCGATCAGGGCGTCGTGTCGGTGGCGCGCGATGGCCCGGTGCAGCTCCATGCGGCGCGGGTCGGCGTGGTCGCGATCGACGAGGGCATGGCCGAAGAGGAGCGCGCGCCGGCCGCTCTGCGCGACCGGCTGGCGTTTCACGTGGAACTCTCGGACATCGGCGCCCGCGTCTTGGACGGCCCGTTGCCTGGTCCGGCGGCGGTTGCGGCTGCCCGGCGATTGCTGCCCGTGGTGCGCGCGGACGACGGCGTGCTCGACGGGCTGTGCCGGGCGGCGGCGGCGCTGGGCATCGCGTCGGTCCGGGCTCCGTTGGCGGCTCTGCGGGCGGCGTGCGCCGCGGCGGCGCTGGCCGGGCGGGACCGGGTGATGGACGAGGACGCGGCACTCGCATGCCGGCTGGTGCTGGCGCCGCGTGCTACCGTGCTGCCCGTGCCTGAGCCGCAGCCTGTCGAGCAGGAGCCTGCCGAGCACCACCCTGACGACACGCCGCCACCGCCGGAGCCGTCCGAAGCCGTCGATGAGACGGAGGCGCAAACGACACCGGACAATGCGCTCCAGGACATGCTGGTCCAGGCCGCAAAGGCGGCAATCCCGGCCGGGCTTTTGGCGCAACTCGCGGCGGGGGACAGCGCGCGCGCCAGGGCGCCGACCACCGGGGCCGCGGGCGCATTGCAGAATGCAGGGCGGCGGGGGCGTCCCATCGGCGCGCGGCTCGGCGATCCATGCGGCGGTGCGCGGCTCGACCTCATCGCCACGCTCCGGGCCGCAGCGCCGCGGCAACGCATGCGCCAGCGGGAGCCGGCCGGGCGGATCGAGGTTCGCCGTGAGGATTTCCGCATTGCCCGCATGAAGCAGCGGGCGGAGACGACGACCATTTTCGTGGTCGATGCCTCCGGCTCCCAGGCGTTCAACCGGTTGGCCGAGGCCAAGGGCGCGGTCGAGTTATTGCTGGCGGAATGCTACGTGCGGCGCGACCGGGTGGCGGTGCTGGCGTTCCGCGGCACGGCGGCGCAGGTGCTGTTGCCGCCCACGCGGTCGTTGGTGCGGGCGAAGCGCAGCCTTGCCGGGCTGCCGGGCGGCGGCGGCACTCCGCTGGCGGCCGGGATCGACGCCGGGTTCGTGATGGCGGACGGCATCCGGCGCCGGGGCGGCACGCCGACCATCGTGCTGCTGACCGACGGCCGGGCGAACGTGGCGCAGGACGGCAGGGGCGGCCGTGCCCGGGCCGACGCCGACGCACTGGCCGCCGCACGGCAGGTGCGCGCCGCGCGGCTCACGGCATTGCTGGTCGATACCTCGCCGCGGCCGCATCCGGCGAGCCAGCGCCTCGCGGCCGAGATGGACGCGCGCTACGTGCCGCTGCCCTATGCCGACGCGGCCGCCTTGAGCCGCGCTGTCCGGGCCGCCGCATGAGCGACCGGCGTGGCTGGCAGCGGCAGGGCCGGGACTGGCCGAACCGGGAAAGCAGTCGCTTCGTCCGCGCCGCCGGGCTGCTGTGGCACGTGCAGGTGATGGGCGCAGGCCCGGTGCTGCTGCTGATCCATGGTACCGGGGCCGCCACGCACTCCTGGCGCGCGCTCGCCCCGCTGCTGGCGCGGCACTTCACGGTCGTCGCGCCCGACCTGCCTGGCCATGGGTTCACCGACACGCCGGCGACGGCCCGGCTTTCGCTGCCGGGGATGGCGAAGTCGCTGCAGGGTCTGCTGCGGGCGCTGAACATGACGCCGGCGCTGGCGGTGGGCCACTCGGCCGGCGCGGCGATCCTGGTGCGGATGACGCTCGATGGTCAGATCGCGCCACGGGGCCTCATCAGCCTGAACGGCGCGTTCGTGCCGCTGGAGGGCGTGCCCGGCCAGATCTTCTCCCCCTTGGCCAAGCTGCTGGTCGGCCTGCCGCTGCTGCCGCAGCTTTTTGCCTGGCGGGCGAAGGACGATGCGGTGGTGGGGGGCATGCTGGAAAACACGGGTTCCCGCATCGATCCGGAGGGCGTTACGCTATATGGGCGCATGATCCGCAACCCCGCCCACGCCGCCGCTGCCCTGGGCATGATGTCGCAATGGGACCTGCATCCCCTGCTGCGCGATATCGGCCATCTGGCGGCGCCGCTGCTGCTGGTCGTGGGCGCGAACGACCGCGCCGTGCCGCCGGCGCAAGCCGCCCGGGTGCGCGACATGGTGCCCGGCGCCAGCCTGGTCTCGATGCCCGGCCTCGGACACCTCGCGCACGAGGAGCGGCCGGAGGACGCGGCGGCCATCGTGCTCGGCTTTGCCCGCGAATTAGGCGTCTCGCCCGCATGATCACCTTGCCCGCCAACCATCCGCAACGCATCCAGCTCAACGACGAGGTGCATGCCCGCCCGCCCGAACCGCTCGTGGCGCCGGTCCGCGTTTCCTACCTTGCCCTGTTCTCCGACACCGCCGCGCGCGAAGGCGGCTTCAGCGCCGTGCGCGCCTTGGCCGAACGGCATGGCGTGGCACCACCGCGCGCCGGGTCGAACCACTACAGCGCCGACCTCGGGCCGTTTCGCCTCAAATGGGAGCGGCATACCGAGTTCGTGCGCTACACCTTCATCGTGGCCGGAGCCGGGGCGCATCCGTTCGACGACCCCGCCATCGACGCCGTCCCCGCCGATTGGCTGGCCGGCCTGCCCGGTCAGCTCATGGTGGCGGCGCATGTCGCGCTGCTGGCGCCTGACCCCGACACGGCCGAACCATTGGCGGTGGCGAGGCAGCTGTTCCCTGGCGACCTGCTCGTGGGCTCGGTGGTGAGCAGCCAGGCGGCGGCGGCCTTCACCGATTTCCGCGTGCAGCCCGACGGGTTCAGCCGCATGCTGCTGCAGGACCGCAGCATGACGCCGGTCCAGGCCGGCCGCGTCGTGCAGCGGCTGCTCGAGATCGACACCTACCGGGTCATGGCGCTGCTGGCCTTGCCGGTCGCGCAGGCGTTGGCGCCGGAGATCGCCCGCTGCGAGCGCGAGGTCGCCGGGATCACCGCTGCGATGGTTACTGCGCGCGACCAGGACGAGCCCGTCCTGCTGGACCGCCTGACGCGCCTCGCCGCCGAGATCGACAGCCGGCAGGCCGACAATTTGTATCGCTTCAGCGCCGCCTTCGCCTATGACGGGCTGGTGCAGCGCCGTATCCAGGAACTGCGCGAGACCCGGGTGTCGGGGCTGCAGACGTTGCAGGAATTCACCGAGCGGCGGCTCGCCCCGGCGATGAACACCTGCCGGTCGGTGGCGGCCCGGCAGGAGGAGCTGTCGCGCCGGGTCGCGCGGGCGACGCAACTGCTGGCGACGCGTGTGGGGGTGACGCGGGAGCAGCAGAACCAGTCGGTGCTGGCGGCGATGAACCGCCGGGTGCGGCTGCAGCTGCGCCTGCAGTCGACGGTCGAGGGGCTGTCGATCGCCGCCGTCACCTATTATATCGTTGGTTTGGTCGGGTATGCCGCGAAGGCATTCAAGGCGGCGGGCGGGCATGTCGACCCGGACCTGGTGATGGGGATCAGCATCCCGATTATCGCGGGGCTGATGGCGCTCGGGTTGCGCAAGGTTCGGCGGGCGGTGGCGCATGAGTAGCGCCGCCATAGGCGCCTAAGCACCGTCGATGGGGGCGTTGTTCGCGAGCGGGCGGATATTCGACTGGATCCTCGCCGGCATGGCGTTGGAGGCCATTGGGCTGTGCCTGCTCTATCGGCTGCGCGGCCATGGCGTCTTGCCGGCCCGGCTGCTGCCGAACTTGCTGTCCGGCATGTGCCTCCTGCTGGCGATGCGTTTTGGCGCGGGCGGCGCATGGTGGGCTTGGATATCGCTGTCGCTACTGGGCGCGCTCGGGTTTCACCTTATGGACCTCAAGCGCGCGTGGCGTTGATCCGGACTAAGCCGAGCTGGGGACGCTAGGCGGGTTCCAGGACCCGGGAGCGCTGCGGCAGGTCGGTCAGGCTGGAAGGCTTCGGGATCAGGCAATCGGGCAGCGGCTTCAGCGGCGTGAAATCCTGCGGCGTCGTATCGGGTGGCGGCGGCACGGGCGCCGGGGTATGCGGGCCATCGCCATCCCACGACCCCCGGGGCGGGCGCCGCACCATGATGAGCTCCCGGCAAGCGAATGCCAGCGGTATGCCGAAGGTCAGGATACCGCTCAGGACAACCTGGGTTGATGATTCCATTTTACCTCCCGTCAGACCGCGCTGCTAAAGCAACATATGCCACGCAGCAGCCAAGGCGATACCGAAACCGGTGGTTTTCTTCCGGTAAAGCCCCCGTGAAGTCTAGTGCGCAGGCGAGGCAGGCTGCAAGAATGGATTGCGTATGGTCAGGCGCATTTCAACGAGCAAGCCATCCTGCATGTTCTCCGTCAGCAACGTTGCGCAACGGGCTTCCAGCGCAGAGGCGACGATCAACGCATCGTAGAGGGCGAACCCGTAGCGCGTGGCGAGTCGTATCGCGGCTTCGTGGGTGGCGCGGGTAAGAGGCGCGGGCTTGGGAAAGATCGCAAGCATATCTGCAAGAACCGTCGCGATTTCAGGCCATGGCCTCTTGAGCTTACGGCGCGCCACATTGGCGAACTCGTTCATGACTTGAACGCTTATCCTGCTGCTATTGCTCAGCAGCAGGCGCGCCGTAGCCGTTCGTTCATCTGGCTGTAGGGCGGCGTAAACCAAAGGCAGTCACGATCAGCCCGAGCACCCGCTACGCAGCGACGACGCGTTGTGTCTGCTCGCCCAAGCCCTCGATGCCAAGCCTCATCGTCTCGCCGCCCTTCAGGAACACCGGCGTCGGCTTCACGCCCATGCCTACCCCCGGCGGCGTCCCAGTGCTGATGATGTCGCCAGGATGCAGGGTCAGGAAGTGGCTGACATAGCTCACCAGCTTCTGCACGTTGAAGATCATCGTCTTCGTGCTGCCGTCCTGCATGCGGCGGCCATCCACGTCCAGCCACATATGCAGCGCCTGCGGGTCCGGCACCTCGTCCCGCGTGACCAGCCACGGCCCGGTCGGGCCGAAGGTGTCACAGCCCTTGCCCTTGTCCCAGGTGCCGCCACGCTCGATCTGGTATTCGCGCTCGCTCACGTCGTTCACCACGCAGTACCCGGCGACATGCCGCATGGCGTCGTTCTCGGGCACATACGCCGCGCGCTCGCCGATGACGATCGCGAGCTCGACCTCCCAGTCCGTCTTCTTCGACCCGCGCGGCAGCTGCACGTCGTCGTTTGGGCCCTGGAACGAGCCGAGCGACTTCAAGAACACGATCGGCTCCTTGGGGATCGGCGATCCGGTCTCCGCCGCGTGGTCCGCGTAGTTCAGCCCGATGCAGACGAAGTTGACCGGACGCGGCACGCAGGGGCCGATGCGTCCGCCGGGCGCTATGACGGGCAGGCTCGCCGGATCGAGCGCCGCGATCTTCGCCAGCCCGGCGGCCGACAGCGCCTCGGCGTCGAAATCCCGCACGGTGCCGGACAGGTCGCGATATTGTCCGTCCGGCCCGAGCAGGCAGGGCTTCTCGGCGCCGGGGGCACCCACACGCAGCAGTTTCATGACCAATTCCTTGACAAGTTTTGTCGCCTAAAGCGTCCAGCCGCCGTCGATGACGATGGTTTGGCCGGTGATGAACTGCGTCTCGTCCGAACCCAGATACACTGCAAGCGCCGCGATCTCCTCCGGCGTGCCCAGCCGCCCCATTGCCTGGCGCGCTATGAACCCGGTCCGCGCCGCCTCCAATGAGCCAGCCGCGGCGGCGTTGGCGGCGATGCGGTCGTCGAGGCTTGGGGTCTGTATGGTGCCGGGGCAGATCGCGTTGCAGCGTATGCCCTGCTTCACGTAGTCCGCCGCGACCGACTTGGTGAGGCCGATCACCGCGGCCTTCGTCGTCCCATAGACGAACCGGCCCGGTGCGCCCTTTATGCTGCTGGCGGCGCTGGATATGTTGATGATGGATCCACGCCCTGCCGTCAGCATGCCGGGCAGGAACGCGCGGATCGTGTTGAACATGCTCCGTACATTCAGCGAGAACGCGAAGTCCCACTGCTCGTCCGTCGCGTCGAGGATGGTCCCCTGGTGCACGAACCCGGCGCAGTTGAACAGCACGTCCACCGGCCCGGCCGCATCCGCTAGGCGCGCGATATCGGCCGCCTGTGTCGCGTCCAGCCGATGCACCGCGATGTTGTCGCCGGCGATCTCCGCGAGCTTCGCCTCGTTCAGGTCCGTCGCGATCACCCGCGCGCCCTCCGCCGCGTAGGCCAGCGCGGTCGCGCGTCCGATGCCCTGGGCCGCGGCGGTGATGAACGCGGTCTTGCCGGTGAGCCTGCCTGCCATGATCCGCCCTCGACTAATGGTTGTTGCGGCTCTCGCCACGTTCCTCGACGATGTTCAGATAGAGCGTCGCCGGTTCCAGGCAGGCGCCGGTGGCGTGCTGGCCGACCATGCTGCGGCTGATCTCTTCCCAGGGCGTCTTGTTCTGCAATGCCGGCCGGTGCCAGGCGCCGCGCCGCGCCTCCAGCTCGCCGTCCGGCAGCAGCACGTCGACCTTGCGGCTGTTTAGGTCGATGCGGATGCGGTCGCCGGTCTGCAACAGCGCCAAGCCGCCGCCCACCACTGCCTCAGGCGATACGTTCAGGATGCTCGGGCTGCCGGAGGTGCCGGATTGCCGCCCGTCGCCCATCGTCGGCAGCGTGTGCACGCCGGCCTTCAGCAGCGCCGCCGGGGGCTGCATGTTCACCACCTCGGCGCCGCCGGGGTAGCCGACCGGGCCGCAGTTGCGGATCACCAATATCGAGTGCTCGTCGACGCCGAGGTCCGGGTTCTCGATCCGCTCGTGGTAGTCCTCCGGCCCCTCGAACACGACCGCCTTGCCCTCGAACACGTTGGGCTGGTCCGGATCGGACAGGAAGCGGCTGCGGAACTCGGGATCGATGACGCTCAGTTTCATGACCGCCGCATCGAACAGGTTGCCCGACAGCACCGCGAACCCGGCGCTCTCCTTCAACGGATGCCCATAGGGGCGGATCACCTCATGGTCGACCGCGGGCTTTTTCGACAAGTTCTCCCCGAGCGTCTTGCCGGTGCAGGTCATCACGTCCGGCTGCAGCTTGCCGGCGTCCAGCAGCTCGCGCATCACCGCCGGCACCCCGCCGGCACGGAAAAAGCCCTCGCCCAACACGCGCCCGGCCGGCTGCACATCGGCCAGCAGCGGGATGCCGTCGCCTAAGCGCTGCCAGTCCTCCAGCGTATGGTCCACGCCCATGTGGCGCGCGATGGCGATCATGCTGATCGGGCAGTTGCTGCTGGCGCCCAATGCCGCAGCCGCCACGACGGCGTTCTCGAACGCGGGTTTCGTCATGATGTCGGACGGCCGCAGGTTCTCGTGCACCATGCCGACGATGCGGGCGCCGGTGTGGTAGGCCATCCAGCCGCGCTCCTTGTGCGGGCCGGGAATGGCCGCGCAGCCGGGCAGCGACATGCCGAGCGCCTCGGCGAGGCTGTTCATCGACAGCGCCGTACCCATCGTGTTGCAGTGCCCAACCGACCCGGCCGACGCCGCCACCATGTCGATGAACTCCGGATACTCGATCAGCCCCTCGGCCAGCAGCTTGCGCGCCTCCCACACGATGGTGCCGGACCCGGCGAGCCGGCCATTGTACCAGCCGTCCAGCATCGGCCCGCCCGACAGCACTATGGCGGGAATGTTCACGGTCGCAGCGCCCATCAGGCAGGCCGGCGTCGTCTTGTCGCACCCGGTCGTCAGCACCACGCCGTCGATCGGGTAGCCGTGCAGCACCTCGACGAGGCTGAGGTAGGCGAGGTTGCGGTCGAGCGCCGCGGTCGGCCGCTTGCCCGTCTCCTGGATCGGGTGGATCGGGAACTCGAGCGGCACGCCGCCGGCGTCGCGGATGCCGTCCCGCACCCGGCTCGCGAGGTCGACCAGATGCCGGTTGCAGGGTGCCAGGTCGGAGCCCGTCTGCGCGATGCCGATGATGGGCCGGCCGGACTGCAGCTCGCCGCGGGTCAGGCCGAAGTTGAGGTAGCGTTCGAGGTAGAGCGCCGTCATTCCGGGGTCGTTCGGCTCGTCGAACCAGCGCTGGCTGCGCAGGCGTCGCCGGGTGGATTGCCCGGTCGATGGAAATTCGGCGTTCATGAGGGGCGTTCCCTTGGGTGTCGTTGCAGGCAAAGTGGGCAACTCGCCCATGGGTGTCAACGGCGGGTCAGCCCTCCCAATCTTCGAACCGCAAGCCATTCACCCGGGAGAATTCGCCTACGTTATGGGTGATCAGGATGAGGTCGCGCGCCTGCGCCTGCCCGGCGATCAGGACGTCGTAGGGACCGATCGGCGTTCCGGCCACCGCGAGTGCCGCCCGGATGGCTCCGGCCTGCCGGGCGTCGTCCTGATCGAACTCCACGACCTCGAACTGCAATTCCTCTACAACGTTAAGGCTGAGCGCTTTCTGCTCGCTTTTATACGCGCCAAAGAACAATTCGTAGTTCGCGATGGCGGAGAGGCCAAAATCCCTCGGCACGTGCCGCCGTATGCGCCGGGTGAGCGAGACTTTGCCGGCTAGAAGGCCAACGACAGCATTCGAGTCCAGCAGGTACTTCACTCGAAGAAGTCCAATGCCGGACGCTCCTGCTCCTCGGGCTGCTCGGCCACGGCCGACGCGAAGTCCTCGTTGACCTTGCCCGCCAACACCTCCAACCAGTCCCAATCGTGGGCCACCGGCTCCAGGATCACCGACCGGCCATGCCGCCGGATACGCACCTCGTCTGCTTCGAGGCGGAACGCCTTGGGCAGCCGCACCGCCTGCGATCGGCCCGACCAGAAGACCTTTGCCGTATTCATAGTGGTCACCATAGATATATATCAAAAAGATGTATCATGGTCTGGCGATGGTCAATACATCTCCGGCGTGATCACGTTCTGCGGGTGGTTGCTCATCAGCGCCGCCCGCATCGTCTCGGCGGATTTCACCCGGATGTCCCAATGCGCCTCGGGGGTGAGATAGGCCGAGTGCGGCGTGATGATCAGCCGGCCCTCCACCCAGGCCTCCCGTGCGCGATAGGCCCGCAGCAGCTCGGGGATCGGCTCGACGGGCGGTTCGACCGGCAGCACATCGAGCCCGGCGCCGGCGATCCGTCCGTCGCGCAACGCGTCCGCCAGCGCTCCGACATCCAGCACCGGGCCGCGTGCGGTGTTCACCACCACGGCGCCGGGCGGCAGCCACGCCAGCTCGGCGGCGCCGATCAGCCCCGTCGTCTCCGGCGTCAATGGCACGTGGAGCGACAGCACGTCTGCCTGGTGCATCAGCTCCTGCAGGCTCGACGCCCGGACGACGCCGATTGCGAGCTCCGACCCGTTGGGCAGGTTGGGATCGTAGAACGCGACCTTGAACCCCAATCCCTTGGCCCGCAGCGCGACCGCCGTGCCGATGCGCCCGAGCCCGACGATGCCGAAGGTCTGCACCCCGGTTCGCCGCAGCAGAGGGCTGTCGACCCCGCGCCATGGGGCCGGCGGGTCGCGCCGCTGCGCGTCATGGTGCAGCAGCAGCCCGCGCCGCAGCGCCATGACGAGCGCGATCGCGTGGTCCGCCACCTCGGTCGTGCCATAGTCCGGCACGTTGCACACCAGCACTCCGCGGGCGGCAGCGGCGGGGCGATCGATGCGGTCGTAGCCGACGCCCATGCGCACGATGGCGCGGAGCCGGGTAAAGCGCGCGAGGTCGGCCGCGGTGAGGAACTGGCGGAACAGCATCAGCCCGTCGGCGGCGGCGCAATCCGCGTCCGAGAGGTCCGCCAATATGTGGGTGTCGCGGCGCAGGATGGTTGCGTCGGGGCCGAAGATGCGGCGCTCCTCGCTGTCGTCGGGATACATGGCCTCGGGATATAGGATCGTGGTCATCGGCGCGGCGTCCTCACTCGTTCATCAAGCAATGGGTCAGGCAGCGAGCGATGGGTAGAGCGGGCGCCGGCTGGCGGCAAGGCGCCGCTGTGCGCTTCGGCCCTTTGCCAATCAACCGGAGGAACGGCCGTGTTCTGGGGTCCAGACGCCGCGAATGCCGGCATACAGTCCAGGAAGATCGCATGATCAAGCCCGTACCGACCAAGCACACGGGCGACGTCGAGACCCTGTTGACGCGGTCGATTGACCATCGGCTCGCCTAGCTCGCCCCGATCGTGGCGATGCTCCCGCATACTGTCTTGTCGATGACTTGGACGGCGAGGCGTGCCGGAGCATTCGGTATCGTAATGTTTTTGGCCGCAGGCGCAATCGGGGGACGCGCCATCGGACAAACCCAGCCGCCCCGGCCTGTATTCACCGAAACGGCGTGCGACGGCCTGCCCGATATAGTGCCAGAGCTACGCCCGAGGCTGCGGTGCGGGACGGTCGGCGTCCCTCGGGATTATCATGACTTCAGCACGGGTCAGTTCAAATTAGCGGTCGTCGTCGTCAAGAGCGTGCAACAGCCGGTGTCGCCGGAGCCCGTCGTCTACATCAGCGGCGGTCCTGGTTCGCCGCTCACTATCCATACCGATTACCAGGCCAGCCACCCTTATGCGCCGGGCCGCGATCTCATTCTCGTCGATCAACGGGGCGTTGGCCGATCGGAACCCGATCTTTGCCCGGCGCTCAACGGCAGACTGCTGGACGCGGCCGTTGCCCTTGCAACCGAAACGACCGAGGCCGCGCAAGCCAGCCGCCGGACAGTATACGCGGCCTGCCGCGAGCAAGCGACGGCCCACGGCCCCGATCTGAGGAATTTCGGCACCCCGGTCACCGTCGAGGACTTCGAGTCGGTGCGGCAAGCGCTCGGGATCGCTCGCTGGAACGTCTACGGCGAGTCCTACGGCACGACGGTGGCGATGACACTGGTGGCGCAGCATCCCGGCACGGTCCGCTCGGTTGTCCTTGACTCGGTTTATCCACCTGACCCGGTAATACCCTCAAGGTCGATCAAGGTGACCGAAGCACGCGATGCCTTCTTTGCGTCCTGCGATCGCGACGAAGCCTGCGCCGCCGTGTTTCCGGATATTGCCGGGCTATATCGGGAAACACTGCAGCAGCTCGGCCGCACTCCGTTGAGCGTGCCCACCCCGCCGCAGCTGCACCGTCCCGGTGATCGGCAGTCGCTCACGGCGTCGCTGTTCGAGGTTATTGTCGGCCGGCTGATCTACTACCCGACAGCCTACCCGGGCCTGCCACGCCTGATCGCGGCAGTGCATGACGGCGACACTGGAGATTTCGCCGCCGCCTTCGCGTCTGAAGTTGCGGCAGCCGGGCAGCTGAACATGGGCGCCCACACGGCTGTCGAATGCCGGGATCGTCCGCTTTATCGCAACCCTCTTGCCGAGGGTGCCGATACGCTCGACCGGATGGGGTTGCATGGCATTTGCAAGCGCTGGTCGGAGCTTGGACCCTCGCCAGTCATTCCAATCGGCGCCGACGTTCCAATCCTGGTGCTGGCTGGGCAATTCGACCCGGTGGCCGGACTATCCTCCAGCCGTCAGGTGGCCACGCTGATTGGTCCGCGTGCCCGCTGGGTGGGCCTTCCCCGCATCGGCCATAACGTGCGGCACTTCAGTCCCTGCGCAACCACGATCATGGCAGACTTCATCGGCAACCCGACGCAGCCTCCCGATACGTCCTGTGCCGATCGACAAGCGCCTATCCGCTTTTTGCCGAGTCATCGGCCACCTTGAAATCGGCACGCCGACACGTCGGCAGGGGCGCATCTTCGTTGTCGCGGCGTGTTGCCAACCCGATGCGCCGTTGGCACTCTAATTGGCGGACTTGGCCTTGGCAGACCTGGAGCAATTGCGGATGAACGGTGCTGAGAGCCTGGTGCACACCCTGTTGGCCTGCGGCGTCGATACCTGCTTCGCCAACCCCGGCACCAGCGAGATGCATTTCGTGGCGGCGCTCGACCGCATTTCCGGAATGCGCTGCGTGCTCGGGCTGTTCGAAGGGGTCGTGACCGGCGCCGCCGACGGCTATGCCCGCATGCAGGACCGACCCGCCGCAACGTTGCTGCACTGCGGACCCGGCCTCGCGAACGGCTTGGCGAACCTGCACAATGCGCGCCGGGCCCGCTCGCCGATCGTGAACCTGGTTGGCGATCAGGCGACCTACCACCGCCCGTTCGACGCGCCGCTTACTGCCGACACGGAGGGCTTTGCCCGCCCGGTCTCCGCCTGGACTCGCACGGCGGCGCATGCGGCGGCCGTCGGCGGCGATTGCGCCGCCGCTGTACAGGCCGCCCGCAGCGCGCCCGGCGGTATCGCGACCCTTATCCTTCCGAGCGACACCTGCTGGGACGACGGCGGCATCATCGGCGTACCGCTGCCGGTGCCGCCGCAGCCGCAGGCCTCGCCCGACGCCATCCAGGCGGTGGTGCGGGCGCTGCGCTCCGGCGAGCCGACGATGCTGCTCCTGGGCGGCAAGGCATTGCGGGCGGATACGTTGGAGATGGCCGCTGGCATCCTGGCTGGCACCGGCGCGCGCATGTTGGCGCAGACCAGCAACGCCCGGATCGCGCGCGGCGCCGGGCGGGTGCCGATCGATCGCGTGCCCTATCCCGTCGATCAGGCCGTGGCCGCTTTGGCCGGGGTCAAGCACCTGATCCTGGTTGGTGCCGCCGATCCGGTCGGGTTCTTCGCCTATCCGAACAAGCCCAGCCGCATGGCGTCGCCGGAGTGCCAAGTGCACGTGCTCGCCCGGCCCGAGCACGACGGGGCCGACGCGCTCGCCCGCGTTGCCGACGTGTTGGGGATCGAGGCGCTGGAGGCCGGGCGGATGCGGCGGCCGGACGCCGAACGGCCAGCACTCGCCCGGGGCGCCGTCACCTCGGAAGCGGTCGCGCAAACCCTTGCCGCCCTGCTGCCCGAGGACGCCGTCATCGTCGATGAGAGCGTGAGCTTCGGCCGCGCGTTCTTTCCGGGGACGCATGTCGCAGCGCCGCATGATTGGCTGCAGATCACCGGCGGCGCGATCGGCTGCGGCATCCCGCTGGCGACCGGCGCCGCGATCGGGGCGCCGGGCCGCCGGGTGGTCGGGCTACAGGCGGATGGTTCCGCGATGTATACGCTGCAGGGCCTATGGACGCAGGCGCGGGAACGGCTGGATGTCACGACCGTAATCCTGGCCAACCGCAAGTATGCGATCCTGCTGGGTGAGTATCAGGGCGTCGGCGCCAATCCTGGGCGCACCGCGCTCGATATGCTGGACCTCGGCAACCCGGACCTGGATTGGGTGCGGCTCGCCAACGGTATGGGCGTGGAGGCAGGCCGCGCCGAGACGATGGAGGCGTTCGCCGACCTGTTCGCCCAGGCCAACGCCCGGCCCGGCCCGTTCGTGATCGAGTTGGTGATCTAAGCTACTTCGCCGACGGGACCGCGGGGTCGCTTTTCGTCGGTGAAGGATCGCCCTTTGCGGCTCCGGTGGCCGGCGTATGGCTGTAGTCGAGATAAGCCAGCTGAACCGCCCGGAATGGGTTGCCCATCATCAATGTCGCCAAGACGACTGCGATCAACGCCGAGCCGATAATCGCCTTTGCCGTCGGGTTGAAGTACGTCGCGGGGTTTCGGGGCGTTGTCGACGGCTTGACGGCCATGGCGGATCTCTCGTGCAAGTTTAGGGTCGGGCCTCTATAGTCGGTCTGTGGGCCCGCGCAAATAGAACTGGACTCAGCCTCAATCGTCCGCTATACGCCCGCGCTCACTCGGAACGCGGGAGATCTCCGGCCGTACTTTTCACGGCAGCGATCGGTATGACCGCGGTCCTCCTAACCTGGAGGCCAATCTATGGCTAAAAAGATCGTCGGCTACATCAAGTTGCAGATTCCGGCCGGGAAAGCCAACCCGTCCCCGCCCGTCGGCCCGGCGCTCGGTCAGCGCGGCCTGAACATCATGGCGTTCTGCAAGGAATTCAACGCAGTGACCCAAGGCATGGAGCCCGGCATGCCGGTGCCCGTCGTCATCACCGCATTCGGCGACCGCACCTTCACCTTTATCACCAAGACGCCGCCCAACACCTACTTCCTTAAAAAGGCCGCGGGGATCACCAAGGGCACGACCACGCCGGGCAAGGGCGCGATGGTCGGCCGGGTTACGACGGCGCAGCTGCGTGAGATCGCCGAGACCAAGATGAAGGACATGAACGCGAACGACGTCGAAGCGGCAGTCCGCATGCTGGCCGGCAGCGCCCGGTCCATGGGCCTCAGCGTGGTGGAGGCCTGACATGGCACAGAACAAGCGCCTGAGGGCGGGATACGAGACCTTCGATCGCACGAAGTCCTACACGTTGGATGAGGCGATCAAGCTGGCCAAAAGCAACGCCCGCGCCAAGTTCGACGAGACGATCGAATTCAGCATGAACCTCGGTATCGATCCTCGCCACGCCGATCAAATGGTGCGCGGCTTGCTGAGCCTGCCGAACGGCACCGGCAAGACGTTGCGCGTCGCGGTGTTCGCGCGGGGGGCCAAGGCCGAGGAGGCGCAGGCCGCCGGGGCCGACGTGGTGGGCGCCGAGGACTTGGCCGAGAAGGTGCAGGCCGGCGAGTTCGGCTTCGACCGCTGCATCGCGACGCCGGACATGATGGCGCTGGTCGGGCGGCTCGGCAAGATTTTGGGCCCGCGCGGCCTGATGCCGAACCCAAAGCTTGGCACTGTCACGATGGATGTGCGCGGCGCGGTAAAGGCTGCGAAGTCGGGTCAGGTCGAGTTCCGGGCCGAGAAGGCGGGCATCGTCCATGCCGGGATCGGCAAGGCGAGCTTCGATGAGGGCAAGCTGGTCGAGAATATCTACGCTTTCGTCGATGCCATCCAGAAGGCGAAGCCGACCGGGGCCAAGGGCACCTACGTGCAGAAAGCGTCGGTCAGCTCGACGATGGGGCCTGGTATCCGGGTGGATGTCGCGACACTCTCGGCGCAACCGGCGCAGCAGCGTTAGACTGAGCGAAATTCGCCGGCTTTTCGGAGCTGGCGGCTAGGGGTGGCGCAAGCCGCCTCGATCCTGTCCGAGACTGCACGTCGTTCCACCCCGGTTTTCCGGGGGGGAACAGTAAAGGGCCGAGGCCCGCGCGCAGTAGACGGGGATGCCGAGATGATCCGGGGCAGGCGCGCCTATCCCGGCAGCCCGGCGGTTCCGGCTAAAGGGTCCACGGCGCGTCCGCGCGCAATGGGTTCCGGACAGGCGTTATGGCGCGGCCATTTGGCCGTGCCAGGGCACCACCCCAGCGCGGTCCAAACGCGCAGGGGCCAATAGGAGACGGGACGTGGACCGTACGGAGAAGCGAGAGTTCGTTGCCTCGCTCGGTCTTGTGTTCGCAGAGACATCGATGATCGTGGTCACCCAGAACAAGGGTTTGACCGTGGCAGAGGTGTCCGATCTGCGGCGCAGGATGCGGGCGTCGGGATCGACCTACAAAGTCGCGAAGAACCGGCTGGCCGTGCTCGCCCTGGATGGGACCCGGTTCGACGGCATCAAGCCTATGCTTAAGGGTCCGACCGCGCTCGCGTGGTCGCGGGACCCGGTGGCCGTGGCGAAGGCCGCCGTCGACTACGCCAAGACCAACGAGAAGTTCGTCGTGATCGGCGGCGCCCTTGGCACCCAGATGCTGAATGCAGACGGGATCAAGGCGCTGGCGGATTTGCCGTCGCTTGATGCGTTGCGCGCCCGGTTGGTGGGGATGATTCAGACCCCCGGCACACGGATCGCAGGCGTGCTCGCGGCGCCAGCCGGACAGCTCGCACGGGTCTTCGGGGCCTATGCCAAGAAGGACGAGGCGGAAGCGGCATAATCCCCAATGGGAAACAGGCTGCGCTAGCCGCATTGCTGATGTGAACGCAAGTTCCGGCACATAGGATGGTATCGGGCTTGCATGGAACCGCCCAAGGGCTAGATTGAGGAAGATACGAAATGGCTGACATGTCGAGACTTGTGGACGAACTGTCCGCGCTGACGGTGCTTGAGGCAGCAGAGCTGTCCAAGTTGTTGGAAGAAAAGTGGGGTGTTTCTGCTGCTGCTCCGGCCGCGGCAGCGCCGGCTGGCCCCGCCGCGCCGGCCGCGGTGGTCGAGGAGCAGACGGAGTTCACCGTCATGCTGGCAAAGGTTGGCGAGAAGAAGATCAACGTCATCAAGGAGGTCCGCACCATTACCGGCCTGGGGCTGAAGGAAGCCAAGGACCTGGTCGAAGCGGCGCCTAAGGCGGTGAAGGAAGGCGTGAACAAGGACGAGGCCGAGAAGCTCAAGAAGCAGTTGGAAGAGCAGGGCGCTTCTGTCGAAATTAAGTAGTCGAATGAACCCGGCGCGTCTTCTTAGGCGCGCGCCGGGTGACTGAGCAGGGGGCGGGTGGAAACCAGGATCGGTTTCCGCCCGCGAACCTGTTGCCGGATGGCGGGCGGCATCCCGCGTCTGGCAGGACGACGATTTGCCGAGGCTAACGACTACCATGCCACCATCGGGTGCGCAGGATATTAGGTCAAGGACGGGCGATGAACGCGATCACCAAATCGTTCACGGGACAGAAGCGGATCCGCAAGAGCTTCGGGCGCATTCCCGAAGTGGCGCCGATGCCGAACCTGATCGACGTGCAACGCTCCAGTTACGAGACGTTCCTGCAGATGAACGTGGCGCCGGACAGCCGGACGCCGACGGGCCTGCAGGAGGTGTTCAAGTCGGTGTTCCCGATCGACGACTTCGCCGGGCGCGGCCGGCTCGAGTTCGTGCATTACGAACTCGAAGAGCCGAAGTACGACGTCGAGGAGTGCATCCAGCGCGGCATGACGTTCGCCGCACCGTTGAAGGTGATCCTGCGCCTGATCGTCTGGGACTTGGACGAGGACACCGGCGCCCGGTCGATCCGCGACATCAAGGAGCAGCCGGTCTACATGGGCGACATGCCGCTCATGACGGATAACGGCACGTTCGTCATCAACGGGACCGAGCGCGTCATCGTCAGCCAGATGCACCGCAGCCCCGGCGTGTTCTTCGACCACGACAAGGGCAAGAC
>CAZZWN010000019.1:0-23938 GCA_964657765.1 uncultured Acetobacteraceae bacterium
GACGCCTGGCCCGGCGGTCACGAGGGCGACGCCAAGCTCTCCCGTCAGTTCGGCATGAGCCTGGGCCATGTGGACGGCGGCCCGCTCGTCGCGCACGTCGACGATGCGGATGCCCTCCGCGTCGAGCCGCATCCAGATCGGCATGATGTGGCCGCCGCAGAGTGCGAACACGCGCTGGACGCCGCGCCGCTTGAGCAGGCGCGCGATCAGGCTGGCGACGTTGTCGGGGTCGGCGTGGGAATATGTCGTCATGGCGTGGCTCCAACCAATCCGCTCGACTCGGCCGGGCCGGCGAGCTGCGTCTTGAGCACCCGGTACAGGACCTTGCCCAGGGCGTTGCGCGGCATCTCGTCCCCACGCATGAACGTATAGGACTGCGGGCGCTTGTAGCCGGCCATGCGGCTCCGGCTCCAGTCGAGCAGGTCGGCCTCGCTGACCGGCGCGCCCTCGTGCAGGACGACGACGGCGTGCACCCGCTCGCCCCATTTCGGGTCGGGCAGGCCGACCACGGCCACGTCCCTGATCCCGGGATGCGCTCCCAGCAGCGCCTCGACCTCGGACGGATAGACGTTCTCGCCGCCGGAGATGATCATGTTGCTCTTGCGGTCGACGAGATGGATGTAGCCGTCGGCGTCGCGGCGGGCCATGTCGCCGACCGTGCAATACTCGCCCCGGAATGCCTCGGCGGTTTTCTCGGGCAATCTCCAGTAGCCGTCGAACGTGTAGGGCGTGCAAGAATAGAGCTCGCCCGGCTCGCCGTCCGGCACCTCGCGCTCCTGCCCGTCCAGCAGCCGGATGGGGCCGAGCCGACGCATTCCCGCCCGACGGAGCCGAGCTTGGTGAACTGCTCCGCCGGGTGGAGCATGGTGACCCAGCCGATCTCGGTGGCGCCATACAGCTCGAACAGGCCGGAGCTGCGGAACATCTCCATCACCGCACGCTTTGTCTCCGGGCGGGCCGGGGCGGAGGAGATCATGAGCTTGGTGACGCGGTGGAGGTTGTAGCGTCCGCGGACCGCCGCCGGCAGGCCCAGCATCATGGTGTAGTGGGTCGGCACCAGCGACGAGAACGTCGACCCGCCCTCCCCGAGGGTACGGACGCAATGCTCGGGATCGAAGCTTTCGCGCGAGTAAATCGTCGTCGTGGCGCCGCAGTAGCTGAACGCGCCGAAGAAGTAGAGCGAGTTCGCGTGGCACATCGGCATCACGAGGAGGGCCCCGTCGGTGCGGTGGATGCCAAGCTCGATCTCGGTGATGAGGGACAGCAGGCTGGCGCCCCGATGGCTGCGGATGGCTCTCTTGGGGTGGCCCGTGGTGCCCGAGGTATACATCAGCATCCATGGATCGCCCGGCAGGACGCGCTGATCCGGTTCGCCGTCGCTGGCCGCCGCCATGAGGTCCTCGTAGCTGCGGTATCCGGCCGGGCACGGGCGCTGGCCGAAATGGACGAAGCGGCCGTGCGGGAGGGACAGCTCCGTGCGGATCTCCTCGACGACGCCGATCAGCTCGTCCTGGACGATCAGGGCCGAGGCCTCCGCGTTGTCCAGGATAAAACGGACTTCCTGGCCGAGGAGACGGAAGTTGATGGGCACGGCGACCAGCCCCGCCTTCGCGGTGGCGGCATAGATCTCGGCCCACTCGACGCAGTTGTAGGCGAGGATCGAAACGCGGTCGCCCTTCGACAGGCCGAGGCCCAGCAGCGCGTTGGCGAGGCGGCAAGACCTCGCGTTCCACTGCAGGAATGTCATTGCGCGGTCCAGGTCACGCACGCCGATCCGATGTCCGAGCAGGCGGGCGTGAACCGTCAGCATCTGCCCGAGATTCAACAGGTCCCTCACCGGATCAGCTCACGCTGGTGGCATATTTTTGCATGAGGCCCCAGGCCTCCTCGCCGAACTTGGCCCTCCAGTCCTTGTAGAAGGTCGTCTTCGCCAGTGCCTGCTGGAATGCGCCGGCCTCCACCGTGTTGAACGTCAATCCCTTCGACTCCAGCGTCTTCTGCAGCTCGGTGTTCGCCTGCACGATATCTCCCCGTTGCTTCCGGGCGGCCGCGTTGAAGTGCTTCGCCATGATCTGCTGGATGTCGGCCGGCACGGTGCGCCAGACACGCGCGTTCGCGAGCAGCCAGAAGCCATCCCAGGCATGGCTGGTCAGCGAGCAGTATTTTTGCACCTCGTAGAACTTGGACGACTCGATCAGCGCCAGCGGGTTCTCCTGCCCGTCGGTGATCCTAGTCTGCAGCGCCGAGTAGACCTCGCTCAACGGGATGCTGGTCGGCGCCGCGCCTAGCGCCGCGAACATGGACACCCAAAGCGGCACGACGGGCACGCGTATCTTGAAGTTCTTCAGGTCGTCCGGCGTCTGGATCGGATGGGTGCTGGTCGTGATCTGGCGGAAGCCGTTGTCCCAGGCCGCATCGAACGGAGCGAGGTTCAGCTTCCCGATCGCCCGGCGGATATAGCTGCCCACCTCGCCGTCCATCGCCGCCCAAACCTCATCATAGTGGGTGAAAGCGAAGCCGATCGCAGGCAGCGATCCCGCCGGAACGAGGGTCGAAAGGACCGCTCCGGGGAACGTCCCCATCTCGAGCGCGCCGGAGCGGATCTGGGACATCATATCCGAATCGCCGCCAAGCTGATTGTTCGGAAACACGCTGATCGCGACGTGTCCGTTCGTCTCGGCCGAGATGGCGTCGACGGCCTCGCGCAGGCGCACGTTCACGGAATGCGTCGCCGGCAGGTCGTTGCCGAGCTTCAGCCTCAGAGGCTCGCCTTGTGCCTGTGCCTGGGCGGCTCGGTGGCCGAGCGTTCCGCCAAGGCCGACGGCGGCCCCGAAGGAGCCTTTTAGAACGGCACGTCGATCGAACCCCGCCATAGCTGCTTCCTCCCTGATCTTGCCCGAACTTACCGGGCCTGAAGTGTTTGCACTCCGATTCCAGAATTCATGTACTGAATGCAGAGCTGTGCAAACGGCTTTTTCGGCAGCGGAGGCGGGTCGAGACCAGGGCGGGGCAACACCGCCTCGTGCGCCACGCGTTACGGCGCCTGCCTGCTACGGTTCGTGACCGAACCCTCGCCGGCCGGCAACTGCTGGGAGCGGCCTGCAGCATTAGCCCGGCCACATCGGCCGTTGCGTTTTCCATCATCGAAAAGAAAGCTGCTTCCAGTATCTAGACGGAACATAGCGTTAATAGGATTTCGCTTTTTAGTTAACAAACATCAGCATCGCGTCGTGACAGTTCGCCCATGTTGCCCCTGGTTAGGATGAGATACGGAATATCTTAGCGTAATCCGTTGGTCCACATTTTTAAGGGTGCAGTATGAGTCGGTCGGTGCGACGGTTTTCGCTAGTTATCATTGGTGGTGGGCCCGGCGGTATTGCGCCACTACTTGCTGCGCATCGGATGGGGCATCTCTCGTCATTGCTGATGGAGGGTGTGGCAATCGTTGAGCGGGGCCCCTCGCTTGGAAGTGGAGCAATCGGAACCTACGCGATTAACTCAGACAGCAGCGGCACGACTTTCGTGGACTGCCTGCGCAGCCCAGAGCGCACGCCCCTGACCGACCTTGTCGATCATCCTTTGACCCGCCTGTTGGCCGCCGCCCGCGATGGCGCCGTCGCCCTGCGCGACGCCGGGCGTTTCCTCAACCTGGTCGGCCGGACGCTCGAAGGCATGATCGCCGCCGAGCCGTCCTGCGAGGTGCTGACCAGTCATGACGCCTTGGCCATCAAGCGCACCTCGGGAGGCTGGCGCGTGATGGTGCGCGACGCCGCCGGCGTGCAGCGGACCCTATGGGCGCGCAGCGTCGTGCTTGCGACCGGCGCCCATCAGCCGATCGAGCGGCTGCAGACCGAGACCGTCGGCGGCGAGCCGCTTGCCGGCCGCTGCGGCCCCCGCCTCGTGCAATCGGGCGACGTGCTGGGCGAACGAGGCCTGGCGCAGATCGCCGCCCGCTTGGCTCCGCATGCCTCGCCACGCGTCGCCGTGATCGGCGGCTCGACCAGCGCCGCCGCGGTCGCGCACGCCCTGCTGCACAGGATGCCGAACGTCAACTTCGGCCCGGCCGGCGTCGTGCTGATGCACCGGCGGGAACTGCGGATCTACTACCCCGACGCGGCCACCGCGCTCGCCGAGGGCTACGATGAATTCACCGACGACGACATCTGCCCCATCAGTGGACGCGTGTTCCGGTTCGCCGGGTTCCGCCTCGACAGCCGCGAGCTGGTGATGCAGGTGCGCGGCATCGGCGGCCGGGCGCCCGAGCCGCGCATGGCGCTGCATGCGCTGCAACCGACCGACCCTGCGGCACTCGAAATCCTTGACAATGCGCATCTCGTGGTCGCCGCGATGGGCTATCGCCCGCACGCCTTGCCGGTCATGGACCAGGAGGGCAACAGCATCACCTTGCTGGCGCATACCGGCCCGCAACAGCCGTTGGTCGACCATCAGTGCCGGGTGTTGGATGCGGCCGCGACGCCGGTTGGCGGGCTGTACGGCATCGGCCTTGCGGCCGGGTTCATGCCGCGTGGCAGCTTGGGCGGCGAAAAGAGCTTCCGCGGCCAGGCGAATGGCCTTTGGCTCTGGCAGAACGACGTCGGTGCGCTGATCGTCGAGGCCGCCATGGCGCCGTCGCTCTCGCCGGTGTTGGATGACGCCGAGGCGTCCGAGCTCGACGAGGCCGCGGTCATGCCCGCCCCACTGTATCCAGCCAGCCCGCAGCCAGCCGCAATGGCCGCAGCAGCAGGGGGGTTCTGATCATGGCCGTTCCGCTCGCCCGTCCCAACCCGCCCCGCTTGAGCGAGGCCGCACCGCTGCTGCGCGCCATCGAGGACCGTGGGATTTTCAGCAACTTCGGCCCGGTCAATTCTGATTTCGAGAGCCGCATGCTCACTCAAATGTTCGGCGGCGAGGGCGCGTGCATGACGGTCTGCAACGCCACGATCGGCCTCATGCTGGCGATCCAGCACGCGATCGGCGCGCGTCCGGTCCGACGCCGTTATGCCCTGATGCCATCATTCACCTTCGCCGCCACTGCGCATGCCGCCATGTGGTGCGGGCTCACCCCGCTATTCTGCGACATCGACCGGGACAATTGGTCCGCCGCACCCGCCGCCGAGGAGGCGATGCTGCGCCTATATGGCGACGATATCGCCGTCGTGGTCCCGTATGCCACCTTCGGCTACGACATCGACTTGGCCCGCTATGAGGCGATGAGCCGCCAATATGGCGTGCCGGTCGTGGTCGACGCCGCCGCTTCGCTGGGGACCGTGCAGGCGGACGGACGTGGCTTCGGCGCCGGGTTCAGCGGCATTGTGGCATTCTCGATGCACGCCACGAAGTCGTTCGCCACCGGAGAGGGCGGCCTGCTTTACAGCGCCGACCCGGCAATCGTGCGCGACCTGCGGACGATGTGCAATTTCGGATTCGGCAAGCCGCGCAACGCGACGATGGCCGGCTTGAATGGCAAGCTGACCGAAGTGGGCGCCCTGCTGGCCACGATGCGTCTGGCCGACTACGACCAGGTCATGGATCGGCGGGTCGAGCTGGTGCAGTCATATCGCCGGGAATTGCCGGAAATGACGTTCCAGCATCAGAAACCGGCGCGCCAGGCGCATCAGTTCGCCTCGGCCTTGCTGCCGCCCTCACTCACGGCGCAGCGCGGCGCAATACAGGCGGGGATGGCCGCCGACGGCATCGGCAGCGGTGCATATTTCAGCCCGCATCTGGCCGAACAGGACTATTTTATCGAGCACGGCGTCAGCGGCCCGCTTCCTGTGACCACGGCCGTCGGCAACCGCATCTTGAGCCTGCCATTGTTCGATACGATGGAGCCCAAGGATGTCGAAGCCGTTGCAGCTTCATTGCGGCGTCAGTTGGCGCTTGCCCGGCCGAAGCGGACCGTCATGCGCGCGCGCTCGTTCGGCAAGCCGCGCAAGGTCCTGGGCGATGTGGGCCCTGCCAATGCGGGGATCGGCTCACATGTGGACGTGCACGCGCCGGGCGGCGTTCAGGGGCAAGTTGCCTGAATGTGATGGCGTGAGCCGCGGTCCAAGGCGCCAGTGCCTTGGACCGCGGATGATGTGGCGGCGATCGAGCTTGGGTTAGCCTCATCGGCTGGTCGTGCTCGATTCTGGGAGATGCGGGCTTTGCTGGTGTTTCCTTTCCCTCATTATTTGAATGCTCGGTGACGGAGACTTGCCGGCCTTCGCGATGACTGCACCGCCGGCGGCAGCTTCCGGCGCTCGGTTCCCAAGTGTCGAGTGAGTCGGTCCAATAAGTAGAAACCAATGGTGCAGATCGGACGAATGCTTCCGTCTGATTTGCACCATATTGGCAGCGGACCGCCTACTGTTGTCGAAAAACAAATCAGTAGTTCACGATTAACTAAGAAAAGTTAACATCCGAATAACGTCCGAGTGGCACGCTCAATACTCAATAGGTGTGCGACAGCAGAGTTATCGGAGTTGCTTCTGATCCGGTCTCGCCAAAAACGACCGGCGGCGTCCGATAACGAGACTGCGGAGCGCTCACGCAAGACAACGTGGAGCAAGTGATGGCCGTGACCAAACCGTCTCTGAACAGTGATCGCGATATGACGATGCTCGCAACGCTCGATCATGCGCTGCAGGATCAGGGCGCGCTGCTGCGAGGAGCTGCCGGGCGGCGTATCAGGCCGATCCGCATCGCGGCCAGCCTGGGCGCGGATATAGGCGCGCTGGCCGCGTCCATCGTTTGCGCCGGGATGATCGCCCGGCTGGAGCAAGGGACGGAGCCGTCCTACGACATGGCATCCAACGGCCTGGTGCCATCGTTCAGCGTGCTCGCCACATACTTCGCGCCATGCTGCATCGCCCTGGCCTACCTGGCAGCCAAGGGCCACTACAGCCGGCGCTCGCCGTTCTGGACCGAACTGCAAGGCATACTGATCGCCAGCGCCTGCGGTGCAATGGTCGCCGGATCCCTCGCCTTTCTCGACCAGACGCAGAGCTCCCGTTTGGTGACCATGGTCGGATGGCTGTTCTTCCCAATATTCGCCATGGGCGCACGGTCTGCGGCGCGGCAAGCGCTTACGGCTGCGGGCTACTGGGCCATCCGGACGGTCATTGTGGCGGATCCGGAAAACGCGCGCCGGACCATCGCAGCCCTTAAAAGCGAGCCGGGCCTCGGCTATGAGGTTGCCGCGGTGATCAGCCCGGACTGGCTCGATGCCCCACCGCGCAGAAACCGCTGGCGCACAGCGATGCAGCAGCACGACGCCGGGCTGCTGGTGCTTTCCTACGAGGCCTGCAATGCACCCGTCCGCGAGCGTGTCGCCTTCGCGCTCATGCCGGGGGCGGAAGGCCTACCCGTGCTTGGCTTCCGGCAGACCCGGTTCTTCAGCCACGACACGGTCATGTTCAGCTACCGCAACAACCTGGCGTCGCCGATTGCTCGAGGCGCCAAGATAATCTTCGACTGCGCGGCGGCCTCGGCGGCTCTCATCGTGCTTTCGCCCGTGATGGCCCTCATCGCCCTGATGGTGAAGCTCGATGGCGGACCAGTGCTCTTTCGCCACATGCGTGTGGGGATTGAGGGCCGGCCGTTTCCCTGCCTGAAGTTCCGTTCGATGGTGATGAACGGCGACGAGGTCCTGCGCAACGTCCTCGCCACCAACCCGGCGGCGGCAATCGAGTGGGCGCACTCCCACAAACTGCAGAACGACCCGCGCATCACGGCCGTCGGCCGCTTCCTGCGGGTTACGAGCCTGGACGAGCTGCCACAGCTTTTCAACGTGCTGCGCCTGGAGATGAGCCTCGTCGGACCGCGGCCCATCGTCGAGGCGGAGGTGGAACGCTATGGCGAGGACATCTCCTATTACTACGAGACGCGCCCCGGCCTGACCGGTCTGTGGCAGGTGAGCGGCCGGACCGGAACGTCCTACGCCCAACGCGTGCGGCTCGATACTTGGTATGTCAAGAACTGGACGATGTGGCACGACCTGTCGATCATCGCGCGGACCATACCGGCGGTGCTGCGGCGTGAGGGGGCCTGCTGACGACCGGCGCCTGACCGTTGGACGATGGCCGGCTCGACCCTCGGCAGCTGCGAGGCGGCGAAGGTCGACAGTTTCCCTGCCGGCGACACGTTGATATGCGAAGCCTGAGCCTGTTGAATGCGCATGCGGAGTACGGCATGCAAAATTCTCCAATTCGGAAGCAAGAGACGGAGCGCAGCCGAGCCACAGTCTGCGCACATTCGGTTCACCTAATGGTAAAGGACTGGATGTGATGATGACCTCGATGACGAGCAGGGCGGCCCAGGACGGAGCGACTGTCGCGGAAAATCCGCGTTGGGCGCGCGTGGTCGCCCGCGACAAGGGCGCGGATGGCCTGTTCTGGTATGCGGTGGCGACGACGGGCGTCTACTGCCGTCCGTCCTGCCCCTCGCGCACGGCCAACCCAAGGAATGTCGGCTTTTTCGAGACAACCGCGGCGGCGGAGGCGGCAGGCTTCCGTGCGTGCCGTCGCTGCAATCCAGCCGGCATGTCGGTTGAGGCAGAGAACGTCACGATCATCGCCAGGGCTTGCCGGATGATCGACGAAGCGGAGCAGGCGCCCTCGCTTGCCGAGATGGCGGAGGCCGCGGATCTCAGCCCGGCCTACTTTCACCGGCTGTTCAAGGCCACCATCGGCGTCACGCCAAAGGCCTATGCCGACGCACGCCGGGCGACGCGGGTCAGGAATGAGCTTGGCAAGGCCGGCACCGTGACCGAGGCGATCTACGGCGCCGGGTTCAACTCCAACGGGCGGTTCTATGCGGCATCCGCCGGCATGCTGGGCATGACGCCCAGCCGCTATCGGGCCGGAGGCGCACAGGAGGAGCTGCGCTTCGCGATCGGGCAATGTTCGCTGGGCTCCATCCTGGTGGCGTCGAGCGCAAAGGGGGTCGCCGCCATCCTGCTGGGCGACGATCCGGACGCGCTGGCCCGCGACCTGCAAGACCGCTTCCCCAACGCCGACCTCATTGGCGGCGATGCGGGCTACGAAATGCTGGTGGCGCAGGTGATCGGGTTCGTCGAGGCGCCGCAGCTCGGCTGGGCCCTGCCGCTCGACATCCGTGGAACGGCGTTCCAGCGGCTTGTGTGGCAGGCGCTGCGGGGGATACCCCCCGGTGCGACGGCGACCTACACCGACATCGCCGCCCGGATCGGCGCGCCGAAATCCGTGCGGGCCGTGGCGGGCGCCTGCGCGGCCAATGCCCTCGCGGTCGCCATTCCCTGCCATCGTGTCGTCAGGCATGACGGAGGGCTCTCCGGCTACCGCTGGGGCGTCGAGCGCAAGCGCGACCTGCTGGCGCGGGAGGTCCGGGCGTGAACGCCGCCGTACAGGACCGCATCGTCCCGCCGCAAGGCGTCGAAGCCCCCGTGCACGCGATCGAATGGCCCGGCGTCGTGGCCGACCTCGACAGCCAGGGTTGGGCGGTGCTCCCTGAACTACTGGGGCCGGCCGAGTGCCGGGAGATTGCCGGCCTTTATGAAAACGGGCAGTTCCGCAGCACGGTGGTGATGGCTCGGCACGGCTTCGGGCGGGGCGAGTACAAGTACTTCGCCTACCCGTTGCCCGATTTGGTCGCTGGCCTGCGCGCTGCGCTGTATCCGCAGCTGGCCCCCATCGCCAACCGCTGGAACGAGGCGATGGGGATCGACGTCCGTTTCCCGGCCGGCCACGCAGCCTTCCTCGACCGCTGCCACGCGGCCGGGCAGACACGCCCGACCCCGCTGCTGCTGCAGTATGGGCCCGGCGACTACAACTGCCTGCATCAGGACCTTTATGGCGCGCACGTGTTCCCGCTGCAGGTGGCGATCCTGCTGTCGGAGCCGGGCGAGGAGTTCGAGGGCGGCGAGTTCGTTCTAACCGAGCAGCGCCCGCGCATGCAGTCGCGCCCCGCCGTGGTGCCGCTGCGCCGGGGCGACGCCGTGGTCTTCGCGGTGAGCCAGCGGCCGGTGCAGGGCTCGCGCGGCTTCTACCGCACCGTGCTGCGGCATGGCGTCAGCAAGGTCCGCGCGGGGCGGCGGCATACGGCCGGCATTATCTTTCACGACGCGGCCTGACAATGGCGCCGGTGCCTGGAGCAACGACTGCGGACCTTTTCGGGGATATGCGGCTTGATCCGCCGCTGCCCGATGGTGCCATGCTGCTCCGCGGCTTCGCCCTGCCGCTGGAGGCGCCGCTGCTGGCCGCCCTGCAAAATGTGGCGGAGGCGGCGCCGTTCCGCCGCATGGTCACGCCGGGCGGCTTCACCATGTCGGTGGCCATGACCAACTGCGGCACGGCCGGCTGGGTCACGGACCGGCGCGGCTACCGCTACGACGCGATCGATACCGAGAGCGGCCGCCTCTGGCCGGCCATGCCGGCGGCCTTTGACGACATCGCTCGAAAGGCAGCAGCTGCGGCCGGATACGGCGGCTTCGCGCCCGATGCGTGCCTGATCAACCGCTACGAACCCGGCGCGCGGCTCTCGCTGCATCAAGACAAGAACGAGCGGAATTTTGCCGCCCCGATCGTCTCGGTGTCGCTCGGGCTGCCGGCGACCTTCCTGTTCGGCGGCCTAAACCGCTCGGACCCGGCGCGCCGGATCGCGCTGCGGCACGGCGATGTGGCAGTGTGGGGCGGCCCGTCCCGGCTTGCCCATCACGGCATCCTGCCGCTCGCTCACGGCGAGCATCGGCTGCTCGGGCGTTGCCGCATCAATCTCACCTTCCGGCAGGCGCTGTAGGTTGCAGCCCCTCCCCGTCGCGCACTGCCTGGCCAACGCCGTCCAACACGGCAGGAATGCTCCAGCAGCTTTGGGAGCCATCCGCTGAGGCGCGCCTTTCGTTCGCTGAGCAGTCCCAACTACCGCATCTGGGCTGCCGGCGCGCTCGTGTCCAATGTGGGAACCTGGGTGCAGCGGACCGCCCAGGAGTGGCTCGTGCTCACCCAGCTCACCAACCACAGCGCGACCGCGGTGGGCATCGTCATGGGGCTCCAGTTCGGACCGCAGCTCCTTCTGCTGCCATGGACCGGGTTTGCGGCCGACCATTTCGACCGGCGCAAGCTCCTGATCGCCACCCAGGCGGCGATGGGGGCGCTGGCCCTGGCCCTCGGCATTCTCACTCTCGCCGGGCTCATCCAATTGTGGCACATCTATGCGTTCGCGTTCCTGTTCGGGTGCGCGGCGGCGTTCGATGCGCCGGCGAGGCAGACTTTCGTCTCGGAGCTGGTCGGAGACGCCGACCTGTCGAACGCGGTGGCGCTGAATTCCACATCGTTCAACGCTGCGCGGATGGTCGGCCCGGCGGTTGCCGGCGTCCTGATCGCCTCCTTCGGCTCCGGTTGGGCATTCCTGATCAACGCAGCCTCGTTCGGCGCAGTGCTCGGTTCGCTGGGCATGCTCCGCGTCGCGGACCTGCGTCGCGGCAGCAGAGCCGCCCGAACTCCAGGGAGCCTGCTGCAGGGCTTCAGCTACGTTTGGCAGCGCCCTGATCTGAAGGCCATCCTGCTGATGCTGGCACTGATTGGGACATTCGGGTTGAACTTCCCGATCTTCATCTCGACCATGTCCGTCACCGTTTTCCACGTCGGAGCGGCCCAATACGGACTCCTGGCGTCGATGATGGCGGTCGGAACGGTCGCGGGCGCGCTGCTCGCCGCCGGACGTGAGAAACCGCGTTTCGTGCTGCTCCTGACGGGCGCCGCGATGTTCGGGTTCGGGCTCGGGCTTGCAGCGGTCATGCCCAACTATGGGCTTTTCGGCCTTGCTCTTATTATCGTCGGGGTGTCGGCCTTGACCTTTACCAATTCGACGAACAGCCTAATGCTGCTGTCCACCGAGCCTGTCATGCGTGGGCGCGTGATGGCGCTCCGTCTTGCGATCGCCTTTGGCGGCACACCGATCGGCGCGCCAACCGTCGGCTGGGTCGCTGACCGGTTCGGTCCGCGCTGGGCGCTCGGCGTCGGCGCCGTCTCCGGTTTCGCTGCGGCGCTCGTCGCGATCCACTATCTTGCGAGGCACCGTCGCCTGCGCGGACACATAAAGGCCGGACGCCTGCGCTTCAGCATTGACGACAGCGATCCGTCGGTCCAACAGCCGATCCGATGATCTCAAACCTTAAGGCGGCGCACTCATTGACGCAGGAACTTTGACGGATGCGCGCGGTGTCCCGCAGTAGGCATGGTGTCGGATTAGGCCGGACCAGCCGCTCCTCTAAGTGTGTGTTGGGCCTGCATGCCATTTTTAAACTTTGTCGCTATATCCCGGCCCAATCGGGTCAATAGATGCCCGAAGCCGCGGCGCCCAAAGCACCAGGAATAGATATATGCTGAATGATATCGTGTCGCCGCGTCCGACGGATTTGGAACAACGGCAATCTACCGGCGTCAGCGAGGTCCATAGGGCCAGCGAACAAGGGCAGCACCCACAACTTCGCAGCCACTATCAATGCGTGCGGCGCGAGACCGAGGCCCTGGCAGCGCCCCTGTCGGCCGAGGACCAAACCATCCAGTCGATGCCCGATGCCAGCCCGGCCAAATGGCATCGCGCGCATACGACGTGGTTCTTCGAGACCTTCATCCTCGTGCCGCACTTGCCCGGATATAGGATTTTCGACCCGGCCTTCGGCTACGTGTTCAATTCCTACTATAACGCCGCTGGGCCGCGCCACCCGCGCCCCTCCCGCGGCGTGCTCAGCCGGCCCGGGGCTGCGGAGGTAACCGCCTACCGCGCGTATGTCGATGCGGCAATGGACTCACTGCTCAATGCATGCGGCCAGGCGGTCGCCGACCTTATCCTGATGGGGCTGCACCACGAGCAGCAGCACCAGGAATTGCTGCTGATGGACATCAAGCATGCATTCTCCTGCTCGCCGATCTCCCCGGTCTATGCAGCGGGGCCGGCAGCGCCGCCGGACAGCCCGCTGCAGCCGCTGGATTGGTGGCCCATTCAGGGCGGCATCCACCAAATCGGCCACCGGCCGAGCGGTGCGCCCGGCGAATTCTCGTTCGACAACGAACTGCCGGCGCATGCGGCCTTGCTGCAGAACTGCGCCATCGCCGACCGCCCTGTCAGCAATGGCGAGTTCCGTATGTTCATGGAGGATGGCGGCTACCGACGGCCGGAGCTTTGGCTCTCGGAGGGCTGGGCCATTGTCCAGGCCGCCGGGTGGGACGCGCCGGGCTATTGGCATTCCGATGGCGATCGATGGCAGGTCTATACGCTGCACGGCCTTCGGGAGGTCCGCGACAATGAGCCAGTTTGCCACGTCAGCTTCTATGAAGCGGCGGCCTACGCCGAGTGGTCGGGGCATCGGCTGCCCACCGAGTTCGAGTGGGAGGTTGCGGCCCGTCAACATAAAAGTCCCAACAAGGCCACCGATGCGGTCCGCTGCCACCCGCGCCCGCTGCGCGCTGGGATGCATCAGGATGTTTGGGAGTGGACCGCGAGCGCCTACCTTCCTTATCCCGGCTACCACCCGGAAGCCGGCGCCTTGGGTGAGTACAACGGCAAGTTCATGATGAACCAGATGGTGCTACGTGGGCGTTCCTGCGCGACACCGCCGGGCCACGACCGCCCGACCTATCGAAACTTTTTCCCCCCGAACGGGCGCTGGCAGTTTGCGGGCTTCCGGCTTGCAAAGGACCTCTGATGACCGCCAACTCGCTACAGCGCCTGCATGACCTGGAGCCTACCGCCGACACCTTTCGCGACGATGTCCTGCGCGGGCTGCGCGGCGTGCCGAAGACCTTGCCGTCCAAGTTTTTCTACGATGCCGAGGGCTCTCGACTGTTCGATCAGATTTGCGAACTGCCCGAGTATTATCCGACGCGGACTGAGACCGCCCTGCTGGCCGGGCGCGCCGGCGAAATCGCCGAGATCGTAGGCCCACAGGTCGGGCTGATCGAGTTCGGCTCAGGCGCCGGCGTCAAGATCAGGCTGCTGCTGGCCGCTTTGAGCGATCCCGCAAGCTATGTCCCGGTGGATATATCCCGCGAACACCTGATGCATGCGACATTGAGCCTGGCGCAGGACTTCCCCCGGTTGCGCATCGGGCCGGTCTGCGCGGACTACACGCAGCCATTCGCCCTGCCTCATCTGCCCGGCACCCGGCCGCTGCGGATTGTCGGCTTTTTCCCCGGTTCGACGATTGGCAACTTCACTCCCGAGGAGGCGACGGAATTCCTGCGCCGCACGGCCCGCCTGCTGGGACGCGGCTCGATGATGATCATCGGCGTCGATCTGCCCAAGGACCCGGCGATCCTGCACGCGGCCTACGATGACGCGGCCGGAGTGACGGCTGCGTTCAATCTTAATTTGCTGCACCGGATCAACCGCGAGCTCGGCGCCGATTTCGATCTCGCCGCATTCCACCACGAGGCCCGCTGGAAAGCGGGGGATAGCCGCGTGGAAATGCACCTGGTCAGCCGTATTCGGCAGACTGTGGAACTCAGGCCCGACAGGTTTGAGTTTGTGCCGGGCGAGTCAATCCATACCGAGAATTCCTATAAGTATGGGATCGACGCGTTCTCGCAGCTGGCACGGGCAGCCGGTTATGCCACGATTGTGTCGTGGACCGACGCGGCGGCCCTGTTCAGCATACACGTGCTGGTCGTTCCGTAGCGTCCAGCTTTTGACAAGGAGTATAAGGCGGCGCACGCGTCTCGGCGTCGGACGCTTGACGCCCTAAGCACCCGCCAGTTCCGCCGCGTAGCCCTCGGCAGCGATAGCGTCGAGGATTAGGCTCGCCGGCGCCACGTCATCCCGTATCGTTACGCTGCCGGTATCCAGGTCGACTTCGACCGTGGCGCCCGGATCCACGCTGTGCACGGCATCCGTTACCGCACGCACGCAGTGGCCGCAGGTCATTCCAGTCACGTTGAAGCTTTGCATTGCACCCTCCGTTCTCACGTCTACAGCAAGAGGCCATACGACTGGACCGCTAGTTGCACTGCTGTCAGTGGGGCCGTGGTGGGGTTGTTTGCTGCGGCGATCAAGTAGCGTTTCGCAAATGTCTCGACAAAATTCTTGTCTTGGAGCTGTTTGATGTCGAGCTTGCTGGTGATCGCCTTCTCCTGCGCGTTCAGCGTTTGATAGGCGATCTGGATCGGGATGCCTAGCGCCGTCGTCACGACGCGGCGCAGGATTGGATTGCCCAAGATGTCGTCTGCCTTGGTGACCGAAGCGGCCTGTTCCCGGAACGTGAGCGCATCCGATAGGCCAGGCGTGGTCGCGTCGAGGGATTGACGCCAATTAATCTCGGCATAGGCGCTGGCGATGGTGGCAAGCACCTTGGGATTTTGCAAGACGGTCAAACCCTTATCGGCAAAGTCGTAAGTTGCTGCCGCAGACTTCCAAGCCGTGTTGGGCAGCACGTTGGCCAACGACTTCGGGTCGCTCGGTTTCGACAACAGGGCCTTGGTCGCCAACGCCGTGAAGCCAATCTGGTCCGCCAGGCCATTTACGGTCAGCAATACCTTCAGCACGGCCGGGTTGGACAGCAGGGACTTTGCATCCTTGGCGCTAGCGACGGCCTTGCTGAATGCGGCGAGGTCGCGCTGGATGTCCGGCTGCTTCGCCTCCGCAGCGATCTTCTGAGGTTGGTTTTGCTCGGCCTGGTTCAGCGCTTGGATGGGATTGGTAGAGCCAGCACCGGTCGACGCGGAGCCACTATACAGTACGCTAAGGTCCAGGCTGGTGATCGTCCCGCTCATCGCTAGCGAGACAGCCCGGCCGTAACGTCCTCGTTCACCGCAATCAGGAAGCCGAAGTCGGGTGCGGATTTCCGCATCTCCCGCTGCAGCGCCTGGCCGACGGAGATGATGGATGCTCGCAGCGCGGCCGGCAACGCATTGGCCGGATCGTGCAGCAGAGCGCCGATCATCATCCACAGCCGGGTGTTGTCAGCCAACGCCTTGGTCTGGTCCATCGAAGTGCCGTCCTGCGCCGCACGCAGTGCGCCGGTGACGCGGCGGAACACGTCCGCCTCCTGCTCCCGTACGCTGCGGTGGGCAGATGCGGCTCGATAGGCGCGGGTGGCCTTTGTCTGCTGCATGGCTATTTCCCTTTACTGCAAAGCAGTGTGGGGCCGGGCCCCAATTTCGTTGGGCGCGTCCTCAACATCCCGGCCGAGCACGGTATCCTCATGCCGGATGATGCGCCGCGTCAGCTTTAGGGCGGCATAGCACTCGTCCGCCTCGACCAGGGACAGCACTCGATCCAGGATCTCACGCGCCAGTGTGGAGGTGGTGGCGGCGCGGAAATCGGCGATGGTCGTCCGCACCTGCGTCATCCCGCGGACCCGTTCGTCGTCGGTGCCGATATAGGCGAGCTGCAGGGCAAAATAGATGCGCCGCGCCGGGCTGTCAGCCTGATCCGGGGTCATGATCTGCTTGCCGAATAGGAACCGTGCGTGGGTCGTCAGCTCGATCCGGGTGCGGGTGCGGAAGCGGAGCGAGGCCCCGTTCACGATCATCGCCTCGCCGGCGTGCAGTTCAAGGATCAGGTTGGTCATGCGGGTTTCCCGGTTGGTTCGTTTACCTCGTCTGCGAGGAAGCGGTCCGGCGGCGCGCGTTTTGCCCGCCGCCGGACGAGTTACTTGAACAGGCTCAGCAAGCTTTGCGGAGCCTGGTTGGCGAGAGACAGCTCCTGGGTGCCCAGCTGCTGCTTGATCTGCAAAGCCTGCAGCGTGGCCGATTCCTTCGACAGATCGGTGTCGATCAAGGCGCCCAGGCCGGCATTCAAGCTGTCGATCTTGGCACTGTTGAATTGGACCGTCGCATCGAGCGCGTTCGAATCGCCGCCGGTCTGGTTCAGCTGGTCCGCCACGCCCTTTAGCGCCGTGGTGAACGCAGTCGAGCCAGTGGTCGCCGTCAAAGCCAGCGAGGCCGCCGTCTGGTCGGCGCCCGCTGCGGCGGCCGTCCACGTGTCCACTCCCGCCGTGCTACGGCTGAACGTAGCGCCGATCAGCCCCGCCAGCGTATTAGCCAGCCCGCTATTGTCAGCATTCTTGATCGTGCTGGTTGTCCCACTCTCGCTGTTGATCACAGTCTTGTCAGTGCCCACGGTGCCCGAAGTCGTGCCGAGCAAGGTCTGGCCGTTGTAGGTCGAGTTGTCGACATAGTTGGCGACCTGCGTGACCAGATTTTTGTAGGACGCGACATACTGGTCGCGCTGGTCCTGAGTATTGCTGCTATTGCCGATTTGGACCAGCAGCGTCTTTGCAGTGTTCACACTGTCAGAGATGCTGGTGAGAGCGGTAACAGCCGTGCCGACCAGGCCCTTGGCATTGCCAAGCTGCTGGTTCACCGTGGTCAACGCGCCCACGTCGGAGCGCACACGCTGCGCCACGGCATAGGCGGCGCCGTCGTCCGTCGCATCCGACACGCGCAGGCCGGTAGAGATACGCTTCTCCGACGCCTGGAGCTGCGTGGAGGTGGAGTTCAGCGACGCAAGCGCTACCTGTGCGCCGATGTTGGTGTTTACTGAGTTCAACGACATAATGATTTGCTCCGGACGGTCCGCATTCGATCAGATCGATGCGGCCCGCTTTAGTTCACAGCGCCGGATTTTGCCGACGTAAGAGCAGTTTCGCCGAAATTGGTTGAGGAAGTATGAACGAGCCAAAAGAAAATTCGCGGCGACCTCACATAAGCAGTCTCACGTAATCTGCTGACGCGGCCGCGTTTTCGACAAGCATCCAGCCGGGGAGCATACAGCCGGGCCTCCGCACGCCCGCAGGCGGGCCTATATCCCAGGCATGCATCCGACTGTCCGCGTCATCGACCTTGAAACCACCGGATCCCGCCCGCCTGACGACGGCGTGGTCGAAATCGGCTGGCAGGATGTGGCCGGCACTGGCGTCAACCGCTGGCAGGTCACGCCCGAGCGCGGCGCGCTGTTCGTCGACCCGCAGCGCCCGATTCCCTCCCGCACAGCCGCCATCCACCACATCATCGATGCCGACGTGGCCGGCAGCCCACCCTGGCACGTGGTGGCGCCCCCCATCCTCGCAGCATCCGGCTTGGTGGCGCTGGCGGCGCACCGGGTCGAGTTCGAGCGGCGCTGGTGCATCGATGCGATGACCGGCGGCTTGCCATGGATTTGCACCTACAAATGCGCGCTGAGGCTGTGGCCGGACATGCCGTCGCACTCGAACCAGGCGCTGCGATACGAGCGGATGCCGGCTGGGCTCGACCGCGCTTTGGGATTGCCGGCGCACCGGGCCGGGCCGGACGCCTATGTCACGGCGCACCACCTGCGCGACATGCTGAACGAAGCGGGCTTGGATCAGCTTATCGCCTGGTCAAGGGAGCCCGCGCTGCTGGTCCGCGTGCCCTTCGGCCCGTTCCGCGGCCGCCGTTGGGCCGACCTTGACGACACGGCGCTCGACGCCATCCTGGCGCGCGACAGCGACCGCGACATGCGCTTCACCGCCCGGCACGAGCGCGACCGCCGCAGCGGCGCGGTCCCGGCCCCGGCGCCCCAGGCCATGCTGCTATTATAGGAAGCGGCGGCCCGCCCGCACCACGATGCGATCCGTGCCGATCAAGGCGGCGTCGGCGCTCGGCTGAGGTACCGCTCATGAGGCCGATGGCGGTCAGGGGCGGTGCAGGTTCCATGGCGCCATGATGCAACAGGCTGTCGCGGCGCGCATTAGCCGGGCTATGCTCGCCGTGAACTTCCCGGGGGCGGACCATGTATCGGGCCATGGCTGGCGGCGAGCGGCACTGCTTCCCAAGCCTCGCCGCGTTGATGGCGCAGGCTACGCCGCTGCGCAGCGGCGACCAATTGGCCGGGCTCGCCGCCGACAGCCAGGCGCGCCGGGTCGCGGCGCAATGGGCGCTGGCGGACCTGCCATTGAAGGAATTCCTGACCGAGGCCGTGGTGCCCTATGAGGCCGACGAGGTCACGCGGCTCATCCAGGACACGCACGACAAGGCCGCCTTCCAGCCCATCGCGCATCTGACGGTCGGCGGGTTGCGCGACTGGTTGCTGTCCGACGCGGCGACCACCGAGGCGCTGGCCGCGTTGGCGCCAGGCCTCACGCCGGAGATGGCCGCAGCCGCGAGCAAGCTCTGCCGCCTGCAGGACCTGATGGTGGTCGCGGCCCGGGTGCAGGTGACGACCCGGTTCCGCAGCACGATCGGGCTGCCCGGCCGCCTGTCGACCCGGCTGCAGCCGAACCATCCCGCCGACGACCCGCGCGGCATCGCGGCCAGCATATTGGACGGCCTGCTGCTCGGCTCCGGCGACGCCTGCATCGGGGTCAATCCGGCCACCGACAGCCCCGACCGCACCCATACGCTGCTGTGCTTGCTGGACGAAATCAGGCAGACGCTCGCGATCCCGACGCAAACCTGCGTGCTGGCGCATGTGACGACGACGCTGGAGCTGATGCGCCGGGGCTCGCCCGTGGACCTGGTGTTCCAGTCGATCGCAGGCACCGAGGCGGCGAACGCCGGCTTCGGCATCTCGCTCGCTTTGCTGGACGAGGCGCACTCGGCGGTCGCGGCGCGGCACCCTGGCGTGAACGCGATGTATTTCGAGACCGGGCAGGGCAGCGCCTTATCCGCGGGGGCGCACCACGGGGTGGACCAGCAGACGCTCGAGGCACGGGCCTACGCCGTCGCCCGGCGCTACCGGCCGCTGCTGGTGAACACGGTCGTGGGCTTCATCGGCCCCGAATACCTGTTCGACGGCAAGCAGATCACCCGGGCCGGGCTGGAAGACCACTTCTGCGGCAAGCTGCTCGGCCTGCCGATGGGGGCGGACGTCTGCTACACCAACCACGCCGAGGCCGACGGAGACGACGCCGACGCCTTGCTGGCGCTGCTGGCGGCGGCGGGTGTCACCTTCGTCATGGGCGTGCCCGGCGCCGACGACATCATGCTGGGCTACCAGAGCACCTCGTTCCACGACGCGCTGGCGATGCGCGACCTGCTGGGCCGCCGCCCGGCGCCGGAGTTCGAGGCCTGGCTGCAGGAGCAGGGTCTGCTGGACCACGCCGGCCGGGTGCGCCCGCCTGCCCTCCCGGCCGCGTTGTCGCAGCGCTTTCAGGCTTTGTTGACCGCCGCATGACCGATCCGTCGTGGCCGCCGATCCGCGCCCTTACCGCCGCACGGATCGGGCTGCAGCGCAGCGGGGCGTCGCTCGGCACGGCGCCGCTGCTGGAGTTCCGCCTGGCCCACGCCCGCGCCCGCGACGCGGTGCATCACGACCTGAACGTCCCACCGAGCCTCGCGACACTGGGCCTCCCGTTGCTGATGGTGCATAGCCGGGCCGCCGACCGGCGCAGCTATCTCATGCGCCCGGACCTCGGCCGCGCCCTGGACGCCACGGCCGAGCCGGCGCTCGCGGCGCATGGCGGCAAGCATGACCTGGTCATTGTCGTCGCGGACGGCCTTTCCGCGCTCGCGGTGGAGCGCCACGCCGAGTCTGTGCTGGCGGCGCTGCTGCCGGCGTTGCGCGCGGGTGGCTGGTCGCTGGCGCCGTTGGTGGTTGCGCATCAGGCGCGGGTGGCGCTGGGCGACGCCGTTGCCCAGGGGCTCGGCGCTGGAGCGGTCCTGGTGCTGATCGGCGAGCGGCCGGGGCTGTCGGCGCCGGACAGCCTGGGCGCCTATTTGACCTGGGCGCCCACGGCCGGCACGACGGATGCGGACCGCAACTGCGTGTCGAACGTCCGTCCGGATGGGCTTGGCTACCAAGACGCTGCGTGGCGGCTGGCGTTCTTGCTCGACCGGATGCGGGCGATCGGCGGTTCGGGGGTGCGGCTCAAGGACGACTCCGATCGGCCAGCCTTGCCGGCTCCGTCCGACGGCCTTCACGGAGCGTCTTGATCCTGGATGGCCACCCCGGCGAGTGGCGGCTTGGTCAGCACGCTGCTCGACCACTATGCGCAGCCGCTGCCGCCGGGGCCATGGCGCGGAGCAGGCATGGCGGCACGACGGGACGTGCTGCATAGGGGCGCCGAGTTCGGCTCTGGCGCGGAGCCGGAAGAGGCTTCATTTCATCGGGATAGTCGCTGGCGTTGCAACCTGAAATAATCCTCCGCCGAACGAGCTACAGCCCAGTAGGTTTGCGATGAGCGAAACGCACCGCATCACTTTCGACCCGAACTAATGTGGTGGAAAGCCGTGTCTTCGCGGCGCGCGTATTCGCGTCAAGGATGTGCTTGACCTGCTTGCCGCCGGCGCCGAACGAGACGAGATTCTGGCCGACTATCCGCTGCTGGAGACCGGGGACATCACTGCATCCCTCGAATACGCAGCGCGCCAGACCGATCACACGGTGTTGCGCGTCGGCTGATGCGCTTCCTTGTCGATGCACAATTGCCGGCCGCGCTGGCCCGCGGCGAAACGCTGATCGAGGTGGTTTGAAAATGGCCGACAGGATCAATATTAATACCATCGGATGCTTTTGTTTTGGAAATAGACACTCTGCTATGCTGATCGAGAAGGAGAGCGACCGCTGGGGCGATCCGGGCGGCATGATGGATCGCACTTGCGGCCACATGAAAGCGGTGCTGATCGGCGAGCCGGCCAATCCTGGCAATGATGGGCGTGTCCGGCTTGCCTGACATCCCCACCCCTTTGCTCCCGGACACCACAGGCGGGGGCAAGGACCCCTTCGACATCCATGAGGTTTTCCGCCGCCTCCGCGCCGCTTGCGCCCGCCTGCCCAAGGCGGCGATGTTCCAACTCCGGGACGAGGGCTACCACACCCCCTACGAACAGCTCGTCTCCAGCCTGATCAGCGCCCGTACGCTGGACGAGACCACGATCCCGGTCTGCCACCGCCTGTTTGCCCGCGCCCGCACTCCCGCAGCGATGGCGATGCTGGACGAAGCCGAACTGGCCGTCCTGCTCCGCGGCGCCACCTTCCCGGAGCCGAAAGCGCGCGACATCCTCGCCCTCACGCGCATTATCCTTGAACGCCACGGCGGCCGAGTCCCGGAGACGCTGGAGGGCCTGACCGCCTTCCGCGGCGTCGGTCCGAAGGTGGCGGCGCTCACCTTGGCGGTCGGTTTCGATAAGCCGGCGATCTGTGTGGACATCCATGTGCATCGGGTCGCCAACCGCTGGGGCTACGTCGCCGAGCCCACGCCCGAGCGGACCCAGGCCGCCCTCGCCCGCACACTGCCGCAGCAATACTGGATCGAGATCAACGAGCGCCTGGTGCCGTTCGGCAAGCATGTCTGCACCGGGCCGCGGCCGAAATGCCCGGCTTGCCCGCTGCTTTCCATGTGCCGGCAAGTGGGCGTGGACCGGACCTGAAGCCGCCGCCCGAAGCTGCCTGCTCGATCTCCGGATTGGTTGAGTGATGCCTAGCAGCCGGGAAGATCGCACGGTGTGCAATGATACATCGTGCTTACGCCAGTCCCAGCACACGCGCCGTGGCCGCTCAGCGCCGCACCACCTGCAGCCCGACCGCCGCGCCCACCAGCGTGAGCGTCGGGCCGCCGGTCGACCACTCCGCAGCCTGCATCACCAGCTCATCCAACGTGCCGCGCAGGGTCCGCTGCTCGGCCCGGCCGCCGCGTTCGATCAGCGCCGCCGGGGTGTTGGCGTCCAACCCGGCCGCCAGCAGCCCGTCCCGCAGCGCCGGCAGGCTGTCCAGGCCCATATACACCGCCAGCGTCCCACCCTGCGCCAGCACCGCAAAGTCGAGATCGAGCGCGCCGTCCACTAGATGCCCCGTCGCCAGGGTCAATGTCCGCGCCGCGTCCCGATGCGTGAGCGGGATGCCGGCCCCGGCGGCGCAAGCCAGCGCCGCAGTCACGCCGGGCACCACCTCGAACGCCACGCCGGCCGCCGCCAGCGCCTGCGCCTCCTCCCCGCCGCGGCCGAACACGAAGGGGTCGCCGCCCTTCAACCGCACCACTTTCCGCCCCTCCTGCCCCAGCCGGACCAGCAGCGCGTTGATCTCGTCCTGCGGCAGCGAGTGCGCGGCGCGGGATTTGCCCACCGCGATCCGGTCGGCGTCGCGCCGGGCCATGTCGAGCACATCCTGCGTCACCAGGCGGTCGTGCACGATCACGTCCGCCTCGCCCAACAGGCGCTGGGCACGGATCGTCAGCAGGTCCGCAGCGCCCGGCCCGGCGCCCACGAGATAAACGATCCCAGCCGGATCGGCGCCGCCCTCGATCTCGCGCCGCAGTTCCGCATCCGCCGCGTCGTCCTCCCCCGCCAGCACCAGATCAGCGACCCGGCCGCCCAGCGCCCGTTCCAGCACCCGGCGGCGCTGCGCAACGTCGGGCAAACGGCTGCGGATGTCCTCCTTGTAGCGGTCGGCCAGCGCGGCGAGGCGGCCGAAGGCGGGCGGCACCATCGCCTCGATCCGCGCGCGCAGCAGGCGGGCCAGCACTGGGGCCGCGCCGCCGGACGACACCGCGATGCTGATCGGCGCGCGGTCGATGACGCTCGGCGTGATGTAGCTGCACAGGCTCGGGCGGTCGACGATGTTGACCGGGATGCCGCGCGCCTGTGCCATCGCCGACAGCGCCTCGAGGTCCGCGTCGGGCGCATCGGCGCCGATGGCGAGCGCGCAATCGTCCAGCAGCGCCGGGTCGAACCGCGCGGCCGTGGCCACCATCGCGTCGGCCCGGCGCAGCGCATCGGCCTTGCGCGTCGCTGCCTCGCCGTCGCCCACCACCAGCACCCGGCGGCCCGTCAAGGAAAGGAAGATCGGAAAATACTGCATGGACCCAAAGTCGAGGCTTCCCGGCGCGGCGGCAAGGTGTTCAAAGCGGCATCGTGAAGGTCGTGCAGGTCACCAACGTCGATTTCTCGCTGCGGCACTTCCTGATGCCCCTCATGCTGGCGGCCCAAGCGCGCGGGCACGACGTGCTGGGCGTCTGCGCCGACGGGCCGCTGCTGGCCGACGTGCGGGCGGCCGGGCTGCGCGTCGCGCCGCTGCCGATGGCGCG
>CAZZWN010000020.1:0-10412 GCA_964657765.1 uncultured Acetobacteraceae bacterium
CTCACCCAAGCAGCGGACGAGGCCTCGACGCTTTGCGGGGCTTGATCGGCGCCATGTGGCAGGCCGGCGCGACCCTGGCGGCGCCCGGCCTGCGCACCATGCTGCAGCGACGCGTCGGCCGCGGCAAGGAGATCGCGTCCCGCCTGCCGGAACGCGAGGGCATCGACCCGACGCCGCGTCCCTCCGGCCGCCTCGTGTGGCTGCATGCGGCGAGCGTGGGGGAAAGCCAGTCGATCCTGCCGGTGCTCTCCGCCCTGCGGGAGCAAGCGCCGGGCGCTTCGATCCTGCTCACGACCGGAACCGTGACCTCCGCCGCCCTGTTGGCTGCGCGGCTGCCGGAGCTCGGACTGCAATGCGTGCTGCACCGGTTCGTGCCGCTCGACGTGCCGGCGTGGGTGGCGCGGTTCCTGGACCACTGGCGGCCGGACGTGGCGGGGTTCGTCGAAAGCGAGCTGTGGCCCAACCTGATCGACGGCTGCCGGGCTCGGGGCATTCCCATGATGCTGGTGAACGCCCGCATGTCGGCGCGCAGCCTGCGCGGATGGCGGCGCGCGCCGGGATTTGCGCGGCAGTTGGTGGGGGCGTTCGACCGGGTCCAGGCGCAGTCGGAGGCCGATGCGGCCCATTTGCGCCTGCTGGGTGCGCAGCACGTCGATGCGCCCGGCAACCTGAAGCTTTCCGCGGCGCCGTTGCCCGCCGATCCGGCCGAGCTTGCCCGGCTGCGCGCGCTGATCGGCGACCGCCCGGTATGGCTCGCGTCCAGCACGCATCCCGGCGAGGAGGACGTCGCGGGCCAGGTGCATCGCAGCCTGGTTGCCGCATACCCGGCCCTGCTGACGATTGTGACGCCGCGGCATCCCGAGCGTGGGGCCGCCGTAGCGGGGCTGCTCGACGCGCCTCGCCGGGCGGCCGGGCAGGATCCCGGTGCAAACGGCCTATGGGTCGCGGATACGCTTGGAGAGCTTGGTCTGCTGTATCGCCTCGCGCCGTTGGCGTTTGTGGGCCGCAGCCTGATTGGACAGGGCGGGCAGAACCCGATCGAGCCGGCACGCCTGGGCTGCGCCATCGCGGTCGGGCCGCATACCGCGAACTTCGCCGAACCGGTGCAGATGCTGGAGGCCGCCGGCGCGCTGACCCGGATCGCGGACGCCGTTGGGCTGGCGGGTTGGGTGGACGGCATGCTGCGCGACCCTGCCCGGCTGCGCGCCGCTGGTGTCGCGGCGTGCGCTGCCGTTCAGGGCGCGGCTGGCCTGCCGGAGCGGACCGCGGCGGCGCTGCTGTCGTTGGTGCGGCGCGCATGAGGCCGCCGGAGTTTTGGCGCCATGACGGCCTCATGTCCCGGCTGCTTGCTCCGGCGGGCGCACTGGCGGCAGGGCTGACCGCGCGCCGGGTGACCCGCCCCGGCTGGCGCGCGCCGGTGCCGGTGCTGTGCTGCGGCAATGCGGGCGTGGGCGGCGCGGGCAAGACGACCGTGGCGCTGGACATTGCGCGACGCCTGCTGGCGCGTGGCGTGGCGGTGCATTGCCTCAGCCGCGGCTATGGCGGGCGGTCGCGCGGGGTGCTGCGGGTCGATCCGGCCATGCACGATGCGGTACTTGTCGGCGACGAGCCGCTGCTGCTCGCGGCCGTGGCGCCGACCTGGGTGGCGGCCGACCGCGGTAGCAGCGCCCGCGCGGCCGTTCAGGCTGGCGCGCAGGCGCTGCTGCTGGACGACGGCCTGCAGAACCCGACGCTGGTGCAGGATGCGGCGCTGTTGGTGATCGACGGCGCGGCCGGCTTTGGCAACGGCCGGGTCATGCCGGCGGGCCCATTGCGGGAGAGCGTAGCCGCAGCCGCTGCGCGGTGCCGTGCGGCGGTGCTGATCGGGTCCGATACGGCGCATGCGCGCGCGGCCCTTCCCCCCGGCCTGCCGGTGCTGACGGCGAGCCTGCGGTCCGACGCGGCGCTGGACGGCTTGCGAGTGCTGGCGTTTTCCGGCATCGCCCACCCCGCAAAGTTCCATGACACCCTGCGCCGGGCCGGCGCAGTCGTGGCGGAGCGCATGGAGTTCCCCGATCACCACCGTTTCAGCGGCACGGAGCTGGACCGCGTGCTGGCCCATGCGGCTGCGCTCGACGCGGTGCCGGTCACGACGCCCAAGGATGCGGTCCGGCTGCCTGCCGCGATCCGCAGCCGGGTCCAGGTCGTCGGCGTCGCACTGGCATGGGACGATCCGGCCGCGCTCGAACGCCTATTGGCCGAGGTCATGCCTTGAGCGCGCAGCACCGGGTCGAGGCGTTCATGGCGCGCGTGGCCCTGCGTTTGCTGCGCGCCCTCGGGCCGGTCGCATCCAGCAACCTGTTTGGGACGTTCTGCCGCATCATCGGGCCGCTGCTGCCGGTCTCGCGCGTCGCCGACGCCAACCTGCGTGCGGCATTGCCGGACCTCGACGCCGCCGGGAGACGCCGCGTCGTGCGGGGCGTATGGGAGAACCTCGGCCGCACCTTCGGCGAACTACCGCATATCGTCGACCTGCAGGAAACCGAGAGCGGTCCCGGGTGGGAGCTGGTCGGCGGGGAGACGATCGATTGGCTGGCGGAAAAGGGCGGTGCAGCGATCCTGTTCAGCGGCCATATCGGCAATTGGGAGGTTTTGCCGGTCGCTTCGGCGGTGCGCGGCGTCGCGTTCTCGTCGTTCTATCGCCCGGCGGAGAACAAGCAGATCGACACCATGATCCGCGACCTGCGGCGGCAGGCGGCCCGGGCGGACATCCAGATGTTCCCAAAAGGCGCCACTGGCGCTCGGCAGTCGCTGATGCACCTGTCGCGCGGCGGCCGCCTTGGCATCCTGATGGACCAGAAGATGAATGATGGCATCGAGGCTCAATTCTTCGGCCGCCCGGCGATGACGGCTCCGGCACTGGCCGCTTTGGCGTTGCGGCTCCGCTGCCCGGTCATTCCCGGATATGTCGAGCGCCTGGGCCCCGCCCGGTTCCGGGTCACCTGCGAGCCGCCGCTGACGCTGCCCGACAGCGGCGACCGCGCCGCGGATGTCGCCGCGCTGACGCAGACGGTGAATGACACGATGGAGCGATGGATAAGGGCCAAGCCGGAGAGCTGGCTATGGCTGCACCGGCGCTGGCCTCCTGCTAATCCATAGCGTTTGTCAGTAGCGTGCCTTAGCCGGGATTTTCACGATTTCGGGCAAGGGCGAGCGCTCCAGCGACTTGATGGCCGGCCGGGGCTTGCCCGACGCTGCGCCGATGGTTGCGTCCTGCTGTTCGATGATGCCCTTGGCCGGCATGTCGCCATCGAGGCCGACCAGCGCGGTGCTGGGCACGCGCCGGTTGCTGCTGCGGGTGCCGTCGACATAGGTGACGTCGAAAGCGACGAAGCTGCTCTCGATTTTCTTTTTAGGCGCCATCGGTGCCTCCGGAATTGGCGCTATCGGCTTGAGTCGGCTCGACGCCGGACTCTATTTCGGCCTTGCGACGCGCTGCAGCCTCTTCTTTTTCCCGCAGCTTTTCGTCTTTTTTGGCCTGCTTGGCGCGGTTCCGCTCGGCCCGCTGCATGTTGTAATTCGGCTTGAAGACCATTCGATTTCCTCACGGCGCGAAGGGGTGGAAGGGCGGCGCGGAGTAGTGGGCAAGCGACACGGCGGTCGAAAACGACGCCGTGCTTCAGCCTTGGGGCCTTAGCTTTGGCCGAGCTGGCTCTCACGCACGACGCGCTCGTGCCCATCGCGGGCGTTCTTGATGCGATACTGCAGGTCCCGGGTTTCGCTCGGCATCTGCCGCACCACGGTGTAGCTCCCCCGCGGCGCATTGCCATCGAACGCACTGGGGGAGAACTCCACCTTTTGGCCGGAGGCGAATTTATGGGCTACCATAGAGGTCGCCTCCGACCGCCGCCACCAGGGCGGCTCTAGGGGTGGAAGCCTACGCTGCCTGCAGGTTGACCGCGGAGGTTTTGCCCTGCTGGCCGCGCTCGAGCTCGAAGCTGAGCTTCTGGCCCTCGTTCAACGAACCCATGCCGGCGCGCTCGACCGCAGAGATGTGCACGAACACGTCCTTGCTGCCGTCATCCGGCTGGATGAAGCCAAAACCCTTTTGCGCGTTGAACCACTTGACTGTTCCGACTGCCATAACATGCTCTCCATAGACACGGCGGCCCGCACGGTGCAGGCCGAATTACTTTTACATTAGGGAGCACCGGAAAAGCCGCGGACCACAGACCAAACAGGGTTCGACAGGCGAGTATCCAAAGACTGGCTGGCCCAACACGAAAAGCGCCAACGCCTACATGAGCCTTCGCTGTGCAAAAGTAAAGCCGCGCACCGGAATATGGTCAGATCGGCAATGTTCCCTGCCCTGCCCGATCCGCGGTCGCTCCTGCTTCCCCGTCGCCAAACCGCAGCCGCAGCCGCTCGCCAGGGACAATCCGCGCCGCCGACGTGACCGCCTGGCCCCGTGCATCCAACACCACCGCATAGCCGCGCGCCAGGACGGCGTCGATCGACACCGACTCGAGCCGCGCCGCCAAGCCGGCCAGCCCGGCCCGCCGCTCGCGCAATGCAGCGTGCAGAGGCGCGGCCGTGAGGCGCCCCAATACAGCGCCGGCGCGTCCTTGCTGCCGGGTCGTCGCCTGACGCAATGCGCCACTCAGCCGGGATGCCGCGAGCGCCACCGCCGCCCGGCGCGCCGCCGCGACGCCCTGGGGGTTCGGCGTCCGCAGCCCGACCTGCACCAGCGCCGCACGCCGCGCCCGCACCAGGTTCGGCAGCGCCAGCGCCAGCCGTTGCGCGCGGTCGTCCAAACGCTGCCGCGCGGTGCCGAGCAGGTTCGGCAGGTCGGGCAAACCACGCTCGGCCCGGCCCAGCCGCAGCCGCCGCTCCTGCGTCATCCGGTGCAGCCCGGCCGACAGCCGCGCCGCCTCCTGCGCGACGTTGGCCAGCAGTTCGGCGCGCATCGGCACGGCGAGCTCGGCCGCCGCGGTCGGCGTCGGAGCCCGGCGGTCGGCGGCAAGGTCGATCAGCGTGTGGTCGGTCTCGTGCCCCACGGCGGAGATCAACGGGATACGGCATGCGCAGGCGGCGCGGACGACGGCCTCGTCGTTGAAGGCCATCAGGTCCTCCAGGCTGCCGCCGCCACGCGCGACGATCAGCACGTCGGGCCGCGGGATTGGGCCGCCGGGCATGATGCGGTCGAAGCCGGCGATGGCGGCGGCGATGCGGGCGGCGGCGCCCTCGCCCTGCACCGGCACCGGCCAGACCAGGATCGGACGCGGGAAGCGGCGCAGGATCGTCGTCTTGATGTCCTGCAGCACCGCGCCCTGCGCCGAAGTCACGACGCCGATGACACCGGGCAGCAGCGGGATGCGGCGCTTGCGCTCGCTGTCGAACAGCCCCTCCGCGACCAGGCGCATGCGCAGCGCCTCGATCCGGGCCAGAAGCGCGCCGGCGCCGGCGTAGTCCATGCGCTCGACGATCAACTGGTAGGAGCTGCGCTCGCCGTAGGACGACACGCGGCCGGTGGCGATGACCTCGACGCCGTTCTCCGGCACGAGGCCCAGGCGCGACACGGTGCCCTTCCAGACGACGCCGCTGATCTTGCCGCCCTCGTCCTTCAACGAGAAATACATGTGTCCCGACGGGTAGCGCTTGTATTCGGTGATTTCGCCCCGCACCCGGATGCGGCCGAACGCGCCCTCCAGCGTGCGCTTCACCGCGCCGGAGATTTCCGAGACCGTGTATTCCGGGATGTTGCTCGGTATGGTGCTGGGGGCCGCCTTCAAATCGTCCATGCGCCCAGCCTATGCTACAGGCAGGATAGTTTGAAGCGGGGGAGCGCGATGCGGATTCTGGTGGTCGGCTCGGGCGGGCGGGAGCACGCGCTGGCCTGGGCGCTGGCGGCGTCGCCTTTGCTGACGAAGCTGTGGGTCGCGCCGGGCAACCCGGGCACGGCACTGGTGGCGGAGAACGTCGGCATCGCAGCACTGCACACCGAGCGGCTGGTGCAGTTCGCGCGCGAGAACGCGGTCGACTTGGTGGTGCCGGGTCCGGAGGGTCCGCTGGTCGCCGGGCTGGCGGACGCGATGGCGCAGGCCGGCATACGCTGCATCGGCCCGACCGCGGCGGCGGCGCGGCTGGAGGGCAGCAAGGGCTTCACCAAGCAGCTTTGCGACGACGCCGGCATTCCGACGGCGCTGTGGGAGCGGTTCGACGACGCGGACGCGGCGCATGAGTTCATCCGCCGGCGGGGCGCGCCGATCGTGGTGAAGGCCGATGGGCTGGCATCGGGCAAGGGCGTCGTGGTCGCCGCCATGGTCGAGGATGCGGAGGCGGCGGTCGACATGATGATGCGCGCGCGTTCGTTTGGCGACAGCGGCGCGAGCGTCGTGATCGAGGAGTGCTTGGCCGGCGAGGAGATCAGCCTATTTGCGCTGTGCGACGGCACGGATGCGATGTTCCTGGGTGCGGCGCAGGACTACAAGAGGCTGGGCGATGGCGACACGGGGCCGAACACGGGCGGCATGGGCGCGATCTCCCCGGTGCCGGGGTTCGACCCCGCTCCGGCGATGGACGGGTTCATCCGCCCCGCCTTGGCCGAGATGGCCCGGCGCGGCACGCCATTCCGCGGCATCCTGTTCGCCGGGCTGATGCTGACGGCGGCGGGCATGAAGCTGATCGAATACAACGTGCGGTTCGGCGACCCGGAGTGCCAGGCACTGCTGCCGTTGCTGCGCAGCGACCTGCTGCCGGCGCTGCTGGCGGCCTGCGACGGCGAGCTCGGGCGGTTCGACCTGCGCTGGCGGGATAGTGCGTCGGTTGCGGTGGTGATGGCGGCGCCTGGCTACCCGGCGGCGCTGGAGCTCGGCTCCGACGTCGGCGACCTCAGCGCGGCGGCGGCTGTCCCTGGCGCCCTGGTTTTCCAGGCCGGCACGCGGTTTGCGAATGGCCACTTGCTGGCCGATGCTGGCCGGGTGCTGACGGTTTGCGGGACCGGGGCGGACTTGGCGACGGCTCGGACGGTGGCTTATCAGGCGGTCGGGTTGGTGCCTTGGGCGGAAGGTTCATACCGGCGGGACATCGGACCACCAAACAAAGGCTAGTGGCTCTCATCAACAAACCCTGTGGATTGGTAACAAATCTCGAACGGTCCACGGAAGCCGCTTCATGTAGTGGTGTTTTCGTCGAGAGCCGCCGTGAGGGATGCAGCATGAAAAGTTGTTTGGTTGACGTTTCAAACGCCCGGGGCACGGTCTTGCACGTGTTTCCAATCAACGCGGAGGGCCAGGACGGACAACGGATGGTCGAGGATCCCGAGCGGGAGGCACTGAAGCTTGCCGCCGAAATGCAGCTCGTGCCCGAGACTGAGATCGATGCGCTGCACGCCCGGCCGCATGTCGACCGTGGCGGGCCACTCGCCCCCTACGGCGACGCTTTGGAAACCAAGCGCCAGCAGGCCGAACGGGTTGAGCAGCGCACCCGCGAACGCGCCTATTTCCTATGGCAGCTGGCAGGCTGCCCGGAGAGCCAGGCCGATGAATACTGGCATCAGGCGAGCGAGTTCGAGGGCAATAACGGATCGTTATAGTGGTCTGAATGCGCGTTTGGGCACTATACACGGCCAGGCAAGTCGCGTGCCGGACATTGGCATATGGGACGGCGCGCGGCTCATTACTCGTTGCGGCAGGGCATCTCTCCGGCTGCGATCAGCGCATTGGTGATCGCCACCATGCGGCGGCCCTGGTGCCGGACCGCTTCCAGGTCCTCGTCCCGCGGCGCACGGTTCTCCGCGCCGGTGATCGCCGAGGCGCCGTAGGGCGATCCCGCCTCCAGCATCGCCTCGTCGGTGTAGCCCGTCGGCAGGATGACCATCCCCAGATGCGCCATGGGGGCATAGAGCGACAGCGTTACCACCTCGGTCCCGCCATGCGGCCAGGATGCGCTCGCGAAGGCGCCGCCGACCTTGCCGGCCAGGGCGCCGCGCTTCCACTGCGGGCCGAGCTGGTCGAGGAAGTTCTTCAGCTCCGTCGCCATGGCGCCGAAATAGCACGGCGTGCCGAACAGGATGGCGTCGGCCCAGTCGGCATCGTCCTTGGTAGGCGCGTCGTACAGCGCGTTCTGCCGCCGGGCGTTTTCCAGCCAACCCTTGCTTTGCGCCATGGAATCCTCGTCCGCCACCTCCCGCGCCCGGCGCAGGCGCACCTCCGCCCCGGCCTCCCGCGCGGCGTCCGCGGCGGCGCAGGCGAGCGCCTCAACCGTGCCGCTGCGGGAGTAGAATGCGATCAGTAGGCGGGTTGGACTGGTCAATGCGGGCTCCACGCTCTCGCTGCCCGAAGCGGCAGCCACAGCATAGATGTTGCCGCTGCGGGGTTTGTAACCGGAGACGACGGCTTTGTGCGCGGCGGCCAGGGCACCGGTGACTGATTTGTCAGCCTGCTCCTTTCAGGCCCGCAGCCCCTGAAAAAACGCCCGCAACAGCGCCCCGCACTCGGTCTCCCGCACACCCCCAACCACCTCCGGCCGATGCAGGCACCCCGGCGCGTCGAACACCCGCGGCCCATGCTCCACCCCGCCGCCCTTCGGGTCATACGCGCCGAACACCACCCGTCGAACACGGAAATGCACCAGGGCGGCGGCGCACATCGGGCACGGCTCCAGCGTTACCACCAAATCGCAACCCACCAGCCGCGGCGTGCCCAGCCGCCGCGCCGCCGCCCGCAGCGCCAGCAGCTCCGCATGGGCGCTGGCGTCCGCATCCGCCTCCACCCGGTTGCCCGCCCGTGCCAGCACCTCGCCATCCGGACCCAGCACCACAGCGCCCACCGGGACCTCGTTCCGCGACGCCGCCGCGCGCGCCTCCGCCAGCGCCTGGTCCATAGGGGTCATCCGGCCTGCTTGCTCCCGATCCCCAACCGGGTCTAGTCACCCGCCATGACCGCGCGCATCAGACCCCTTATCGGCGTGACCCTGGATGCGGAGCAGCCCGGCGGCTATTCGAAATACCCCTGGTATGCCTTGCGCGCCAACTACACCCAGGCAATCGCCGGCAGCGGCGGCCTGCCGGTGGCGCTGCCGCACGACCCTGCGCTCGCCGCCGCATACCTCGACCGCATCGACGCGCTGGTCGTCACCGGCGGCGCATTCGACGTCGACCCGGCGCTGTATGGCGACAGCGAACGGCACGAGACCGTCTCGCTCAAGGAGGGCCGCACCACGTCCGAGCTGGCCCTGATCCGCGGCGCGCTGGCCCGTGACATGCCGGTGCTCGGCATCTGCGGCGGCGAGCAATTGCTGATGGTGGCGCTGGGCGGCTCGCTGCTGCAGCACATCCCCGACAGCGTGCCGGGCGCGCTGGAGCACGAGCAGCCCAACCCGCGCGACGAGCCAAGCCACACCGTCGAGATCGTGCCGGGCACGCTGCTGCACCGGGTCGTGGGCGCCACGTCCATGCGGGTGAACTCCGCCCACCATCAGGCGATCCGCGACGCCGGACGCTTCGCCGTCGTGAATGCGACGGCGCCCGACGGCGTGGTCGAGGGGATCGAGGATGCGCGCTACGGCTTCTGCCTCGGCGTGCAGTGGCACCCGGAGTTCCTGATCGACCCCGGCGACAAGCGCATCTTCAACGCCCTGGTCGCGGCGGCGGGGGGATGACCGAGGAGACCGGCGACACGGGGGTCAGCGAGGCGGACGCCGGCCGCGGCGAGCGGATTGCGAAGTGGCTTGCCCGCGCCGGCATCGCCAGCCGCCGCGACGCCGAAAAGCTGCTGGCCGACGGCGTCGTCATGGTGAACGGCGTCGTAGTCACGCATCCCGCCACCTTCATCGACCCCAGCGACATCGTGCAGGTGCGTGGCGCCGTGGTCGACGCGCCCGACCGCACCCGGCTCTGGCGCTATCACAAGCCCGAGGGCCTGGTCACGACGCATCGCGATCCGCAGGGCCGCCCCACTGTGTTCGACAAGCTGCCGCCCGGGCTGCCCCGGGTCGTCAGTGTCGGCCGGCTCGACCTCAACAGCGAGGGGCTGCTGCTGCTCACCAACGACGGCGCGCTCGCCCGGCGGCTGGAACTGCCGGCCAATGGCTGGACCCGGCGCTACCGGGTGCGCGTCTACGGCGCGATCGACAACAAGGCGCTGGGCAGCCTAGTGCGGGGCGTGACCGTCGAGGGCGTGCGCTACGGCCCGATCGAGGCGATGCTCGACGCCCGCACCGGGACCAACGCCTGGCTGAGCGTGGCACTTCGGGAGGGCCGCAACCGGGAGGTGCGCAAGGTCATGGCGCATCTGGGCCTGCAGGTCACCCGGCTGATCCGCGTCGCCTATGGCCCGTTCCAGCTCGGCAACCTCGAACGCGGGGCGGCGGACGAGATCACCGGCAAGGTGCTGCGCGAACAGCTTGCGGACGTGGCGAAGCCTGAGGGCGCC
>CAZZWN010000020.1:10422-23864 GCA_964657765.1 uncultured Acetobacteraceae bacterium
CAAGCGGGGCCAGGCCTGACCGATGCGGATTATCGCCGGCGCCTGGCGTGGCCGCGCCTTGGCCGCACCGCCCGGCGAGGCGACGCGGCCGACCGCCGACCGGGTGCGCCAGGCGTTGTTCGACCGGCTGATGCATGCGCCCTGGGCCGGACGAACGGCGGTGGAGGGCGTCCGGGTGCTGGACGTCTTCGCCGGCACCGGCGCGCTGGGGCTGGAGGCGCTGTCGCGCGGAGCGGGCCACGCCACGTTCATCGAGAACGGCCGTGCGGCGCTGGGCGTGCTGCATGCCAATGTGGCGGCCTGCCGGGCGGAGGCGCAGTGCACGGTGCTGGCGGCCGACGCGCGCCGTCCCCCGGCGGGGCAGGCCTGCAAACTGTTGTTCCTTGATCCGCCTTACGGCCTGGATCTGGTTGGCCCGGCGCTCGTAGCCCTGCATGCCGCCGGATGGATCGCGCCGGACGCCCTGATCGTGGCCGAGATCGGCCGGAACGATGAGCTGCCGCGCCCGGACCCGGTGGACGACCGCATCCAGGGGGCAGCACGCGTCGCGGTCTGGCGCGGATAATCCAGGACACGATCGAGCATTTCGACGCTGGGACGATTACGAAGGAGCAGCTTGCGGCCGAACAGGACGCGGCGATCCCGGGCCAGAAAAGCAGAGCCCCGTCTATGCGGCGCTGGATTGCCGCGCCGAAATCGGCTCGCAATGACGGCTGCTTCGGCATCACCAAACCGACCCATCACCCGACCACCCCCATGGGGATCATCCTGCGGGTGAAGGACGCCAACCCGGCATCGACGAAGCTGGGCTAATCAGCCCGACGCTGATTGCTCGGAAACAGCCGCAGCCTCCAGCGACCGCCTGATCCGCTCCACATCGTCCTTGACCTGCACGACCTGCCGGGCCGACAGGCCCATCGCCCCGGCAATCGTGCAGGGCACGTGCAACGCCCGCTCCCGCAACCCGCGCCCGGCCTCGGTCAGCTCGGTGCGGACCAGGCGTTCGTCCCGCTTGTCGCGAGTGCGGCGGACGAGGCCGGCCTGCTCCATGCGCTGCAGCATGGGCGTAAGGGTGCCGGAGTCGAGGTGCAGCCGCTCGCCAAGGGCGCGGACGGTGAGGCCGTCCTCCCGCCACAGCACCAGCATCGCCAGATACTGCGGATAGGTCAGCCGCAATTCGGCAAGGATCGGCGCATAGGCCTTGCCGAGCGCCAGGGTCGTCGAATACAGCGTAAAGCAAAGCTGTGCTTCCAGGTCGAGATCGTTGCCCGCCTGAGGCTCCGCTTGCGCCGTTGCCGCCATGCCACCTATGACCCGCTGAACCAGTTGTAGCCCTGATCTTCCCACCATCCGCCGGGATTGTCATTGGTCACGAACATTGCGTTGATGTGCTTGGGATTTTTAAAGCCGAGCTTGGTCGGAACCCGAAGCTTCAACGGAAACCCATACTTGTCCGGCAACGGCGCGCCGCGGAAATCGGTGGCGAGGATCGTCTGCGGATGCAGCGCCGTCGCCATGTCGATGCTGCTGTAATAACGGTCGGCGCATTTGAAGCCGACGTAATGCGCCCGCGTATCCGCCCCAACGCGCTCGAGAACGCTGCGGAGCGGCACGCCGGACCACTCGCCGATGGCGCTCCAGCCCTCGATGCAGATATGCCGGGTGATCTGGCTGGCCTGCGGCATGGCGCGCAGCTTTTCCATGGTCCAGGGCGTCTTGTCCTGCACGAGGCCGGATACTTCGAGCTTCCAGGTGTCGCCGTCCACCTCGGGGGTGTTGTCCTCGGGGTAGTAGGCATTGAACGGGAACGGGTCGGTGATCTCGGCGGCCGTGTAGGTCGGCGCGAGGCGGTTCGGGTCGAACAGCCACGCCTGCACCCGGTCGTTGAACCGCGACACTGCCCACAGCGCCTTGTCCACCGCATCCCCGTCGGAAAGGTTGCAGCCGGTCAGCATCGTCAGCGCCCCAAGCGACAGGCCGGACCGCAACAGCCGTCGGCGGTCCACCTGCACCAGCTTGGGCCGCACCAATTCCGGAGCCTTGCGATCGATCATGGCTGCAGTTCCTCGGGGCTCGCCTCGACCCGGGCGCGGCCGGTGATCATTGCCCATAACGTGCTGGGAACGATCGCCACCAGCGCCAAATGCACGACCAGGAAGCCGACGATGCCCGCCATGGCGACGAAGTGGATGCGCCGGACCACTTCGTAACCGCCAACCAGGCCGACCATCGTTTGGAATTGTACTGGTTTCCAAAGGCCTAGCCCGGAAAGCACCGCCAGCACCGCGAGCAGCAGCACCACAATGTAGAACAGCCGCTGCACCGCGTTGTAGGCGCCCAGCTTGTGCACCAGGCGAAATGCCAGCGCTTCCTTGAGGTCCCGCCATACGTCGCGCGGGCGGATCGGCAAGAAGCTGCGCATGAAGTGCCGCCCGGCGATGCCATAGGCGAGATACACGAGGCCGCTCGCCGCCAGCAGCCACATCGCCGCGAGATGCCAGGCGATGGCGCCGCCCAGCCAGCCGCCCAACGTGGCCCAGCGCGGAAAGCTGAAGCCGAACAGCGGGCTGGCGTTATAGATCTGCCAGCCGCTCATGATCATGCACACGATCGCGACGGCGTTGAGCCAATGCGTCACGCGCACCACGAGCGGGTGGATGACCATCACCGCGATCTGATCGTGCTGGGTTGGGGCAGGCTGGACGGCGCTCATGCTGCTCTCGCTTTCCTACATCGGCGGGACGGTGCCGTTCGCCCCGGCGATCACGGCGTTGGCGGTGACGGTCGGAGCGCCCTTGGGGCTGAACACCACCACGCGCGCGCCGGGCAGCAGCACGGCATTGTCGGCGGGCTTGATGGTCACGACGGGAACGTCGTCCGGCACCACGACCGTCTTGTTGCCGCCCTTATAGTCGATGACCATCGTGCGTCCGTTGGTGGTCTGCACGCTGCCGACGGCGCCGTTGGTCATGGTGTTGCCGCCCGTCAGGTCCCAGCCATAATGGCCGTCGCCGGTGCCGCGCAGGCTCTCGTCGAAGATCGTGACTTCGAGCGCCTTCAGCGTGCCGTCCGGCTGCGGCGCCGCCGCGATGCCGACATACGAATTCGGCTGCACATCCGACAGGCTTGCGGTGTTCGCGACCAGCACCTTCGTCTTGTCCGTAAACGCCACCGGGACGGTCTGGCCATTGCGGGCCTTGGTCTCCAGCGTCTGGCCGGCGAAGCTGCCGATGGTGCCGCGGGTGATGGTCATCGGCGCCTCCTGCGCCCAGGCGGCGCTGGCGATGAGCGTGGCGGCGAGTCCGAGACCTGCAATCTTCTTAAACATGGGCGTTCCTCTTTGCTATCGAGCCACGCTCTGCTACGCCGAATCTTAATTGAGCACAATATAATTGCATACGATCGAACGCACCGTGTTGCGCGTCGGCGTCTGCCCGCCAAACCGAAACCGCACAATGCCGTTACTGTCTGAACGGCATTCAAGGAGGAAACAATGCGAATAGTAATTTTGGCCGCGCCGGCACTGGGTTTTCTGGGCCTCCTAACCCTGAGCCCTTCGCCCGCCACTGCGCAAGCGCCAGCCGCGGGCAGTGGCCAGGGTGGCGGCGTCGGCGCCAGCGTCACGCAGCCGACGACGCCGCAAGGCGTTGCGCCGCCCGGCACGCCGTCTGCCGATACCGCCGGCGACCGCGCCCTGCGTGACGCGGCTGGGCAAAATGTGCTCGGCAAGACCGATACGCCGGCCACTCTTGTCCCGGGAAATACGACCGGACAAGATAGCGGCGTTCAAAAGTGAGGATTGGCCTAGCTTAAATCGCGTCATCCAAATGGCTGATGGGGGTCGGCCAAGTCGTATAAGGCGGCCGGCCCCGCTTGGCGCAGAATGTATCGTCCTAAGCTCAACGACCAGGCCAGAAACGAGCATCGGTGGCGCGTATCGATGACGCTTGCACCGGTTTTTAGCGCGGGGTATCCGGGAGATATAGTATAGAGCGTCGTCCTACGGAGGCCATGATGTCTGCTACCCGCCGTGCGGCCCTTGGTTCGCTATTGGCCGCACCAGCGTTGATCGGCCGCCGGGCCAGCGCCAGCGTCGCCTCCCGCGTGCTCACGATCAGCCACCAGTTCCCGGGCGGCACCGTCAACAACCAAGGCGACTTCCGCGACCGCCTGGTGCGACGTTTCGCGGCCGACGTGCAGCGGCGCACCCATGGCGAGCTGGCTTTCGAGATCTACCCAGCGTCATCCCTGATGAAGACGGTGAAGCAGTTCACAGCCCTCAGCCGCGGCGAGCTCGACTTCTCCCTCTATCCACTCGCCTATGCCGGCAACGAGATGATCGAGGTGAATATCGGGCTGATGCCATGCCTGGTCACCACCTATGAGCAGGGCTTGGCCTGGAAAGGCAAGCCGGTTGGGCGCGAACTCACCAACCTGCTCGATCAATACGGCATCCGCATCGTCACCTGGATCTGGCAGGCTGGGGGCATCGCATCCCGCAACTCGTTCGTCGTGCAGCCGAACGACGTGAGGGGCCTCAAGATCCGCGGCGGCTCACGCGAGATGGACATCATGCTGAGGGCAGCGGGCGGGATCATCGGCACGCTCCCCAGCGACGAAATCCACGCCGCCATGCAGGCGGGCTCGCTCGACGCTGCGGTGACCTCCTCGACCAGCCTGATCTCGTTTCGGCTGGAGCGGATCAGCAAGGCCGTCACCACCGGGCGCACCGGCAGCTTCTGGTTCATGCTCGAGCCGTTGCTGATGAGCAAGCAGGTGTTCGATAGCCTGACGCCCACGCAGCAGCGGGCAATCGAAGAGGCTGGCCAGGAGCAGGAGGCGTTCGCCATGCAGGCGGCGCGGCGGGACGACGAGGACCTGGCTGCGGTCTATGCCAAGGTGGGCATCGCCGCGAAAACCATGAACCCGACGGCGATCCACAAATGGCGGGAGTTGGCGCACCGCACGGCGTGGAAGGATTTCGCCGACCGCAACGTCCGCTGCGCGTTGCTGCTGAAACTCGCCGAGTTGGTGCCTTAAATCCCGGCCGCGCGGACGACGGCGCCTGCGACCAGGACGCCGTCGCCGTGTGCGCCGGTCAGATCTCGCGTTGTTCCATCATCCGGGCCATGGTGTCGGCCTGGCGGATCGCCAGCGACACGATGGTGAGCGTCGGGTTGCAGGCGGCGCCGCTGGTGAACTGGCTGCCGTCCGACACGAACAGGTTCTTGATGTCGTGCGTCTGCCCGAACTTGTTGATCACGCCGTCCCGCGCCTTCTCGCTCATGCGGTTGGTGCCCATGTTGTGCGTGCTCGGATAGGGCGGCGTCGGGATCAGCCGGGTCGCGCCCACCGCCGAATATATCGCCGAGCCCTGCTGCACCGCATGCGCCCGCATCGCGATGTCGTTTGGATGGTCGTCGAAGTGCACGCTGGCGACCGGCAGGCCCAGCTTGTCCTTCGCCACCGGGTCGAGCGTGATGCGGTTGGTCTCCCGCGCCATGTCCTCGCCGATCAGCCACATGCCGGCCATGTTGCTGTAGTCGTCCATGGCGCTGGTGAAGCTGCGGCCCCATGCGCCGGGGTCCATGAACGCCGCCATGAACGGCACGCCGAGCGAGACCGTCTCCATCTCGTAGCCGCCGACGAAGCCCCGGCTGGTGTCGTGGCGAGATTCGTCGCGGATGATGCCGGCCATGGTGGTGCCGCGATACATGTGCACCGGCTTGTCGAAGATGCCGTAGACGTTGCCGGTCATGTGCCGCATGTAGTTGCGGCCGACCTGCCCGCTGCTGTTTGCCAGGCCATCGGGGAACATGCTCGAAGCGCTGTTGAGCAACAAACGCGGGCTTTCGATCGAGTTGCCGGCGACGGCGACCACGCGCGCTTTCTGCTTATGCAGCGCGCCGTCCGGGCTTGCGTAGACGACGCCGGTCACCTTGCCCTGCGCGTCGTGCTCGATTTTCACCACTTGGCTGTTGGGCCGCACCTCGAGCTTGCCGGTGTCCTCGCCCTTGGGAATTTCCGTGTATAGCGTCGACCACTTCGCGCCGGACTTGCAGCCCTGGAAGCAGAAGCCGATCTGCTGGCAGGAGCCGCGGCCGTCGCGCGGCTGGCTGTTGATCGCCATGCGCCCGGTATGGACCTCCTTGTAGCCGATCTTCTTGGCCCCGGCCTCCATGACGCGGAAGTTGTTGTTGCCCGGCAGCCCCGGGATGCCGTTGGTGCGGGTCACGCCCATCTTATACTCGGCCTTGGTGTAGTAGGGCGCGAGCTCGTCGAGGGTGATCGGCCAGTCCAGCAGGTTGGCGCCCGGCAGCGCGCCGTAATGCGTGCGGGTCTTGAACTCGTGCTCCTCGAAGCGCAGCGACGCGCCGGCCCAGTGCACCGTGGAGCCGCCGACCGCCTTCACGATCCAGGCCGGCAAGTTCGGGAAGTCCTTACCGACGCGCCAGGTGCCGGACGTGGTCCGCATATCCTTCCAGGCGAGCTGCGTGAAGCTTTCCCACTCGTCGTTCACGAAGTCCGACGTCTCGTAGCGGTCCCCGGCTTCGAGGATGACCGTCTTGATGCCCTTCTGCGCCAGTTCGTTGCCGAGGGTGCCGCCGCCGGCGCCGGAACCGATGATGACGACGACGCTGTCGTCGTTCAGGTCGAATTGTGCCATTTGCCCGCTCCCCTAAGCCGTCGGCAGCCAATTGATGTCGTTGAAGCCGCGGGCCAAATAGCCGCCATGCTCGGCGGACGAGCCCTCGTAGCCGAACTTCGGCCAAAGCTCCGGCTGGTTATACAGGGAAATAACGAGGTCGGACCGCAGGCTGCGGAAGAACTTGGTGTGCTCGATGCCACGCAGCAGGATGACGCGGTCCGCCTCCCAGGCAACGCTCATGTAGTTGCTGTGGAAGCGCTCCTGCGCGTCCTGGTCCAGGCGGGCGACGCCCTCGGCGATCATGGACTTCATCGCCTCGTCCTTCCCGGCCTTCACGTCCCACGGGGTGACGGCGCGGACGTAGAACACGTCGCCGACGTGATCATGCGGGAATATATCGCGCGATACCTTCACCAGTGTCGCCATGTCGTGCGGCGCGATGGCCTTCGCCGCTTGCGCCCAGGCAGCGTCGGCGCTGATGCTGGCGCCGGCAACGATGGCGGCCGGGACTGCGACGCCGGTGGTGCGCAGGAAGTTGCGCCGGCTGAACTGCGAGCGGCGGTCGATCTCTCTCATAAGGAAGCTCCTCCGTGGTTTCTATTCATTTAGCCGAAGCGTCCGTGCCGCTGCAGCACCTCGATGCTATACCCGTCGGGGTCCTTTACAAAAAAGAAACGTCCTAGCAGCGCGCCCTCCCGTTCCAGCTCGCGGATCGGGCCCGGCGTCGCGCCGGCCACCGACATCTTCGTCCGCGCCGCATCGAGGTCGTCGACCACGACCGCGAGATGCCCATAGCCGTCGCCGAGGTTGTACGGCTCGGTCCGGCCGTGGTTCACCGTCAGCTCGACCTCAAAGCTGCTTTCCGCATCGCGCATGTAGATCAAGGTGAAGTTGTCGAACGGGTAGCGGTCCACGATCTCGAGGCCCATGGCGGCGCGGTAGAACGCGACGGCCCGGCCTTCGTCCAGCACGCGGATCATCGAGTGGATCGGCTTGGCCATTCAGTGCTGCTCCTTCAGGTAGGCGATGATCGCCCCGCGTATCTCGGGCTTGGCCTGGCGGTAGCCCATGACGCCGCCCTTGATGACCGCCTGTGGGTTGGTGAGGTAGGGGTCGAGATGCGCCTCGTCCCAGTTCCAGTCCGCGTCGGCGAAGCCGGGGGAATAGTTGTAGCCCGGCACGCTGCCGGCCTTGCGGCCATACACGCTGGCTAGGTTGGGGCCCTGGCGGGTCTCGCCGGCGACGAGGGAGTGGCAGGTGCCGCATTGCCGGGCGAACAGCTTGGCGCCGTCCGGCGCGTCTTGCGCATGGGCGTGGGTTGCGAGGCCGATGAGGGCCAAAATCAGCAAGCGTCGCGTCGTCGCCTCCCGTTCGAATTGCGCCTTTAATGGCGTTATTAGTTGTAGTTTGTGCTGAGGCTGCGGTGTTGGGCAACCCAGAATCGCGTAATCGAGGCGTGTTTTGGCCTTTTCTCGCTGAAATCGGGAAGGGCGTTTAGGTTGCTATGCCTTGCTCCGTAGTGACGGGGCGGCTTTGTCGTCCGGCCCAAGGGTCATGACCCGAATGACGTTGCTTCAACGCCGATCCAGCAACCCAAAGTTGTTGGGACTGGACAGAGCCTAGCGGTCTGCTCCAGGCAGAGGAAAGAGTTCAAGGTCATATCGAGACGAGGGCCTTTGCGGCCATGACGCTGTCATGAGTTCTATTCTAGGAGATTATCGGCAAAAGGCGCGGCTAGCAGGTGCATGCTGCCCGCTGCGCCGGCGTAGTGAACCCGAATGATCGGCAGCTTGCCGAAGTGACCATGGTGCGGTCGCGTCCAGGATCGTCACAGCGAAATTTCGACCTGAGGCCCGCGGTCATCGCAAACATTAGGTAGAAAACGGTCATTACGCCCCTGGTGTCTCAAGAGTGAGATCGGCCGAGATTTTCATTGCAACCTCGATAAAAAACCCTTACACAATTTTGATACATGTCTCTTAATTATTCGTTCACGCCTCGTATCTATATCTCCGGGTGCAGGTTGCTGCCGCGGAAGTGGTGTCAAGTGCCCGGCTAAAAATCCCGGTTTTGTATGATCGCAATCCATAAGAAAGTATGAAAGATGCCTAACTATATATGTTCTTGGACTATCGTGCGTTTAGGTAAGCGAGGCGTCACCGCCGTGGAGTACGGTATCATGGCAGCCTTGATTGCAACAATTCTAGTGGCAAGTGTGGCTACATTTGGGACCGGTCTCAAGACCAGTTTCAGCAATATCGCCACACACCTTACCACAGGTAAGTAGTCAATATTTTAATTCCTGAACTACTCCGATCCTGTTGTTGCGCAAGCTGCAGCAGGATGGAACACTCAAAAAATGGGTCGCAAACGGACTAGTGCTCTGATGCAACGTACCTTCTCCGTCTAGGTCCGAACACTAGTCCGTCAGCTTGTGCTTGCGTCCCAGCTCGATGAACTCCTCCTTAAGCTTATTCAAATCGCCCGATTTTATCTCCTCCAGGTTCAACAGCGCCAGCCGCGCACCCTCCGACACCCGGATCAGCTCGTCGATCTTCACCTGCAGCGCGTCCGTGTCGCGGTTCTGCGTGCTCTGAATCAGGAACACCATCAGGAAGGTGATGATCGTCGTGCCGGTGTTGATCACCAGTTGCCACGTATCGCTGTAACCAAAGATCGGCCCGCAAATCGCCCATATCACCACGAGCGCCAATGCGCCGATGAACGCCGCCGGACGCCCGGCAGCACGGGCGACGGATTGCGCCATCTTATCGAAATTCATGTCTCGCCTGTCCCCGCCGCTATTGCCGTCGGCTGGGCGCAGCTCAACCGAACGCGCCAACCTCATGCGACAACGCGGCGGTGATCTCGCGGGTCAGGCCAAACAGCCGCCGCATCGGCTCAAATATTCGTTCATGCTCGCCGGCATAGGACACATTGGCGCCAGGCCCCGCCGGCTCGCCGAAATCGCGTTCAACCGCAGCCCCGCTCTCGCGCGGAAACACCGCCGTCAGCAAATCGAGCGTCGCGATCACATCCAGCCGCAGCAGACGTGCCCGCACCCCCTCCGGCGTCGCGCTGTGCCGCGGCGAGAAGTCCGGCACCTGCACCGCCAACAGCCACAACCGCCCGATCATCGCGAGCCGCAATGCGTGCAGCAACGTCTCGCGGTCGCTCATGTGCGGCAGCTCCGGCCAAGCCCGCCGCAGCCGCACCTGGTCCGCCTGCGCCTGCCGCATCGTCCCCTGCATCGGCACCCAAAGCCCCAGCCCAACCAGCGCCTCCGCCACCTCGGCGAGCTGCACCGCCCGGCCCGGCAGCCGCGCATGCGCCGCCCGGTCCAGCCACGAACCAGGATCGAGCATCGACACCGTCGCCCGCAGCACATCGAGGTCGGAGTGCCGGGCCGCGTGCTCCACCAGCTCCAGCGCACGCCGGAAGCGCCGGCTGCTCTGCCGCAGTTCCGTGAACAGCTCCGGGTCCCGCCCCGCAGCCTCACCTAGCCCGTGCATCACGTTCGCGCACCACCCGAGCTGCTGCAGGATGGCATTGTTCGGGATCGCCCGCAGCTCGCGCGGATGACGAATGACGGTCGGCCCGCCGGCGTCGTTCTGCCGCGCGCTGGGTCGCGAGCCCGTCGTGTCGAGCAACGCCGGACCGAACGCGCCGAGCAGGGCGGCATAGCCAGGATCCTCCACCAGCTCCTGCATCGCGTTCGACGCCGTGGCGAAGAACCCGGCCGCGTAGTCGCTCTCCGCATAGACCGGGTCCGGCTGCGTGGGGGCGGTCTGGAACGCGTGCTCCGCCACTCGGGCGATGGTCGCGAGTGCCAGCGCCGGGGTGCCGAACAGCAAATAGCCATCGCCGCCCTGAAAGCTGCTTTCCTCGCGAATGCGCAAACCGCCGGTGGACAGCGCCACCCGCGCCACCGGCGGCGAAAGATAGGCGAAGCGGTCGGCAAGCGAGCCGGGATGCGCGCCGCGGCCGATGCTCTCGCCATGGGTGTCGAACAGCACGACCTCGACGTCGCCCAGCCCGTGCCGCGCGAGCGCGTCCACCAGGCGCAGCTTGAGCCGCTCCACCAAGTAGCTCCCCGGAAGTTGCCCTAGGTAGCGGCCGGAGTCGGAATAGCCGAACTGCAGGCACACCCGGCCGATCCCGCGCACATAGTCGCGGTAGTGCGGCGAGCGCAGCGCCTCGTCCAGCACGCGCACGCCCTCTTCCAACGCGTCGGCGGTCTCGAACAGCGGGCTGATCTCGATATGGCGCTCGACGCCGCAAAGCCGCGCCATCCAGAGCGCCGCCAACAGGGTGTAGCCGCTGCGGGTCTCGGCAATCAGGAACCGCGCCGGGGTGTGCCGGTCCACATGCTTGGAAATCTGCGCGACCAGCATCATCAGCCGCATCGCCGAGGACTGCTCGGCGAGCAGGGCGCCGAAGTCGACCGGCTGCGTCCGCATGGCGTCGAGCGCGTCGTCCATGCCGGCCAGCAGCGTGCGCCGCCGCGACCGGTCCGCCGGCGGCTCGTCAAGGCCGAGGCGAAGGCGCGCCGCATTGTGCACCTGCGCCGCATTCAGCCGGAAATGCGTCTGCGCCAGGCACAACCCGTGTGCCATGACACCGGCGCGCGCGATGCACAGGGTCCGCTGCGTCGCATGGTCCGCCCCGGCAATGGCGGCCGCGAACAGCGGTAGCAGCGGCTCCGGCGACAACAGCGCGCGGTCGCGGCTTTCGATCATCGCGCGGGCGAACGGTTCCACTGCGGCTGGGTCGGGGCCGGACGGCGCGAGGGCAATCTGCATGTCCACCGCCGCGACCGCCTCATGCAGCCGCGCATTGAGGGTCGCGGTGCCCGGGACCTCCGCGATCCCCGCCGCAAGCCGCGCAAGGCCCAGGCGCTTCATGCGCAGGCGCAGGCGCAGGCTGTCCCACCATCCGATGTCTGTGCGTCCGTCGGTATCGAGGCCCACCCAGGACGCCAGCACCACAGGCGCCGGGTTGAGCCCGGTCCAGGTCTTGGGAAATGCCGCGCTGACGGCGTCGAGCATTGCCCCGCACAGCGCGTCGACCGCGTCCCGCCCGTGCGAGATGGCGGTGTTGGCCGCGTCGAACTCGTCCTCGAGCGTGGGCTTCGGCGGGCGGTGCGACGGCGGGTACGGGCTGGCCGGCTCGCCGCTCGCGAGGGCTGCGATGATCGAATACACCTCGGGCGCGGCGGCGAAGGTGGGGTGCGCCGTGAAAACGCAGGCATAGCGCGGCCGCTCGATCAGGGCGCGCACCTCGCGGAGCGGCAGTGCGCTATCCTCCGGGTTCGGCCGGACCAGGCGCGCGGCGAGCCGGGCCAGCGCCGCGAGCGACGCAGCCGCATCGGTGCCGCCGACATACTCCGCGAGCCGCCCTGCCCGGTCCGTCGCCGCGGCATCGCGCAGGAACGCCACGAGGCCGGCCAGCTGCGCCTCGTTCAGCCGGCCCTCGTCCAACTGCCGGCTGATGGCGAGCGCCGCAGCGAGCACCGGGTTGCCGAACGGGTCCTGGACGGCGCGTGCGCGGCTTTCATGCACCAGCGCGAGCAAGGCGGCGGCATCGTCAGCCGCGCTGGCCGGGCTGAGCGTAGTGGCGGCTTCCAATTGTTGCACGACGTGCTTCCTTGTCCGTGACCCAGAGCCTGGATGGGTACAGCATAGCCTGCAAGATGCAGGCCAACTTCGACGGACTCAGACGCTGCCTGGCAAATTCAGCCGCCCCGAATACCCTGCAGCAGCCGCGCCAACCGGCCGGAGGCCGGCTTCGGCACTGTCTTCGGCACGAGGCCGGGCCAGTTGGAATAGTTGATCCGATGCTCCTCCTCGGCCGTCAGCGGCGGCAGCGGCTGTTCGCGGCGGCGTCCGACAACCGCAGTGTGATAGTTCGGCAGCACGCCGGTCCGGGTCAGCATCTGCTCGATCAGGATGATCAGCCGTGCGATCGTCTGGTCCGCCGGGTCAGCCCAGTCGAAGTTCGGCAGGATGCCGGTGAAGAACGGCCGCATGATCGTGCCGCCATAGTCCTGCCGATGGATCACGTCGAACCACTGGTAGGTCAATGGCAGGATGCGCGACGCGTGCACGCCCTCGCTCGGGTCGTGCCCCATCATGAACTCGAGCGACGGCCGCGGCACCATGGTGCGGGTGTGCTTCGCCAGCACGTCCCAGCGGTATTTCGGCGCGAGGCAGTCGTTCACCTCGTCCATGATCGCCAGCACCTCGGGCTCGTACATATGGTGGTCGGGGCCGATATATTCGTCGAACCACAGCACGCCGCCGGGCTTCAGCACCCGGTGCATCAGGGCGTACATCTCCTCGATCTTATCGAAGTGGTGGATCGCGGCCTGCACGAACACGGCGTCGTATCCGGCGGTGGGGAGGTCCTCCGTCAGCACATCGCCGCAGCGCAGGTCGAGCCTGGCGGCATAGTCCTTGTCCGCCACCCGCGCCCGCGCCGCCTCGATGGCGGTGCGGGACATCTCGTAGGCCGTGACATGCTGGGCGTAGCCGTTGGCGACCAGGTACTCCTCCAGGAACGCCATGCCGGAGCCGATGGCCAGCACACGGGCCGGCGCCGGGTTGAAGAACTGCTTGGCGATGCTGTCGACCGACCAGCCGTCCAGCGAACCGGTCAGCGGCTTGGCGATGGCGTACTGGTACAGGAACTTGTGCTGGGTATAGTCGATCGGGTCGCCCTCGATGACCTCCTTCGACCCGACATGCTCGCCCTTCTCGTAGCGCTCGTCCCAGATCGAGGTCGCGTCGACCGC